>QCJV01000001.1 GCA_003215795.1 Prochlorococcus sp. AG-409-F19
ACTGTCACATGTGACAGTTTTGAGTATTTTTAGATAATTTCTCGCATTTTTAAAGAACATGTGGCATATTTCCGTTGTGAGGAGTTGAGATCATCCAGCAGTGGAAACAAGGAAACACTTGCTTAAGATCTCCAAAAGGACCTGTCTTCGGGCAGGTTTTTTTGTGCCTTTTTAAATTCTCCTAGATTTGCTGGCATAAGAAGAGTTGGCAGCTAAACCACATAAATGAATTATTTGTTTTGCACAAGACGCAACTGCTGCTGATTGATTATGCAAAAGGGCTTTTTGCATTGCCTGCTCAAGATTCACAATTAGTTTTGCTGTCATTTGCAGCCTAGATAAGTCCACTGCTTCTAGGTCTTGAACGAGCAATTCATATGCAGAAGCAGTGATTCTTCTAGCTTGACGCCTGGATAATTGATGTTTTTCGGCCGCATGGGTCCTTCCCAGAGTTTTTCTTTGCGAGGTCATTCGAGACTCAAAATTTTCCTAGCGTCAACCTCTCAAACTTGTAGACAATTAACTCACGCGTCCATATAGTTCATTTTTCTAGTCGGATTACTTGGTCGCCATTGAAGGCTTCCTTGGAGGTGTACATCTAATGGTGAGTGACCTCTTGGATGTAGATCAAGATATGTTTTCCCTTCAATACTGACTTCATAAGGCTTTAACCAACCATCCCGCCTGACTTTATATAAAGTTGATCGGCTTGAATATCCAAGGATGCGAGCAGTTTCTGAATAGATACAATAAGGCATGGACTTGATTTTGTAGACAGTCAGTGGCTTTCCTGACCATTACTCTTATACCCCTAAAACACGTTTAATTAACAAGAAGTGTCCATGCAGAGCCTAGAGAAGGAACTTGCTTTAACCAAGATTCTGTCTGATAGGTCTCATCATTCCTCCATCGTCATCATCATCTCCAAATCCAAAGAACAGCCATGTAATAGCAAACACTGCAATTGAGCCAGAAAGGGTAAGTACTTCTAATTCGTTCAAAACGTACCCGATGCAATTTCAAGAACACTAGCTGTTATTTCTAATTTTGCTTGGATAGATAAGTGGAATTTATAGGACCTATGAGAGTTCTAAAACTTACTGGCGATGAGTTGCTTGATTCGTTATCTTTTTAGAAATTAGTCCCACCTGTCTGAGCAATGACAAAAGAGATCTACGAAGCAGTACTTGAAGCATCAAAGAATGGTGAGCTGTGGGGCGTAAACAGAGCTCGTTGTTAATTTTATTTGGTTCGTTATTTTTTAATGAGCTAGAAACAAAAGATAAAACAACATTTTATACCATGTGATTATTCATTTAAAGTGTATTTATATATCAATTTAGACATCGCTGGTATGTAAAAGATCTTTGAGAATACTTAACACATTTAAATAACAATCATAACACTGATAAAGCATTTATTTCCCTTGAAAAAGTAAAATAAATACTTGATCTTTGATAACACATGCTAAATAATAATTTCTAAATACAATTATTATTTTGGAAAATTCATCTTTACACCCTGCTCCATATTTAATGATAGGAGTTATTTTATTGTTCTTATTTAGTTCAGTAGCATATGGTATGTATAGCACTTTTGGTCCAGGATCTAAGGTTTTAACAGATAGTATTGATGAACATGCTCGAATGCACGAGTTAGGTATTGCTCATACACATGATTAATTTCAATATTTTATTTGAGCTCTCAATATTAAAATCAAATAGCAGGTTCAGCTCTTTTCTTTAAGGCTGAATATAATTTAATTTTAGTTATTTTGATTTTATTCACGGCATTCTTCTTAGGATTTTCTTTTTTAATTATTTTTCTTAGTCTTAATAAAATTGTTTTCAACCTCTTAATTAAATTAAGGCAAGAAAGAAAAAATACTTAATGGACCTTCCTTGTAGTAGTTGTTAATTGGAATATTTTGCAGTCGATGAGGTAAAAAACGTTGCAGTTAGAACGATCAAAAGAACAATCCCTCTATTGAACTGCCTCTATTTTGTTTTTGCGTATTAATTATGACTTTGTATCAATTCATTTTTGCTTTGGCTTCTTCTGATCTGCCAATGAGTGCCCTCACTATAAATACTGTCCTATTGCTTTCTTCCTTGCTAGTTTTTGGTATTCCACTTTTATTAATAATGCGTTCTCAAAAAGGAAAAACACCATTAGTGAACAGGAGGACCCAATTGTAGAAGAACTTAAAAGCAGTTTTTAATTGTCATTAGACTGTTAGTTGAAGCCTTTGGCACGAGTTTATAATTAGCAATACTTGCTTCGATTTGATCAATTTTATACCTCCTGCTTGTAGAAAATGATATTTATATGTCTACTTTGAGCACTAATTGGAGTAAAGAAAATAATTTACTGGAAATTTTTTCATTTTTTATTGTTTAATTTTTTTCATTTTCGTGTTTATGGAAAGTTTTAATCAATTTCGAAAAATCCTTTTGAATATTGGGGCAGACCAGCTTGGAGCTTTATGTGAGGAATTTCTTTATGACCATGAAGGTGCTATTCAATCAACCTTGAAGCTTGTGTCTAGTTCTAATTTGACTGTTAATTCAGATAATGTAAAGCTTTATCTAACTGAAATGCATGAAAAGAGTGATTTTGATGACGTGAATTGCTTCTCTACTCCTTTATATCAAAATGATCTATACAAGAAATTTCATCCAGATAAATTAACCACTGCAAAAAAATAATCCTCTGAGAAAGAGGCAAAGCAATGAGTGACATCAATTGGAGAGAAGAATTATTGGACTCTGCAAAGTTCAATCAAAAAGAAGAGAAATTATTAAAGGGTGGTCCAAAGTCATTAACTGATAGTTGGTTTCTTGGCGCTCTGTATACCCGTTGGAAAAAGATGAAAGGTTATCGATACCCTCCTACACCTAATTGCCAAAGTTCATTCCTAGAATGGGAACATCGACTTTCTAAGGGAGAGTTCTATATCCTTACCGAAGAGGACTTCTCTTATCCAGATTGGTAGAAACCTATGCAATTGATTGAACAGCACAAGAAATTTATTGCTTGGTATCAAGAGAAACTTGGGATGTCTGACTATGGATTGCTTTGGTTTTTCTTTTTTAAAGGAGTGGTCATCACTCTGCTCATTGAGCGACTAATCATTCATCGTTGAGGTTCCTATGACTATTGATTGGAATATTGCCAGAAAGTATTGCACTGAAAAGAACTGGAAATGGACGCTGGATTTGATCGACAAATACCAGAAGGAGATGGAAGAACTAAAGGATGAGAATGTGAAACTCAAGCGACAATTAGTTCTTCGCTCTCAACTGAATAGGTAATGCTTGCCACCATCCGACAAGTACATGATGCAACGATTGATCGCTATAGAAGGTTGGGCCTAAACAACTCCACGATGGCTTGGTTGCTATTTGCAGAAGGTTTGTTTGTGGTTCTAGCAGTCAAAACGATCGCGGGGATTATTCACTAATTGTCTGGACTTATCCAGAGGCAAATGGGCGGAATATGGGCGGAAGTAATTTTGACCCTGTTTTACCCTTCTCTGAGATCCATTGCAAATACTAGTCGGGGCGACAGGATTCGAACCTGCGACCTAGTGCTCCCAAAGCACCCGACCCCCTATAGCCTCAGACTGACTTTTCTAGTATTTGCAACGATTCTGCTATATGTTGAATCACGATGATCGATCAAGAATGACATGTTTTGCGTACGTTTTGCGTACGTCTTTGCTACCCAATCCAAAAATCATCAAGACCCTTTACGCCTATAAATAAAATAAGAAACGACTCCTATCAGCAGAACTGAATCAAGTGCGATATGCCAAGGCGGATATAACTGATGTAGTAGTTGGAGCATGATTGAGAACAGTCTTAACCATCAAACAAACGTGATTCTTCATGTAGGTCTTTAAAATGAGCACCAAGTAAAGCTATTTATTCTTGAAATATCTGGGAATTAGAAGAAACATAGCGACAAAGATAATTCCGAATCCAATAGTTGGAAGGAATAAAAATAGATACTCATTCATTTACACATAGGTTTGTTTCTATAAACAGGTGAGTTGCAGTTGATTCCTGGGGGTGATTCCTTTGTGGTCTTTTCTGACCAATCAGTTATTGGAGGATTTTCATAAGGGTTTAAACCTTTATCTCTATTTTGAGTATCTTGTGGGCCTTGGCTTGCTGGCAGCCGGTAATTAGGGATTGGTAACGACTCTTGTCTTTTCCAACGAGACATAGCTTTAAAGAAATCTCTTTGCGCTTTATTACTTCTAATCAGGAAAAGAGCTTGTTTTTTAATGCCATCTTTTGATTTATAAATTAAATAGTTGTAGTGATCACCACCCTCATGTTCATATTTAGAAAGTAGGTATTGAGAAATTTGTATACCACCTTGGCCTTCGACCCACATTGCAGGACCTTGAAACCGAACACGGCAGGTTTTTTTTATTTCTCTACACCAAACATCGTGATAACTTTTTGGACTATTCATAAACAATCCAATAGGGAAATCAGCATCTCCAAAATCTGCCATTGCAGCTTTAGGGAATGCCAGGCTTATAGCGAGCAAGAAGATAAACCTTTTCATTATTTTTTGACACAAGTGTATCTACCATCAAAGAATTTAATTGGCATATAAATTTCACTTAAAAGTCTTTGTCCAGCATTTTCGCAAGCTTCCAGAGAATTAAATGCATTTGAGCTCAGATGTGATGACGCATACCGGCTTACTTCACCTGGCTTTAATGCAGTAAAAGTCCCCCAATAGAGATAGTAAACATCACCAGTAGTTGAATTACCGGCAGTTTGAATTGATTTCAGAGATTTTTGACGAGCGAACTCCACCTCATTCAAAGCTTCTTTTCTCGCCTCTTTGACATTATTCAAAGCATCTTTGCGAGCGTTCTTTATCTCAACCATTGTCTTAGCTAGTTGATCATCAGGAGTATTGGTTTTCTTTAGTGCTGTTGTCACCTGCATCCCCGCTATAACCAAGATTCCAGTGGTGCTTACGGCAGCCAAAGCCTTATAGAACAGGTTGTTGCTCATTCAGTTTTTTTTGTCCTTCTGCCTTTCTAGCTGATCCAGCGCAAATCTTCATTAAATAGCTAGGAATCCTTCTTCTTGAAAAACCTTTGGAACATCCAAAGCAAGTAAATGGTTGAACCAATTAGCAACAACATTGGGAATAGGGTATCCATAAGTCCTTTAAATCCTTTTTAAGCAATTTTTGCGTACGTTTTGCGTACATTTAATTCCTGAACAGAATTTATCTAATAACTAACTAAATCACTTTGATACTTCAAATGATTATTTGCAAAATTTTCCTGAAGTTTAGTAAGCCGTAATACAAGCTTGTCATACCTTCTAGAAGCAGCAGAGGTATCAATATTGATAAGGTCATTCCTTTTATCAAGAAAATCTAGAAAGTCCTTAGGAGTACAACTTTCACTACCATGATGTGAATGAAATTCTCTATGAATAGAATCTTTAATTATCAAAATATTGTCTATATGATCAGCTAAATCAGGACGTGTATGTTTATCAAATAAATGATGTCCGCATAATATTAGTTGATTACCTCTTGTCTTAGCCTCACCTGTCACGAGACATTTATCGTGGGAAAGCCTCTTGGCATCCTTAATAGCTTTTTCAATATTTCTTGGAGCAGATTTTAATCTCTTAATTTCTTTTTTAAAGCAATCATCTACTACTTTTGTTACTGCCTCCATCCAAGCTCTTCGAGACTTTGATCTTTTTAAAGATGACTTTTCTTTCATATCCATAGCAATTCTTGCTATACCTTTTGAACTCCAGAACAAATTATTATCCTCAGAAATCAAGAAATGTGTGTCTTCTTTTAAAGCCTCTGGTCCTTCTAAAGAACCCTCCTTTCGCAATCTTTCTACACTATTATTATAACCTTGGGTATTTGTCTGGAGAACATCGATAGTGATCTTCTTAGGTACAAATTGCAAATTATTTCTAGGAATAAAGTCTGTTGAAGAATTAAAGAATGCTTGAGTTATCCTTCTTGAAACGAGAGTTTTTCTAACTCTTACTCTCCTTTGAGTCAATAGATCAAGAATCTTTTTTATAAAGTCTTTTTTCTCTGCGTCATAATATGCGGCAAGTGCTTCTACTCCAGATTCAGTAAATAATCTAGGACGTCTATTTCTTGGTCCTGATGATCTTGTAAATTCAAAATGTATGTGCTCTATAAGCTCCCATTGGTCGTCATACCTTGAGTCAAAGAAGTCAACCAAGGCATAAAGTTGCTTTGTGCTTTTGAAGCCTAAAATATTTGCTGTTTCTTTGGCAGTTAAAAGATCTTTCATAAGTACTGTTTCACTTCATCAATGCCAAAATTGAATTTTTCATTTTTTCTAATTGTTCGAAGACTCTTCTATCACCACCAACATCTGGGTGATGAATTTTAACTAAAGATCTAAACGAATTAACAACATCCTCTTTTGTTGCCTTTGAACTATCTAATCCAAAAACATGCCAAGGACGAAAATTTTCCAAAACATCAATTCCGTTTATACAAGTCTTGCCCTCCTGGTTACGCTCTTCTTTAGGGACCCCAATCCACCGTCGATAAAGCTTTAACCAGTCTTCTCTACTCCTTAAGCCATAAGTTTCACCTGCCATTGCCATTGCAAAAGTTTTGTTTTTCCTTAATTCAGTTCCATTTTTACAATCAAATTTTTGCAACACAGCATTCTTAGCTTCATCCCTGGACATGCCCTGTTGCTTCTTAAGCTTCTCCTCAGCAAAGGTTGCTCCATTTATTTTCTCAGCAAAAGCTAAAAGAGCATCACTAGTAAAGCTGCCCTCTTGTTGGAGTTCAGCAATTAACTGCAAAACTTCCGTCTTTTTAAGTTTTCTTCTACGTGAAGATGCCATTGATCACATATTAAGCCCTTTTTTGCGTACGTTTTGCGTACACCCTAAAAACGTATTCCTTGAGATCCTAGTCGGGGCGACAGGATTCGAACCTGCGACCTAGTGCTCCCAAAGCACCCGCGCTACCAAACTGCGCCACGCCCCGTTAACTGCCATTGTAGACCCTAACTAGAGTTTAGTGCCTGCAACGCTTTTGCTGCTTGACTCAACAAGCCTCAGATGCGATCATTTAGACAACGGTTGTCACTCGTTTGTCACTCGCCTCAGGTAAGAACAATGCCTTCGCGTAAGCACGCTGACGATTGGGTAGTGGCTCTGAGAAACCAACTTCGTTTAAGCGTAGGTCCAGCTTACCGAGTTGGGGAGCAACGTGGCAAAACGAAACTTGATGTTCGTTTTCAAAACAGAACACGCGAGACTAAAACTCTTGATATAGCTTGGCTCCCTTCTAATTCCAGAAAGATCCAAGAGTGTGTTGAGAAGATTGCTGGGCTTGTAACAGGGGGCAGAAATGTTAAAGAAGCTTATGAAGCCATTTTTGGAGCTTCTATAGCATTACCAGAAGCAACTGAGTCAGCATCCTCCCTGTTATTGCAAGCATGGGATTTATTTGGGGCTTATAAAATTAGAAAAAATAAAATAAAGGCATCCACTTGGGCCAAAGATTATGGTTCAACTGGAAGAAGATTGAAAGAAGTTTCTGATGCTAAAGACGCTTTTGATTTATTAGAACGGGCAGGGGAGAAATGGGAGGCAGGATCAAGACAAAGGCAAATATCACTTCAACATCTTTCTGCAATGCTCAAGTGGGGCATTTCTAGGGAAGGGGGGAATATCTTACCCACTGATCGCTGGACTCCCCCAATTGAATTAAAAGGGTTCTATGGGGACAAGGTTGAAGCCAAGCAAGATGCAATTCCTTTGCAAGATGATGAAATTATTACTTTCCTAAAAAGCTTGCCTGTTGAATCAAAGCATCCAAGAGACAAAGAGGCAGCAAAGCGTTGGAAGTTTGCTTTTGAATTAATGGCCGCCTTTGGCCTACGTCCAATCGAAATCAAACATCTAACAGTTGAGAATGGAGAATTATGGTGCAATTACATTAAGCGCAGCGGATCAGGTCAGACAAAACGTAGAAAACTGAGATGCCTAAATTCATGGGCTTCTAAATGGAATTTAATAGAACGTGTAACTAATAATGAGCCATTACCCCTATGCAAAGTAGGTGTTGCTGATGCTGCACGTACTTATCTTAAGAGACAAAAGTCATGGGATTCTTTAGCTAAGGCTGGCAAGACTTCCTACAGCTTCAGACATGGCTTTGCACTAAGGTGTCACCAACAATATGGACTAAGCGTAAGGATTGCATCCGCACTGTTAGGACACAGTACAGATACGCACATTAGATCTTATGGAACTTGGACTGATGAGGATGAAATTGATAAGGCTTTAGCTCGAGGCCAAAGATACAAGGAGTTGACAAGTTAGACCAACCTGTTCACTATGGGGCTCAACAAGACTTTGCCGCATGGGGATGCGTAATCCTCGCAGTTATTTTTATAACTGACTTGTCTGGTTAAACGTCCAGAGGGTGCAAACGATATAAACACCGACAGGTCCAGAGGGCCTTAATACACTTATGTCTTATGAATTACCAGCGGGGCTTTGGCTCCGAACTAAGGATGTTGTAGGCGAATTAAATTTGTCTAAGGCAACTCTTTTTCGCAGAAAAAAGGAAGGCTATTTCAAGCTAGGGACTCACTTTGTCACTACTGGGCCAACTCCTAGAGCAAATGTTCTTTGGAATGTTGATGCTTGCCGCAAAGTACTTTCTCTTTGGGAAATTCCAGAGGAGAAAGGCTGATGCGTTCAAGGGGAAGGTCTTAGCAATGAAGATACTTGCCATTTGATTGGTGCTCCGCATCTTTGACAGCTTTGAGGGACACTTTTCATTTATTTATTCTTCCCTTAAATATAGATCTAACTCTTCAACAGTCATGTTTTCATAGAAATCATCGCTTATTCATAGCTAATAGGGCTTCAGGAATTTTCATTATGCTTTAGTACTTCAATCTAGAATAGTTTCCTTATTTCTTCCCTATTTTTAGAGCTTTTCACTGGCGAGTTGCATCGTTCTTAAATTTGTTGATTTCAGTTGCTAGGTTCTAAGGAGCCAGTTTATTTTAGCAATCGTGGAAATGCAAGGTACAAAATTGATCAATATAAGGAATCCCTGAATGATTATAATGAAGCTATAAAGCTTAGTAAAAGTAATGCTCGCTATTACAATATGAGAGGCAATATATATTACACTCTAGGTAATTACTAGAACGCCATAAAAGATTACAAAACAGCCATTGAACTTAAACCAGAAGATAATTCAACTTTTCTAGAAAATCTTAAAGAAGCAGAAGACCAGTTAACTCCAAAAGATAAAAAAGAAAGGAAGCAGAAGAAAAAAAGATGGAGCAGGAAAAAAGAAATAGGCAAAGTGCTAAGGGTTACTATGACAGTGCCATGAGTAAATATTACTTTGGCAAGTCATTTAAAGATAAAGTTAATGGTTGTGCTGATTATAGAAAAGCAATGCAATTAGGTTATCAACTCAAAGAAGGATCTTTGCCAAAGCTAGAATGCTACGGAAGCTCTAAAGAATCAAGTTACTACAAATCTGGAGTGAGCTTCTATTTTAAGGACGATTATAGAAATTCAATCTCTCTATAAAACAAAGGTCTTCAGTTAAATCCTTTTAATATTCGACTCTACATAGCTCGTGGATTTTCAAAGTATTTGATTAAAGACTACAAAGGAGCAGTTTCTGATCAGACAAAAGCTATTGAATTAAGCCCAAATTATTCAGAAGGAATTGCCTACACCAATCGTGCTAATACAAAATATAAACTTGGTGAAATAGAAGCTGCATATAGCGACAGAAATAAGGCAATGTCATTTCCATCAAGTACTCCAGTTAAGTATAAGAGTAAGGTCTGTAGACCTTATGAATAAGGATGAAATAAAATACTTTTGCAACCAAGTCTAATAAAAAATCATCTTTCTATAGCAAAATATCTATGCAACGCATAAATAAAAATGAAACGTTTTCTAATTGTCTTGCTAATAACAGTTCTTAGTGCAGGCATTTCAAGCCCAGTAATTGCAGCTCAAGATTTAGAGAAGCAGACGACAAAACTAGAACAAAAAGTCTCTAAGAAGTTCACAAAAACATTTTGCAATAGTACCGGCTTTGGTATTTCTTATGATGGTGCTCTAAAGTTTGCATTAGGTGAAACCAAAAGTGAGTTTGCAAAAAACAAACTCATTAGTAACGTAAATATAGAGAATGTTAAGGATCAAATATTGGATGATATAGCTAGCACCTGTTACTACTTTGAGCTTACTAAAAATGACTTAGATGGGCTTAAACTTGACAAGGCAGATTGATCATCTCTTTAAAAAGTAAGCAAATAACCCAGCTTAGAAAGCATCCGATTGTATAAGACTTAACATTCTAGAGAAAGTATAAAACTGGCCTAATTTTCCTTATCAATCAATAAGAGCTAATACAAGTTTCTCTACATAATATTTTTCAAATAATTCGGAAGATAAGAACATTAGAGGAGACTATAGTCAGAATACGGGTAATGAAAAATTAGTAACAAAATCATATCTCACCTTATAGAATAGGAGTACATAAATATGTTTATATTTAGCTATTTATTGTCTCGAATAAATACTTATTCGAGACAAGTTAGGTGCTATCAATCAATGATAATGACACTGATTCCCATTGATTAATCTTTCCAAAATAATTTCTTTTCACCTTCAACCTTTGAGAAAGGTTGCTTGTATTATAGAAAATAAGCTATCAATCAAACAACTGCAAAGGCTAAGTATTATCAAATAACTGCTTAGTATTGGTTGCAAAAAATTTGTTATGGATACTTTCAACGACAAACAGTCATAACTGCTTTATCGTTAAATAGTTACAGGCTAAAAGAAATGACTGATTTCAAAGAAAGTGATGAACAAAAAGAGCTTCTGAATGATGCCTTCAAAACCATTTCAAGTGTACTGGCCGAGTTAAGGGATCAAGGTTTGCCTGATGAAGTGATTTTTAAATTTGGTCAATCTCTTATTCAACACTATGACCCAATTGAGCAAAGACGCCTCCTTGCGTTATCAGAAGAGAGAGACGCCCTCTTCAAAGAAGCAAATGATCTATAACTTGAAAAAGAATAAAAACAGCAAGGGTTTTCAAATAGGCATTTTGACATTATCTAATACAAAACACTAAGTGGCTATGAATCTCTTTAAGCAAATAAAAAAATCAGAGTAATTCATCAAGCTCAGGCAACTTACATTCATGTTCTACAACATAGCCATTTCGAAGCCTTTGAGCAAACCTGGGAGTTTCTTCATGTAATCCAGTTTCATTGTCTTGATAACTCCATAACCATTTCTTATCAGTAAAGCTTATTTCCCCTTTCTGAAAAGATACAGGGAGCATTAGACTCAAGTCATTCCAATCGAGAACTACAAAAGCACCCTTATCTATTTCTTCAAGATCAGTTACAAGAGCAAAGTCACCGTTTAAATTATTCCTAATGGTAACTAAAAGCTGATCTCCATCACAATCAAACTGTGATGGAGGCGTGATGGTTATAAAAAAACTTAAGATCAATGAGATGAAATTCATCAAATCAAACCTGATGCAAAAAATTGACTATTCCCATGGTTGCTTGATTTGATCCGAATTGCTTTCTTTCACAAAACCATCAAACCAAAGCCAAATATAATAGAGACCAGAGAGAGCAAAGAAAACCAAGGCTCCAATCATAATTTTATCTTGATAAGTCATGAAATTCCTTTTTCAATATCTAGAAATTAATGGTAAGAGTAAAAAAGTGACTAGGAGTTTAAGCTATTGCTGGAACAAGTCTTTAAACTCTTAATTAACACAATTAGACTAATCGTTTCAATAAACTACATAGTGCCTTTAGTGGTTAAGTTTCATTAACTTGCGTTAAGAAGTAATCTCAAACCAAATTGATGGAGAAAAAATTAGTTGAAGCATATCTACCTTTTACTATTTCTCGAGCTATAAATATGCGAATTGTCTTCCTTTCTGAGGATATCCTGAGACCATTAGAAGTGCTTTCTCTCCTCAAAGAAATGAGGACGTCTCGAGATCAAATGCTTGGCGGGAAGTCTAAGTATTTAAAAGTTCAGTAGACTTTTCTTCATAATATCTAATTGTATATGAAAGATGTCTCTATGGAACTTGAATAAAAAGAGAAGATCCAAACCTGATTATTAAGAAAGTCTTACAAATAATAAATAATCAAGTAAATATTATATTTGTGAGGAGTTGGCTTCACTGAAATGTGGAAACTAGGTAACGCTTTCTAGTGAGCTGAATGAGAAGATGGCTTTTAGGCGGTCATCTCATTCAGTGAATTTATTAGGGAGTCTTAGTAAATCACAAAGACTCCCAACCATCAGAACCAAATAAAATGATGTGAGGAGTCCATAAGGCTCTGATCTTTTATATCTAATCCATCTAGTGCAAGAAATAAAGCATTTGAAATTATTTAACTTGGAAAGTCTGACACTTCAAATAGACGCTTGAAAACAAGCCTATTGAGGCTAGGACTTGTACCCAATTGCATATTCAACTGCAAATCACTGTTCAAGAAAATAGTTCTTATGGATTCTCGCTGAGATCAGGCTTTCCTTCCTAAAAGGCAAAAAGCTTGCAATCACTAAGGAGTGCTAGTACAAAAAGGGCAAGAATTTGACTTAAACATTTTCATTAGTCCTTCTATGCCTATGATTTTTATAATTGATGGTCATATTTGATCTATACCTGTTAATGTAGAATATTCATAAAATTTCTTTTGACTCAAGTAATAGTTGGCGAGAACGAAGGCGTTGAATCTGCACTACGTAGATTCAAACGAGAAGTTTCTAAAGCTGGTATATTTAATGAACTAAAGCGGATTCGCCATCATGAGACGCCTGTAGAGAAATATAAGCGTAAGCAAAGACTTAAGAATAGAACCAAGCGTCGCAAGTAAGCCTAAATCGTATGTTGCTAAAGAATTTTATATTTTCAAATCCTAGATTTAAGCTACTAAGGAGTATCCAAAACCCTTGTTTATAAAAGGTCTATTCCCAATATTTTTAATTAGGAGAATTTTTTAAGGAAGCAACATAAGAAAAAGAATAAACCAAACCATAGAATTGCTAGATCTAAGTAAAACTAAGGATAAGTAGCTAACATTTATTAATTATCTTTTGAGTAGAACGAGGGACAGCAATTTATGCAGATTCCTTTATTAAATTAACAAGCTCTTCTGTTGACAACCCAGGCTTATAATCCCAATTCATTCCAAATTTATTTCGCCATGGGCTAAACACTTTATATAAAACAGATGCATTCTCAGCCCTACATATAACTGTACCTGTTCCATCTTGTGGAGTGTGTATCCAAGCAATTCTCTCATATCCCTCAATAGAATCATCAAGCTTTCCACTATCAACATATTCCCTTAAAGCCTGCGCCGCAAAGGTTTGATATTCAGCAGACTGAAACCTCCAAGTTACTACGTAAAGTTGCATATTTTAAGTAGATCTGATGATGATTCCTTTTTAATATAGTTAAAATTCTCACTAAATACCAAGACAATAAATAAAGCCAAAGCCAAATTCAAAGGCTAAGAATTTTCAACAGTAACTGAAGTGAATCATCCTTTAAACCAACCCTTTAGTTTTCGCTGAGCAGCTGAAATTCTAAGAAGAGCTTGTCTCCCTGAGCTAACAAGCGAATACCTAACGGCCTTTCCAGATTTAAACATTGCTTCACTAATCGCTTTTGCTCTTAAAAGTTCTTGCTGAAAAGCTCTGTTGACAGCTCTCTCTGCATCAACATTCGCCAACTGAGCTTGTTTTGCTAGACGTTGCGTCTTTGATTTTGGAATTACAGTTAAAACACTCTCTTCCTCTGCCCAACGTAATAGCCAAGGTCGAGTTGTCTTTGAAAGAGTGGAGGATTTCTTAGGCATTTGTTCTATTTCTATGATCACCCTTCTCAGGATGAATCTTAAAGGGTCATATCTACCTAAAAAGTTGCTCTCTGAAATCTCATTTAGTAATACTTAAAGAAAATCAGTGTAAAAATAACCAATTAACCCTGGCAACAGTATTAAATTTTGAACTTTTAAGCATCATCACCCAAAAGATATGTATTTCCAACTAAACCACTAAGGGAGAGGGTTATTAAGCAAAAGCCAAAGGTATAGAGAAATATTTGCTGAAATAGCAAGGACTACAGAAACCTGCTTCATTTTCTATATTTAAGAAGGTTGCATTCCTAATGCAGCAAAGAAATTACCTATCTGGCGAGTCTTTATGTCTATTTCAAAACAGATTTCATAATGAAAAACTTCCTGCCCTGGGGAGATAAAAGAGGCCCTTCCGGCAATCTTGAAGCAAAGCTCTCACTTTCTTCACATCATTCGAGCTAGATATATCTTTGAAAGAGATCCCCTCAGGAAAAATAAGTTCATCATTCTGATTTATTCGAATTTTTTCTGCAAACCATGTTCCATTACCTTTTACAAATGCTCTGCAAAAGATTTTTTTTGTTTCAGCATCAAATTTTTGTTCAATTCTCCAGTTTCCTAATGAATCAATCACGGTGAAATGATCAAAGCCAGCCTGAGCGATAGGGATCTCACCAATAAAGACTGCGAGCAGGTAAATTGCAAAAACCCTTGAAAGGCGATTATGCATGCTCTTGCAAAATCTATAAATAAAGATGGGTCGCCTGAGATTCGAACTCAGGACCAGCCGGTTAAAAGCCGGATGCTCTACCGCTGAGCTAGCGACCCGCACTGTTGAACCTTAAAGGTCCGCCACGAAGTTGTCACGTGACAATCTTCATATGAAAAAGGATTATATGCAAAACAGGCCATTAATAAACAAATGAAAATTCATCAGAAGGTTCATTATCCCAACGCTTAATTAAATGAATTCACTTACAAATGACAAATATGCCACTCTTGACTGTAAAATCACGACGAAATAACTCATCTCCATGCTTAACATTATAGTTATCACTCTTCCAATCATTGCTGCCGTTACTTGGGTAGTCTTCAACATTCAAGGTCCTGCTAGAGAACAATGGAATCGTCAGTTTGGTGACAACAACCCTTTCTAAGCTTTTCCCTTAAAAGCTTGATATTGTTTAAAAATTGATTTTTTGAGGCCATCTCCCCGTTTATCAGTAATTGGTGCAGGTCTGGCAGGCTCTGAGGCTGCTTGGCAAATTGCAAGCGCAGGCATACCTGTCAATTTGATTGAAATGAAGCCTCTTATGAGGTCTCCAGCTCATCATTCAAATGATTTTGCAGAACTTGTATGCAGCAACAGTTTCGGGTCTCATAGCAGTGATCGTGCATCTGGCCTACTCAAAGAAGAACTAAGACAGCTAGGTTCATTTATTATTAAGATCGCTGATAGATATGCTGTGCCTGCTGGGGGAGCGCTGGCTGTTGATAGAAGTAAGTTCAGCAAATTCATCACTGAAACAATATCGAAACATCCGTTAATAAATATTGAAAGAAATGAACGCAAGTTTCTTCCTCATGAAGATCAAATTGCTGTAATAGCATCAGGCCCCCTGACTAGTGATGACTTAGCAATCGATATAAGAGCTTTTACAGGTATTGAAGAATGCCATTTCTTTGATGCAGCAAGTCCAATCGTTGAAGGTGAAAGTATTGACCTCTCTTTAGCATTTAAAGCAAGCAGGTATGACAAAGGAGATGCAGATTACATAAATTGCCCAATGAATAAGGATCAATATCTAGCGTTTAGATCTGAATTGCTAAATGCTGAGCAAGCAGAAGTGAAAGGATTTGATAAAGAATCTGCTACTTTTTTTGAAGGTTGTCTGCCGATAGAAGAATTAGCAAAAAGAGGAGAAGATACGATGAGGTATGGTCCTCTAAAACCCATAGGGCTCTGGGATCCTAGATGGGGTGATTTGCAAGATAAGGAGCTAAGGCAAGCAAAAAGGGCTTATGCAATAGTCCAGCTCAGAAAAGAGGATAACGATGGGAAGCTTTGGAACCTAGTAGGATTTCAAACTAACTTGAAATGGGGAGAGCAGAAAAGAATTCTTCGATTGATTCCTGGATTGCAGAATGCAGATTTCATACGTTTTGGTGTAATGCATCGAAACACATTCCTTGAATCTCCAAAACTCTTAGCTCCAACTCTTCAATTTAGAAAAAGGAAAAAACTTCTTGCTGCAGGCCAAATCACTGGAACTGAGGGTTATGCCGCTGCCGTAGCTGGCGGGTGGCTAGCTGGAACAAATGCAGCCTTGTTAGCAATGAACAGTGAACCAATAACACTTCCGAAAACAACAATGATAGGTGCATTAATTAATTTTATAAGTGGAAATCAACTAGAAGAAAAGTCAAGTCAAAAAAATCTTTTCCAACCAATGCCACCTAATTTTGGTCTTTTACCTGATCTAAATCGACGCATACGTGACAAACGCTCTCGCTATGGTGCTTATCGTGATAGGGCACTAGAAGAAGTTAAGATTATCAAGAAAGCAATGACAAATCCTAATCTTATTGAACCTATAAAGAAATGAAATCAGACCACGATCCTATTGATAAAAAGAACGCTTTCTTATGGGATGCAATAGTTATTGGCTCAGGAATTGGGGGGTTAGTGACTGCAACTCAACTAGCGGCAAAAGGAGCAAAGGTATTAGTTCTTGAGCGCTACACTATCCCAGGAGGAAGCAGTGGGAGCTTTCATCGAAAAGGTTACACTTTTGATGTTGGAGCCTCAATGATTTTTGGGTTTGGACAAAAAGGCTACACAAATCTTCTGACAAGAGCACTTTCTGATGTAGGTGAGAAATGCGAAACAATTCCTGATCCAGTTCAACTTGCATATCATCTTCCAAATGGTGACGAAGTTGTCGTCAGTAAAGATTTTGATCAATTCATAGCACACCTAACTACTCTTTTCCCTCATGAAGAGTTAGGCATTAAAGCTTTCTATGAAACTTGTTGGAAAGTTTTCAAATGTCTCGATTCAATGCCTCTATTATCAATTGAGGACCCTATGTACTTAGCCAAGGTCTTTTTAAAAGCACCATTGTCATGCTTAGGACTTGCACGATGGCTACCTTTCAACGCTGGAGATATAGCACGTCGATACATAAAAGATCAGAATCTCCTTAATTTCATAGACATCGAATGTTTTTGCTGGTCTGTAATGCCAGCTGAAAAGACTCCTATGATAAATGCTGGAATGGTCTTTTCAGATCGCCATGCAGGTGGAATTAACTATCCAAAGGGAGGTGTTGGGGTTATAGCAGAGAAGTTGGTTAACGGGCTGAAAACTAATGGTGGTGAGATTGCCTATAGGGCAAGGGTTACCAAAATTATTTTAGAGGACAAAAAGGCCGTTGGAGTTAAACTAGCTACTGGAAAAGAATTCTATGCACGTACAATAATTTCAAATACTACTCGTTGGGACACGTTTGGGGGCGAAGGGGTAAAAGAACCACTAATAGAAGAAAAAAATACTCCTAGCAACGAAATCAAATGGAGGAATCGATATCAGCCCTCTCCATCTTTCTTATCAATTCATTTAGGTGTTAATCAAACTTGCATTCCGAAGGGATCGCACTGCCATCATTTAATCCTTAATGAATGGGAAGAAATGGAGACTGAGCAAGGAGTGGCTTTTATTTCTATCCCAACATTATTAGATCACTCCCTAGCACCAAAAGATTGCCATATTGTCCATGCATTTACTCCTTCTTCCCTTTCAGAATGGAAAGGATTAGATCCATCGAGCTATGCAAAAAAGAAAAAACTTGACGGGAACCTTCTCATCTCCAAAATTCAGAAAGTATTCCCTCATATAAAAGATAATATTGTTCATCAAGAAATTGGAACTCCTAAAAGTCACCGAAGGTTTCTAGGACGGCACAATGGTAGCTACGGTCCAATACCTAGGGTAAGGCTACCAGGACTACTACCAATGCCTTTTAATAGTACAGCTATTGAAGGTCTCTACTGTGTAGGCGATTCATGCTTCCCTGGACAAGGTTTGAATGCAGTAGCCTTCAGCGGCTTTGCATGTGCTCATAAGATAGGAGCAAAGTTAGGTATTAACCCTTGGGCTCTCCCAGATTAATCAAATTACAATTACAAAATCGAACTCGTTGTGATTGTCGCTCCCGCACCAAGAAGAGACCATAGAATAACGTTCTTAATTTTCCAGAAGCGCCTAAGAGCAAACCTGCCAAAATAAATGAGGAATGACTGTATAACTAAAAGGCCTAGTGAGTAGGCAACTAAGGGTGTTGGTTCAACTCCAATCATTGAGTTGCCTAAAACAAACCCATGGCTAAAAATAAATACTGGAATAAATACTATAGGTAGTCTTCCAAAAGCAACTAAAGAAGCACAAGCAACGCTAACCCCCATTACTATTTCTGATCCTGGGAAAATAGGTATGAATTGAGAAAGTACTGTCCCCAAGAAGCCAACTAATAACAATAGTGACACTCTTGTAAGTAGAGAAACACCTCCAACCAAGCCTACAGATATAAGGAAAAGCAAATGATCGAGACCAAGAATCGGATGAGCTAAACCACTTGCAAATCCTTGTAAAAAATTAAAATCTCCCATTTGCGATTCCCATGGATGATGAGCCTCAGCAGGAAGGGCAACAAAAACAAAAGAAAGAAGGACCAAGCCAATTGGTACAAAAAAATTTCCAACAATGGTTTCACTAACCACATTTTCAGTGCGTTGCATTAAAACATCCTCTTCAGTAAGGATCTTATAAAGGATTGAGTTAAATAGAGCCAAACCAATCAGGAATTGACTCAAAATAAGCAGAATTGAAATTATTTTCGCTTGCTTTTGTCCGAGAACAACAAGTTCTCCCAGAGTGGCTTCTCAACAAGATGTTATTTGCCCACTCCCAAACCAGTTTTGAGGTATATTCCATCCCTACGTTCTCCATTATACGTAGGTCCAAAGCTTTCTTGACATGTAACTCCCTCCATTGAGGGATAAGAGGATCATTTTCATTAACTAAAAAAGTGTGGTCAAATTGTTCTTTCAACTTTTGTCTTAACTCTTCGAAGCTAGAGAAATCAACAACAAAACCATGCTGGTCTAATGACTTGGCTTTAAACCAAAAAGTAAAGCTTCTACTGTATCCATGAACAAAGCTACAATGACCAGGATGCTTCCACTGTCTATGGCAACATGGGTAGCCCTCAAAATGCTTACTGCAGCTAAAACTAGTAATTTGATTAGACATCTAACTCATGCTTGAGGGAACTCAATAAAAAGATGATCGGAATCAAAATTTTCTTTCTTTATTAAGAATATGACGCCACTGAACCAAGAATTCATAGAAAAACTTCGTTTTAATGAAAAAGGCCTGATCCCAACAATTGCTCAGGACTGGTTAGATGGAGCTGTTTTAATGGTGGCTTGGGCCAACAAAGATTCATTAAAGAAAACTATAGAGACAGGAGAAGTGCACTACTGGAGCAGATCAAGAGAACAGCTCTGGCACAAAGGCGAAACAAGTGGTCACATTCAACTACTTAAAGATATTCGATTCGATTGTGATTCAGATGCATTAATTCTATCTATAGAACAAATTGGATCAACTGCATGCCACAAAGGTTCAAGAAGCTGTTTCTTCAATGATGTTAAAGAAAATCCTCATAAAGACAAGTCTACTTTTCTCCCCCCACTAGCAGACTCATGCAGTGAACTCTTCGAAACAATTAAAGAAAGGTCAATAAACCCAAAACCTAAAAGTTACACCAATAGTCTTCTAGAAGGTGGTGATAATAAGATCCTTAAAAAGATAGGAGAGGAGTCTGCTGAATTTGTAATGGCGTGCAAAGACAATGACCCTAAGTCCATTTCAAATGAAGCTTCTGATTTAATTTTCCACTTACAAGTAGCTCTTAAATATCATAATGTCGAGTGGAGAGATGTATTAGAAGTTCTTAGAAAAAGAAGGCCCTCCGAATAAGAAAATTTTCAACAAGTAATTCCCAATTTTTGCAATCTTAAGCTGCTTGCAGACCAATGCCGCGTGCCATAGAAGTAGCCATTAAAGGAATCAATAAAAAACCAATTAGTTCTAAGTTTATTATCATCCTAAATCTTGATACTAAATCTGGTGTAAGAGAAGGTAAATTGTTTTTACTTATAGGTATAGCCCAAAGAATATATGTAATGGTTGGATAAAGCGAAAGTAGACCAACGGCAATATAAGAACCAACTTTCAACCAAAATAACGGATTGTGAGTATAGAACTCTGCTCCTTGACCAAAATATTTAACTCTTAAGATTCCAGTAATTATTATGATTAAACCTGCCAAGCCATAAACAATATCTGCCAAAATAATGCTAATAGCTTCATTTCTATTTAAATCGACTTTTAAACGTAATCTTTCAAAAAGCAGGGCTCCAAAACAAAGAACTATGCACAAATAATGCAGGTATGCTATAAACGAGCTTTGAAAAGCTGGTTGATCAAAGAAGGTACCTAAGAGCATAGCTCAAGAATAATGCGACATGAGCTTAGCCAAAAGATGTCATTTCCGTAATAACCTGGGCAAAAAAGTGGCTAGTTAGTGAGAAATATTCAAAATAAAAAAAGACTAAATTATGAACCTAAGATGAATTTTAAACTCTCGTCTGCATTACGCGAAAGATAATATTTTTATCTTGATTTACTTATAATGATAGGAGGTTGAAATCGTGAGTTCTTTAAGTGACTTTCTTGGAGAAATAGGAAGACATCCACTACTGACACCTGAAGAAGAACTCACTATGGGGAGGGAAGTGCAGACGATGGTTGCCCTTTTAGAGAGATGTAACCTAGCTAAAAATAAAGATAAGCAATGTAATTACTCAGATCTTGAAAAGCAAGCTATCAAAGCTGGAGAAAAAGCCAAAAACGAAATGATAACTGCAAACTTAAGACTAGTGGTTAATCTTGCTAAAAAATATCAAGGGAAGGGGCTAGAGCTACTGGATCTAATTCAAGAAGGCACAATTGGATTAACTCGTGCAGTAGAGAAATATGATCCCAAACGAGGTAATCGTTTCTCAACGTATGCATATTGGTGGATTAGACAAGGTTTAAATCGAGCATTATCCACTCAGAGCAGGACTATAAGAATCCCAGTAAATATTAACGAGAAATTAACAAAGCTCCGATCTGCAAAGTCGCAATTAATGCAAGAGAATGGTATTCATCCAACTTTAACGCAGTTAGCTCAAAGGATGAATCTATCAGCGGAAGAGGTTGAAGAACTACTTCAGTGTGAGATGAGAAGTATCACAATCAGTCTTCAAGGCGTTATTCAATCCAAATCAGACCCTTCTGAACTGGGTGATCTTTTACCAAGCGATGAAGTTCCGCCTATGGAACTTGCAGAATTAGCAGAAAGAAATGATTCTGCATGGTCCTTAATGAACAAAGCAAATCTCACCTCTAAAGAAAGAAAAATTGTTAGCCTTCGTTTTGGCCTTGATGGCACAAATGAATGGAGAACTCTAGCTAAAGTTGCAGAACATATGAATTGCAGCAGAGAATATTGCAGACAAGTCGTTGAAAGAGCCTTAAGAAAACTTAGAAAAACAGGAATTCAAAGTGGCTTGGTTGAATCAAACCTACAGAATGAATAGTTAAGATGAGATTTTCCCGATTCTAACTTTAAATTAAACAATAATCATCTTAAAAAATGTCAGAAGAGACAAGCCATGAACAAGAAGTTTTTGAAGCAGAAGTAATTGACAGCTCAGTTATTGATGAGAATATTTTTAAGAAGGTTTTACTAAGGGCTGGGAGAACTATTGCCAAACCAGCATTAGAAGCATTTGAAATGATTTTAGACCCGTCAACCCCCCCCCAAGCAAGAGTTTCTTTGATTGCAGCTCTTACCTATTTAATTGTGCCGATTGATTTAATGCCTGATTTTATTCCAGTCGCAGGATTTAGCGATGATCTTGTGGCGCTTACCGCTGTAATAAGTCTATGGAGCGAATACATGAGCCCTGGTATTCGTAATAGAGCTCGTAAGAAACTTGACAACTGGTTTCCACTTTAAAACAATGACTAAGTGGAATAAGGAAATAGAAGATGAAATTACTCTTCTAGTCAAAGATTGGCTTAAACAAAAAAAGAAAACCCAAAAAGATCTTAAAAAAATTCTGAATGCAAGCTCAGAGCGAATGCCTGTACTAATAGAAACGCTTAAATTAGAATATTCTGCCGGAGGATTATCTCAACTTTTAAAGGTTTTGTGTGCAGCAGAAGAGTCCTGGGAAAAAGACAATCAGATCAATAGAAGTGAGGAGAATTTTTCAGATCCATTTGGCCAACTTGATCTTCTTCTAGAAGAACTCAAAGAAGACTGTAATACTTAAGTAAAGAAAAATTATCAATGGTCAATTGAATGAAAATCAAACATGTATTTAAAAGTTACTTGGATAAATTTCTAAATACCCTTCAAGTTCTTATCATAAATACACTGATCATCTTATCATTCTTAAGTCATCCAAGCAAAGTCTTTGCTCTTAATGAAAACGTAGGGGAGCATCTCTTTATCGAACATTGCGCAGGATGTCATATAAATGGTGGGAACATCATAAGAAGAAATAAAACCTTAAAGATAAAAGACTTAGAACGAAATGGATTAGATACAAAAGAGAAAATTGCAAAGATCGCTAGAGAAGGGATAGGAATTATGGATGGTTATAAAGAAGTTCTAGGTGAAAAAGGAGACCAGCTAGTTGCAAATTGGATATTGAAACAAGCTCAGAAAGCCTGGGTCCAGGGATAAATATCTAATGAAGTCCATATTTGCTCTTTCCAGTAAACGTCATCTTCTAAAAGTTCCTTTACATCATCAATAGTTGAAGCTTCAAAAACTCCAAATACATATCTATTACACTTCGTAGGTCCTAAGGTTATGAGTATCCCTTCTTCCTTGAGTTTACTAAGCCTAGATAAATGCTCATCACGAAAAGGTGCTCGCTTTTCAATAGCATTTTGACAATAAGTACCAAAAAGAACAAATCTCTCCATTGCCATCTGAGTTTAATTAATTGGGTGAAAATTACAATTAAATGATTGCACAATTGGCATACTAATTGCTATGTTATTTAAGTAGATCAATTTATTACTTAACTATGCTCACAGGTAGCGACCTGCTCACTAAAGTCAAAGAACTTGGTGATGTCAGTAAATCAGATCTTGTTCGTGCATGTGGATATGTATCCAACAAGAAGGATGGTGGTGAAAGACTAAATTTCACTGCCTTTTACGAAGCTCTACTAGAAGCGAAAGGCGTAAGCCTAGGAGCAACTGGTGTAGCAGGTATTGGAAAAGGTGGAAGAAAGCTAAGCTATGTTGCAACTGTTCAAGGCAACGGCAATCTATTAATTGGTAAAGCATATACAGCTTTACTAGACCTCAAAGCTGGGGATGAATTTGAGATTAAACTAGGTCGTAAGCAAATCAGACTTGTTCCTGCTGGTGCAGAAGATTCTGATGATTAGGCAAATAAATATGTAACTTGATTTTTCAAGAATACATAAACTCTTAATAGCTTTAAATATAAGCCTCAGAATATATCTGAGGTTTTTTTATTTCCCTGTAGTGCTTTATCTTTATCATTTTTTTATTGAATCTCTAGCCGGCTGCTTTCCTAAGTTCTCTACAAAAATTACCTGCTTCATCTACTACCTTCTCATCAGATGCATTAAATATCCTTTTAACAAGAGCACTGCCAACTATCGCACCATCAGCTCCCCACTTTCTAACCTGACTTACATGTTTAGCATCAGAAATACCAAAACCTACAGCAACAGGATTAGGACTAAATTGCTTAATTTTTTGTACTAGGAACTTAACACGATCTTCTAAAATTGAACGTTCTCCAGTAACCCCTGTGACACTTACAAGATAAGTAAACCCTTTGCTTCTTGAACAAATCTTTTTCATGCGTTCTAAAGGAGTTGTAGGTGCAACTAAAAGAACTAAATCAAGTTTTCTCTTTGCTGCAATTGAAGATAATTTCTCAGCTTCTTCTAAGGGCAAGTCCGGAACAACTAACCCAGAGGCTCCAGCCTTTGCAGCCTGGCAACAAAAGTTCTCCATGCCACAATTAAGCAGAGGATTGCTATATGTAAAAAGAACTACTGGAATGGTTAGTTTTTCTTTCAAGTTATAGAGCATTTCTAAGACTGCTTTTGGAGAAGTTCCAGCAGTAAGTGCACGAGAAGCAGCCAACTGTATTATCGGTCCATCTGCTAGAGGATCACTATATGGGATTCCCAATTCAATAATATCTGCACCTTCAGCTTGTAGTCTTAATAATATTTGGGCTGATGTATTAAGGTCTGGATCTCCTGCCATTATAAAAGGCATTAATGCAATTTTATCTTCTTTTTTTATTTGAGCAAAACAGTTTTCTAGTTTTGAGGGTTGAATAGAGTGACTACTAAGAGTTTCTTTCTTCAAATTCATTAAGGAATAACTGAGAACGAGCAAAGACTCTAATTAATTAGTTTCTTTATTCTCATTGTTATCTTTTTCAAGCTCTTTAAAAAATCTAATCTTATCTTCGTTAGACATTGAATCAAATCTTGCTTCTAGCTCTCTATCTGTAATCTGTTGATATTGGCTACGGTAACGTTTACGTTGTTCCATAAAAGTCATCTTGCCGGTTACAACTCTGAAAAAATAAGAAAGGATCCAAGTCAGCAAAAGTAGTACCAAAACCGATTCAGAAGCAATTCCTGCTTTAGTTAAGTCGAAGCCATAGAACAAAAAGGTGAAATAAGCCAACCCTCCTAACAGAAAAAGTAATAAGCCTAATTGAAGAACATTTGCTTTAGTCAAACTTCATCTGTCTCCTTGACCATACATGCGAAGATTTAGGAAAGGGGCGAACAAGAGCATTCCAGGAAAGAAAAGAAAAACTAGGCCGTAAATAAGCAACCTCTCATATTTGCCCATAAAATTCCACCTCGAATTCATCCAAAAATAAAGGAAAAGTGGTATAGCCACTAAATAAAGCCCACCAAGAAATAAATATGAGCCTATTACTAAAAAAGAATTATTAAACGCTTCGTTAGGTATCAAAAGGAAGGCTCCTTAATCTGACATTTCTCTAATTGTAATATCTGATTAATCTTATTGGCTAAAGATTTTAAAGTAAAGATTTTTCTTAAACTAATCACGCATATCTCAGGGTCATACGAATGAAAATAATTAAAGGTATAACCCTAAGAATGAAATTATTGCATTAGGATTCCCAACCTTTTAGCATTAGAAAGCCTCAGACAACAATAAGTCTAATCTCCAAGGTCCTATGAATCCCAACTAATATTTGTTTCAATGTTTTGTTTTGATGACAAGAGCAAAAAAACAACTAACAATTACTTTGGTTGCTCTAAAGAAATTCTACTCAACTCTAACTAAAGAGTAGTTTCCTTTTGAAGCTTAAATTAAAGATCATTTGTTTAAATGCCTATTGATGATCAAAGCTCATTAAATCATTTTCAACGACTTATGCGAGTGGAGGGACTTGAACCCTCACGACCATTGCTGGTCTCAGGATTTTAAGTCCTGTGTGTCTACCAATTCCACCACACTCGCAAGGGATCTCGGTGATTTCATCTTAGCAAAAGAGTGAGAATGGTACGCACACATGTGATTTTCGGGATTTACTGGATAAAGCTAGACTGCATGTTTGAGGTAATCTTATGAATCTAGATTGTCAATTAATGCTCTAATTACTCTTAAAATCAATTAACTTTTATCAAGCTTTTCATTCCTGCCCCCCCCCCCCCATTTCAGCACACTCAAACCTCTTAATCCTAGCTATACCAGTTATCTACAGCTATTAGAAAGCCACTCAAAACAAAATCATGAAATTAACAACTTTTTCGAACATCGTTTTATTAAGGTTAATGATTTTAGAAAAAAATATATATAACAAACCTTTCAAGAATTCTTCCTTTAAAGAGGAAAAGATTTAAGCCCTTTAATATTAAGAACTCTCAGACTCAGTAAACTTAGAATCAAAAGACCAATTCAAAATTTCTCCCGCATGAAAAGGAGCTATATATTCAAATGGATTATCTGCTTTGACCAGTTCAAATCTTGAAGAAACGATATGAGGATTTTTAACCAAAGAAATTCTCTTTTCATTAACTGGCAATCCGTAGAAATTAGCTCCGAAAACACTTGCGAAGGACTCTAGCTGATCTAAAGCCCCTTCCTCCTCAAAAACTTGCGCATAACTTTCGATAGCATTAGGTGCATTGAATATGCCAGCACAGCCGCATGAATTTTCCTTAAATTCGCGAAGATGCGGTGCTGAATCAGTACCTAGAAAAAAACAAGGTTCTCCACTCGTAGCAGCTTGTCTAAGAGCAATTCGATGACGCTCCCTTTTTGCAACAGGAAGGCAAAAGAAGTCACTCCTTAATCCACCATCAAAAAGGGCATTTCTATTTATATGCAAATGATGAGGAGTTATTGTTGCTGCCAATGATGCTGAACTGTTCCGAACATATTCAACAGCATCCTCAGTTGTGATATGTTCTAAAACCACTCGAAGAGCAGGGAATCTCTTAAGTAAAGGCTGAAGCTGAGATTCAAGAAAGACGGATTCTCTATCAAAAATATCAATGGAGGGGTCTACTACTTCTCCATGGATTAACAATGGCATTCCAATCTCTTCCATCGTCTCAGCAGCAGAGTAGATATTTTCAATATTCGTAACGCCTGCCTCTGAATTAGTAGTTGAATTTGCAGGATATAATTTTGCAGCAAAGAAAATGCCTCTTTCAAAGCCTTCTCTTAAAACCTCTACAAAAAGGTCATCAGTAAGATATGCAGTCATGAGAGGAGTGAACAAATGCCCTTCGGGCACCGCGCACAAGATTCTTTCTCGATAATCAATAGCAGATTGAATGCTAGTAATTGGCGGCTGAAGATTGGGCATTACTATCGCACGTCTAAATACTCGCGAAGTAGGTGCTACTACAGTTGCCAAGACATCTCCATCTCTGAGATGAAGATGCCAATCATCTGGTTGACGTATTATTATTCGGTCTTGGGGCAAATTCAAAGAAATCAAACTTAAATTAACCTATGGACTAAATGCCATTCCTTTTAAAATACACTGAATTACTATGTATGAAAACACTCAATCAAATTGGATTAAATATCTAGTCAAACTAAAGCAATTTTTTTCCTGTCTCTCTACAAATGTCAACACAGCTAATACAATCTTTACTAGAAATTATTATTGGGATCTTTACCCTTTTCGCTGGGGGTGAATTCTTTGTTCAGGGGGCTGCATCACTTTCTCTTATCTTAGGAATACCACAACTTGTAATTGGACTAACTGTTGTATCACTCGGTACTAGTGCGCCAGAACTATTTGTCAGTATAGGCTCTTTCCTTAGAGGTTCAGATGCGATTGCTGTCGGGAATATAGTTGGGAGCAATATCTTCAACGTCTTGGTTGTTTTAGGGAGCAGTGCTCTTGTTATGCCTTTAAGAGTAGAGAGTCGTCTCGTAAGAAGAGATGTACCTTTGTTACTAGCTGTTTCTGCAGCTGTTTGGGGAATGGCATCTTCAGGAAACTTTAGTTGGCAATCAGGCTTTGCACTATTAATTGCTCTTGGAATAAATACAATCTGGGAAATTCGTACTGCAAGAGAAGAGCCACAGGGAATTAAAGATGCTGAACCTGAAATAAAGTTCAATTCAAATTCTAAAAAGTGGCTCAGAGCTATCGGAAAAATTATTAGTGGGATATTGATACTAGGGCTTGGTTCTAATCTGTTAATCAGTGGTGCCAAATCGTTAGCTAGTGCATACGGCTGGAGTGAAACTGTAATCGGGCTGACAATTGTATCAGCAGGGACCTCAATGCCTGAATTAATAACTTCCTTGGTGGCATCTCTACGTGGGAAGACAGACTTGGCAATTGGCAATGTAATAGGAAGTAGTCTGCTTAACCAACTGCTAGTGCTGGGAACATGCGCTTTTTTCTCAGGAAGCAAGGGGCTTGTAGTTGAGGAAGTTATAATACAAAGAGATCTCCCTATTATGATTCTTACAGTTTTAGCTTGTATGCCAATCTTCTGGACAAAAGGAATAATCAGTCGCTCAGAAGGGGCAATCTTTTTACTTCTTTATGTATTATATTTAGCTGATCAAATACTTCCATATACGGTACCAACAGCTCAAGAAGAATTACGAATAATAGCTATATTTTTAATCCTACCAATTGTTCTACTGTTGCTTTCTTTTAAGGCATATCGTTACTGGCACAAATTAACTTAACTAGCAATGAAATAACATGTGTAATTTATTTAAAATCCTTGCTATTCATCATTGCATAGTAACAAACTCTTCTGAAATTGTTGGATGTAAAGCCATTGTCTTATCAAAATCTGATTTCTTTGCACCCATTTTAATCGCGATAGACACCATCTGAATAATCTCGGAGGAATCATCTCCAAGCATATGACAACCAATAACTAATCCTGATTTGCTGTGAACAACTAATTTCAATAGGCATTTTTCTTCTGATCTTGTCAGCATTTTCGACATGGGTCTAAATCTTGCTTTATAGATTGAAATATTGCCCTCACCATACTTATCTAAAGATTCTTGTTCTGAAAGCCCAACGCAAGCAATTTCAGGTTGAGAAAACACTGCCTTAGGAATAAATTCATAATCAACATACCTATTTTTCTGCCCAAAAAGATTATCAGCACAGACCCGACCTTCTTCGATAGCTACAGGTGTAAGGTTCACCCGATCAATAACATCACCGACTGCAAAAATATGAGCAATATTTGTCTGATTTTTTGTATCTACTACAATCCTATTCTGACTAGTTTTCAGACCAATTAAATCAAGCTTAAGTCCCTCAAGGAATGGCTCTCTTCCAGTCGCAAAAATAACTGCCCCACATTTATAGTCACGACTCTCACTGTCCGTCAAAGTCAAGTCTCCAATTTCACCTTCTACAGAAACAATTTGTTTAGAAAATTGAATGTCTATTCCTCTAGAAATCATAGATTTTGCTAACTCTTCGGAAATCTCTTTGTCAAATCCCTTTAATAAGCTGTCGCCCCTAACAAATTGTCTCACACCAATCCCCAGTCCATTCAAAATACAAGAGAATTCGCAAGAAATAAAGCCTGCCCCAACAACTACAACCTTCTCCGGAAAACTTCTCTGCAAAAAGATATCATCACTTACCCACCCTAAAGAAGCTCCTGGAATTTTAGGTCTAATAGGGCGCCCTCCAACAGCAATCAAGATGTTTCTAGCCTCAAGTTCGAGGGGTGAGCTTAAGTCAGAAGTCCTGACCCCTACTGAATTTAAACCAGTAAAATACCCCCAACCTCTTATAAGCGTCACATTCGATTTCTCAAGCAAGTCCACATGTAATTCATTTAATCGATCAACTTCCTTGCGAACATTCTCAAATAAAGCCCCTGGATTTATTTTTATCTCATTAAGCTCTATCCCATACATTGAAGAATTTCTAATATTCTCAGCATGCTTAGATCCATACACCAACAATTTTTTAGGCACACAACCCCTAACAACACATGTGCCTCCTACACGGTCACCTTCTATAATTGCAACTCTCGCACCATAGCTTGCTGCTCTTTTAGCTGCAGCAAGTCCGCCGGAGCCAGCACCTAATACAATTAAATCAAAAAAATTTTTCTTCAAAATAAAACTTCTCCTTAGCCTTTTGACTATTCTCCTACTAATCCATGAAAGACGCCACAGAAGCCCTTAGCTGGAAAGAACTTGAAAGTCTTACAGACAAAGGAACAGACTTAATTAATGGTCCAAACAACCCATATTCATTATTAAGACTATTTGGCCAAAACAACTCTTCGACAAGAGTAACCTTATATAGAGATAAGCATGCTTGGTGTCCATACTGTCAAAAGGTTTGGTTATGGCTTGAGTGGAAGAGGATACCTTATAAAGTAAAAAAAGTGACGATGAGATGCTATGGAGAAAAAGAAAGATGGTACTTGCGAAAAGTACCATCTGGTATTTTTCCTGCGATAGAACTAGACAATAAGCTTATAACTGAAAGTGATCAGATTCTTTTAAACCTTGAAAAGGTTTTTGGGACTTTAGGAATGCCGCTTGAAAAACCAGAAATTCTTGACTTGCGTAATCTCGAGAGAAAGTTATTTAGAGCGTGGTGCATCTGGTTATGCAACCCATCTTTTAGTAAAGGACAAGCTCTAAGAAAAGAAAAACAATTTAGATCAATAGCCCAAGAAGTAGACGATCGACTATCAAAGACAACTTCACAATGGCTCGATCCGTCCATTGGGAATTCACGGAAATCATTTCCAGGTAGCGCTGATGTTGTCTTCATCCCATATTTAGAAAGGATGAATGCTTCATTGTCATACTACAAAGGTTTTGAGCTAAGAAGTGAATTCTCAAATATTGACAACTGGTTTAGAGCACTTGAGCAACTTGATGAATATAGAGGTACACAAGGAGATTTCCATACTCATGCTCATGACTTGCCACCACAGATGGGAGGATGCTGGTCAGACAACAACAAACATCAAGAATTATTATCTAATCAAATTGATATCGGCTATGGACTTGGTGAAAAAGAAACAACCTATCAATCAACTAAACCTGATCGCCCCGCCAAAATTGCATTACAGAGGGTTTTAAAGCATCGTGATCAAATAAAACAGATTAACCCTTTAGACAATGAATTCTTTGATCAACCCCTAAGAGCAGCTCTTAGCAAAATGATGCTTAAGCAAGATTTTAGTCCAAGCAAAGGGAGTGCACTAGGGCTTAGATACTTAAAAGATAGAATATCAGTACCTAGAGACATGCCGCTACTTTCTGCAAGAGAGTTTAGGCAAGCATTAGAAGAAACTGCTCAGTTAGATGGGCCTACTCAAGGGCCCCCAATTTCGTTTAAAAACCGTTTTGATCAAAATCCTCTTAATTTTTCAAAGGAGCCTCAATAAGAATGTCAAAATCAATCACAGCTTACTTCGAGAATCTATCTGCAATAAATCTCGAATCCTTTGAACCTGACTAGCCATTTGAGGGTCACTAGACAGTTTCTTCTCTACTTGTTCTATTGCATACATCACAGTCGTATGATCTTTTCCACCAAAAGCATCGCCTATTCGAGGCAAACTAAGATTAGTGCCTTGACGCATTAAATACATGCCTACCTGTCTCGCCTGGCTAACAGGTCTACGTCTACTTGCACTCTTCATCTCATCTGAAGTGACCTGAAAAACTTCAGAAACTTTTTCCAATACTTGTCTAGGGGTAACCTCAACTCCCTGGCCATTCGGGTCTAACATCGGCGCAATGGAGTCAACTGTCATAGGAAGTCCAGTAATAGAAGCAAAGGCAATTGCTCTAGTTAGGGCTCCTTCTAACTCACGAATATTTGAAGTAAATCGTCCTGCAATAAAATGGATTAGATCTCGAGGTAGACCGACTCGTTCATGCTCAGCCTTCTTCTGCAAAATAGCCATTCTTGTTTCCAAATCAGGAGCCTGAATATCCGCAATCAACCCCATTGAAAATCTAGACATCAAACGTTCTTGAAGACGAGGTATCTGACTAGGCGGACGATCACTAGCAAGAACAATTTGACTCCCTGCATCATGTAAAGCATTAAAAGTGTGAAAAAATTCTTCCTGGGTATATTCCTTCCCTTCCAAGAATTGAATATCATCAACAAGTATTAAATCTGCGGCTCTATATTTATCTCGAAAAGATTGCATGCGATCTTGCCTAATAGCAAGAATCAAATCATTGGTAAAAGTTTCAGTTGAAACATAAGAAACTTTCGCAGCAGGGTCTATTTCCATTCTGTAATGACCTACTGCCTGCATTAAATGGGTTTTACCAAGTCCAACTCCTCCACAAATAAATAAAGGATTAAATTCACGTCCTGGGGCTTCTGCTACAGCCATCGCAGCGGCATGGGCCATGCGACTATTAGGGCCAACAACAAATCTATTAAAAACATATCTCAAGTTCAACAATGGGCCTGATTTCTTAGAGGAGTTCGAAGATTCATTAGCCAATTTCTTGGCATGAGAATCCGAAGGAGCAATGGTGGAAGTTTTCGAACTAGAAGAAATAAAAGAATTATCAGTTGCTTCTTTTACCTTTACAATCACCGTTACAGGTTCTCCAAAAATTTCTTCAGCTGTTTCTTGAATGGTTTGCGAGTAATTATTTCTCAACCATGCACTTGAGAAACTATTAGGAGCAATTAAAATCAACTCGCCATTTTCGAAGCCACTGAATTGAGTTGGGCGTATCCATGTTTCATATGAAGGCTTACTTAAATTTTTCTTTAACGAACTCTGAACTTTTTCCCAAGACTCTTCACCCATTAGTCCAGATTCTCCTAATTAGAGGCTGAATCTAAACGTGGTTATCAAATTAGGCATTCAAAAATCTGAAAACCAGGTTTTTCTTGACACGAAGAATGTAGTTAAAACTTTTTCTAACAAAGGGATTTGGACAAACTAGTCAAGAATGTCTATTAAAGAAGCTTATTAAAGCGATACAGGATGCAACGAAAAATCACTCTAAAGTAATCAAAATAATAAAAGAGCAATCCCAGATTTTACGACAGGTCCACTTTTATAGAGCCAATTTACAAACAAGGTCAAGGAAAACTATTAAATGAGCAAGTCTCTTCTAATCCTAATGACTCGTTGGCCAGCACCAACTAGATGTAAGAAACGACTCTCTAAAGACATAGGGACCTCTAGAGCTGCTGCAATACAAAGAAAATTAATTTTTCACACAATAGCTGTAGCGAAAAGTCTGCGGGAGAAGGGCTGCCTTGAAATTCAATTAGCTGTAGAAGGAATTGGGAACAAAAAAATTTCACGGTGGGCGAGCTCCCTTGGAATAGCCCAAGCAAGATGTCAAGGGAAAGGAAACCTTGGCTTAAAAATGAAGCGACAGCTAGTTTTAGCTCAAAGAAAAAAAAACTTTTTCTCGAAAAACTATAGTGAAATTATTTTCATAGGGACAGATGTTCCAGACCTATGCAAGAGTGACATTAGCTCTGCTATCAGTTCTTTAACTAAAAGTGAAATCGTAATTGGGCCTGCGGAAGATGGTGGATACTGGCTAATAGGCTTTTCAGGAAATATTATCTCCAAAGTTTTTTCGTGGCCTTTTGCGGGAATACACTGGGGCTCAGACTCTGTCTTAAAAGAGACCCTTAGGAAAGCAAACGCAAAAGGAGTTAAATATGAATTAATCCATAGAAAATCTGATGTGGATAAATTATCAGATTTAGGATTCTGGTGCTATTAAAGCTAAATAAGATGCTTAGTATTATCATACCTACAATAAACGAAGCAGAAAGACTTCCTCTTCTATTAGCAGATATTAACTCTTACCCCAAGCAATTTGAATTGATAGTTAGTGATTTCGAAAGCTCAGATCTAACTGAGTTAATTGCAAAAATAGGAGGAGCAAAAATAATTCATAATAAAGAAAAAGGGAGAGGTAATCAACTTAACAATGGGGCTGCTAAAGCATCAGGGGAATGGCTCCTATTCTTACATGCAGACTCCAGACTAGATCCTTATTGGGTTTCTAAAGTAGATAGAATAATCAATGAAGATTTTAATCAAGCATATGCATGGTTTTTTGATTTCAAGATTGAGAAAAAAGGTTTCAGCTGGTTTCTACTTGAATCAACTGTATTTATAAGAAGCTATATTTTTCAAATGCCTTATGGTGACCAGGGTCTCCTAATCAGCAAAGGCCTCTATTCCAAAATTGGAGGTTATAAAAAAATACCTATAATGGAAGACGTTGATATAAACATTCGACTTAATCAAAAAACAAAATTGAAGAGAATAGGTTTATCTATACAAACAAGTGGTAGAAGATATTCAAGAAGAAATATAATTAGGAATGCAATTAAGAATACGAATTTAATAAACAGTTGGAAGCAAGGTGCAGATCCAGTTACATTGGTAAAAAAATATTATTCAGATCAAAAGATTTAGAACTAACTAACACTAATTAGCGTACCAAAATGCACACCTAAGCCCCTTCGGCTCAAGGGTCCATCCTTGACTCTTATAAAAACTTATTACTCCTGGGTCAGCAAAAAGAACAACTCTTTCTATATTCAGTTCTTTAAGACTTTGAAGGACATAATTCATCAACTCTTTACCTAATCCAAAACCTTGGTAAACCGGGTGAATAGCAACATCCCAGACTGTTGCATGAAGGACACCATCGCCTGTACATCTAGCAAAGCCTACTAAACGAGGAAATCTTGAATCATGTTGCCATAAACCAATTTTAAGCAAGCTATTATCCAAGGCTGTTTGAACTCTCCTCATTGGTCTTCGACTCCAACCCACAGATTGAAGCAACTGTTCAAGTTCAATCAAATCAAGGGGTTTAGACTGACTAAAGACAAACTTAAATTTGTCCGACTTAGAAAGACATTCACGGGCTTCTGCTCCATATATTTCTTTAAAATCATTAGAAGGCTTACGACTATTCGTCCAACCCATAAGGTTTATTTTTCCTTGCATTACTTTTCTGATCATTGACCAGTAACCTCTCTAATCAAAATCTAGCAAGCCCTTGTTCCTGTAATCTTGCCAGTTGAGCATATAGTCCTCCTTGAGCAATCAGGACTTGATGGTTTCCTTCTTCTATGAGCTTTCCTTTCTTCATTACCAAAATACGATCTGATGATTCAATTGTCGCAAGGCGGTGAGCAATAACCAAAGCTGTTCTTTTTTCAAGCAACCTATCCAAGTCTCTTTGCAAGGTTGCCTCAGTCGAAGGATCCATAAATGCAGTTGCTTCATCCATTACCAAGATTTTTGGACTTCGAATAGCTACCCGAGCAACAGAAAGTAACTGTCTCTCTCCAGAAGAAATATTGCTACCTCTTTCTCGCAACAAAGTTTTCAAACCATTTGGGAACCTATTCAATAATGCTCCTAAGCCTAAGTCAATACATATTTGAGCCAATCGCTCATCCGTAATAGATGAATCCAATCTGAGATTATCGGCTACGTTTCCACTAAACAAAAAAGTATCTTGCAAGACTACCCCTATTTGTTTTCTTAACTCAGCTAAAGGTATGTCTTTTATATCAACACCATCAATAAGTATCCTTCCCTCTTGAGGCTCATATAACCTACATAGCAATCTTATTAGTGTTGTTTTCCCTGAACCAGTTGGTCCAACAAGTGCTATATGTTCGCCTGGAGAAATCCTAAAACTAAGATTACTGATAATCTGGTCATCAGGTCTATAGTGGAAGCTAACATTTTCAAATACGACTTCACCAAGACAAGATTCTTTTGAGCTTTTCAAGCTTAAGTTTTCATCATCTCCTTTAAAATCTAATATCTCTATATCTTCTTCTAATAATTCACCGATTCGTTCAACGGCAGTCAAGCCACCTTGTATTTGAGTAAATCTTTCTGCTAGTTGTCGCAAAGGCTCAAAAAGTCTCTGAGAGTAGAGAATAAATGCTGTCAAAGTACCTAGCCCCATCGAACCAGCTGTAACCAACCATCCACCCAAAGCAATTACCAATGCAACCACAGCTAAAGAAACCCATTCAATAAAAGCAGATATACTGCTGTCATAGAAGATAATACTGTTGACGGCATTTCGATAGGCAATACTAGTTTGATTAAAGCGCTTGGCATTTACACCTTGTCTTCTAAACATTTGTACAACCTCAATGCCTTGTAAATTTTCTTGAAAATCAGCATTAAGCTCAGAGAGCTCTTCTCGAACCCTATAATTAGATCTTCTATACCTCTTCTGTAACCAAAGAATAAAAAGAGTTACGGGTATTTGTGTAGTTAAAAGTAATAATCCTAATTTCCAATCAATTAGGAGCATCGTAATTGAGATTACAATCAAGGTTACAATATCTGCAAGTACTCCAACAGCTCCACTTCCAAAGACTTCTGACAGTGCATCCACATCACTGGTTAGCCTTGTAAGCAATTTACCTACAGGCATTGAATCGTGATACCTCAATGAGAGGTTAATTGCATGAGAAAATAAATCTTTTCTAATTCGAGCAGTTAATCTTTGCCCAACTGATTGAATGTTATATGACTGGAAACCCTGGAGTGCAAGACGAATAAGTACAGAAATTAGCAAAAGGGTTATTAAAATCCTAATCGCATATTGGGTAGGGAGATCACTCAGCCATGAGAAAGCAGCTTCACCCTTTAAAACGCTAATAGCTTGTCCAACTAACAAAGGTTGAATCGCACCAGCAACAGAAAGCGGAAGGAGTAAAAATAAAATTATTAATAGTCGTTTTCTGTCCTTCTGAAGGTAACGACCTAGACGTCTGACTCTTTGGAAATCCTGAAATGCCATTTATTTATAAGCAAGAACTATTCGTCTGAGATTGAATAGTGTCAACAATTTGCTGAAGCTCTCCAGTATCTAATCTTAAAGAAAGGGGGTGAGCAATTAATCGAGCAGTTGAATAGAAAAGCTGGTCAATCTCAACCAATCCATTCTCGCGAAGTGTTCGTCCAGTGGCGACCAGATCAACTATCGCCTCTGCAATACCAGTTAATGGGCCAAGCTCAACTGAGCCTGTCAAATGAACCAACTCAACTGGAAGATCAATTTCTTCAAAAAAACTTCTTGCACAATTAGTAAATTTACTTGCTACTCGACAGTGAGGCGGCAATTCCACTGCACTCTTGTAACTACTCGTTGATTTTACTGCCACCGACATGCGACAACCCCCAAAATTAAGGTCAACCAAGTTTGCAACTTGCATTTGCTTCTCACTAAGGACATCGAAGCCTACAATTCCCAATTGAGCCTGCCCATAAGCAACATAAACAGGTACATCACCATTTCTTACAAGAAGAGCATTAGCCCGACCACATACTGAAGGAACCATTAACAGACGATTAGAAGGTTCCAACACTGCTGAAAAATCCAACCCCGCTTTGGCAAATCTTGTAACAGAGTCTTTTAGTAAAGCCCCTTTTGCTAAGGCAACAGTAATCATGGGTCAATTAATCAACGTTTATTTTAACTATTCGATCTACTTTTAAAGCTATGGAACTAGAAAAACAAGATTTCATAATTCATCCTATCCCTGTACTAACTGACAACATCATATGGATTTGGGTAAAAGGAGATCAAGCTGTAGTTGTGGATCCTGCAATTTCACAACCTGTTATAAGTTGGTTGGAAGAAAATGAGCTAACACTTACCTCAGTCTTACAAACCCATCACCACCAAGATCATATAGGGGGGACAGAAGATCTTCTAAAGATCTGGCCATCTTCCTCAGTAATTGCTGCTAAAAGCGATCTCGATCGAATCCCATTTCAAACTATCTCTGTATTAGATAATGATTCTTTTGTTCTCTTAGAAGAAGAAATAAAAGTTTTAGAGGTGCCTGGACATACAAAAAATCACGTTACTTACTATTTAGGAGGTTCCAAAATGAGCAGAATGCACCCTGTCCTTTTTTCGGGAGATACATTATTCGGGGGTGGATGTGGTCGGCTGTTCGAAGGAACTCCCAATCAAATGTTTAATTCATTAAATCGATTAAAGGCTTTACCGAGTGAAACCAAAATTTACTGTGCACATGAATATACAGAAGACAACTTAAAATGGGCAAAGTCAATTTATCCGGATGATCCTAATATAAGTTCAAGATTAAAGAAAGTTATAAAACAAAGGTCGAAAGGCTTGCAAAGTCTCCCCAGTACGATTCTAGAAGAAAGAAAAAGTAATTTATTTTTTCTTTCTTCTAGCTCCACGGAATTTGCAAAATTACGTTTACATAAAGACAACTGGACTAATTAAGTAAGTAGAAAAGATAAATTCATTTGTAATTTAATAGTTGCCCTTATGACTTCCTTGTCAATAAAAGCAATTGAATCAGGAGAAGCGCCCTCTCCTGTTGGCCCTTACAACCAAGCGATTCTTGCAGGAGGATGGCTCTATTGCTCTGGGCAGATTGCACTTAATCCATCTACTGGAGAGATGGTTGGGGATGGAGATGTTGAAAAAGAAACTCATCAAGTTCTTAAAAATCTTTTAGAAGTCCTAAAGGCTGCAGAAGCTGATGCTTCAAATATTGTTCGAACTACAATTTTTTTAGCAAATTTAAATGACTTCAATAAAGTAAACAAAATCTATTCTGAAGTTTTCAAAGATAAAATTACTCCTGCCAGAGCCTGCGTTGAGGTTTCTGCACTACCAAAAGGGGGACTTGTCGAGATTGATTGTGTCGCTTGGCTTGGTTAATAAAGTCAGAAATCAATGGATATCTGACTTTTAATTTGCATAGCGGTCACATGATTGTCTAGATTAAGTCTTGACCTGCGACAAAACATGTCCGCAGCAAAGCTGACAATTGGCGAACTAGAGGCTGGCTATCCCCTCTATTGCAAAGCACTAAGGCGTCTCCTTCAATTAGGGCGAACTCGCCAAGAAATTGAGCGGACTGTCTGTTGGAGCCATCTAGAAACACTTAACAGGTGCCTGCCGGGAAGGTATAAGGCTCCAGCATATTTAATGGCTCTAATCAAAAGAGACCTTTCAGAAGGCAAATAATAGGCAACTCAATCACAGAGAAGGTCGATTAATTCTTTGTTAAACCATCTATCTCTGAAGCAAACTTCATGTCATCCTCTGACAAAGTGGCATCTTTTTCTTCACTTTCTGGTTGCAAAGTTAAATTCACATAAGTCTTCCCAAAACTGATATCTGGAAATCTCTTACGTTTTTCAGAAAGCTCGCCAAGGCGATCCAGGAAATCCCTAGTCAACTCATAGGTAGGGAATTCGAATCTTCTTTCTAGTCTTAAAGGTCTAGACCTTTCATTCCATTTATGCATATTTAAAAATTGCTAGGGAAGAAGATTTAGTGATGCAAAGTTCACTATGCATCGCAAATATTACCAACTCTCCATCAAAGGCGACGTTTTGCTCCACTGACTTTGAGGACAGGTTCAACTTCCGAATGAGGCCTTGCAATAATATGGGCGGCGACCAATCCGTCCCCAACTCGCTCGCAGGCATCTGCACCTGCACGTACAGAAGCATTCACAGCACCAGTCTCCCCACGCACTAAAACAGATACATAACCGCCTCCAACATATTCTCTTGCTACCAGGCTAACCTCTGCTGCTTTGGTCATTGCATCAGCTGCTTCGATTGCTGGAACCATTCCACGTGTTTCTATCATTCCTAAAGCAATCCCATTTATTGATTCTGAAGATGAAAAGTTAGAAGAATTTGAGACACCTTTTTTTGGACCTCCTCCAACTCCAGAGGTACTTTTAGAAGCTTTGGAGGGAGACACAACTTTTTTAGATACTAAAGGTTCTGAAACAACATCAACTATTTGTTTAGAAGGGTCACCACTTTGTGTATTTGCCTTTGCTTTTGGACGAAGTGGAGGGTTAGAGGAAGTCATCTGATAGGAGAATGAAATTAGTAAGAGTTTTGTTCGTATCTCCAGGGCTATCCATCTGGAGTCCAATAATCAATAATTCCACCAATCGTTAAATCAGTTTGAATAGATGGATTTGGGCATGCAAATCTTGCTGCTGAACCACTTGCAGTAAAGACCCAGTTACCTTCTCGAGCACCAACAGGATCTACAGCCACCAGATCCTTCCCTTTGTTATTACGAAGAATGCGTAAATGCATATGACCTAAGCCATCAACTCGTTGAGTGCAAACTAGACGGCCCATAACCTGCATAATTTCCATTATTTTTTCCCAGCAGGTACACCAGTTGAAGCCTCTGGATCCCAATGATCAATAATTCCAACTATGGTCAAATCGCTTGGATAAGACTTGCTCCCGGCTGCTTCTCTAGCCGCAGAGCTTCCAACACAAATGACCCAATCATCGGGCTTACACCCAACGGCATCTACGGCAACTTTTTTAGAGCTCCCATCCAAAACAACCTGAAGATGCCTGTGCTCAAAACCAGGTATACGATTTGTGGAAACAAGTGGTTTAACTACCTTGCAAATCAACATGTCAATGTTCCTCCTGAAGAACAGGATTGAGTGAAGACCCTACAACTTCTGCAGGGGATTTTGTATCTCGATCTCGAATAGTAAGGCATGTATGCAAGAGTCCATCATCTACCAAATATCGATAACGTGAAAAGATAGCGCTATTTACTCTCTTGCAATCTGACAATGCTCTTTGTCTTGCACCAGGAACTTTCCCTGAATAATCAAATCTAATAACAATAGGTATCGGTAAATCTCTTGAAACATTTAAACCCTTAAAAATCTTTATCCCAACATCTAAGTCGGGAGCACCTTCTTCAACAGTATCTAAATGAGCAAAGTAAGTAAGATTCCTTAAGTGAACTTCTTTAAATCCAATTCCTACACCTATAAAACGTTCGGCATGTCCTGCGTCTGGATACGAACCATTGTGAAAGTGACGTACATAATCAATTTGAGAGATATTATTCACTATCAATCTGCGGATAAATTCAACCATTCCAGGTTTAGGTTGACCAGAAGCACCTAGATTTATTCTTTCAGAGATTTTAGACATCGCTTGATCAACAGAGAGGTGCTTTGTCTCTTCATAAATTTCAGAAGCACAAACCCAATCATCAAGATTTACATTATTATTAGAGTCTGGTACATGCACCCTAATTGCATCAGTATCTGTATCAAGGCCAACAAGTAAAAGATCGACAGAAGCTCCGCAACAAAAGCTATTTTCAATAGATTCTTGGAAATCAAGCAAAAGTTGGTACCCTGAAGCAGCGGCAAGCTTGTCATTACTACCATGAGCTGCACAACCCTGATGAGAAGGATCCAGTGAGCTGAAGTGATAAAGAACTACTTTTAAATAACAAGTTTGTTCATTAGGTGAATTTGGGGAATTTTCTCTATAACGCTCATGCTCTGTTTTTACCCATCTATTAACAGTATTCTCAACATCAAACATTGCACCTGCATGAGATCTTCTGCGAACTGAACTAAATGGGATTCTTAATGCATAAGCAATAGAATGAGCCAAACGACCATCTGAACAAGGAGTTACATCTAACAAGTGAAAGCCACATTCGTAAAGAAATGATTGAAATGATTTTGCTGACTGACTATCAGAAGAAGCATTTAAAGGGTCTGAATGGAAAAACTTTTCACTTGAATGTTCATGAGCTTTAAAAACACATGCCGCAAACAAAGCTCGCATATCTAAAGGTTGCACCCAAGCTTTTTCAAGAATATGAATAGGAAGTTCGATTCCTAATTCTGCTTTTGCAAGTAGTTGAGACTTTTCAACAAAATCTTCTTCATGCTGGAGAGCAGAGATTCTCTTAAGAAAAGGGATAATCCGATCAAAACTTTCCTTGGTCTCAGATTCATAACACTGAAGTTTTTTATTTTCAACCAAATCAGTTAGAGGATGAGAGCTTGTAGAACTTAATCCATTTGGCCTATTAACAGACTTTTGCTCAATTTTATTTTCCGTGGCAGAAGGAAAATGTTTTCTAGGTGCAGTCGGTCCTAGAAAAGTCTTTCTATTATTGGCCAAACGTCTATAGGCCATTACTCAATCAACCTCTTGCTCCACCCGAGAAAGTAACCAATTGGCCTTCTCCGGTATTTCCACTTGAGCCAGTTATCAAAAGATCTGGTTTAGCTAGTTCTTCATTTCTTTTCTTATCAAATGCAGGCATTGCACTTTGCCCTCCAAGTCTAGAAGGATTACGTCTTCTTGCAGATGCACCTTCAGTACCTGTAACGCTTTCACCTCTCGCCCAATCATCTCCGGTAATGTTTAAACCAGCAGATTGGCCTTCACCAGTAATTCTTGATATTGGACGAGCAGATGATTCATTGGATTGAGACAAATCAACTTTAGATTGCTCTTGAGAAGTTGCTATTAAAGGTTTTTTATTGCCAAACCTAAATTGCTCCGTGCCAGTAACCTTATTAGGAGCCATGTCAAAAGGACCAGTTATGTTGGTAGATTTTTCATAACTAGTGCCTGTTACACCTGAAGCAGGATCACGATCTGATTGAGCAGATTTTGCCGGAGATGTAACTGTAAATCTATTACCAAAACTTGATGATCCAGCATCTTGATAATCACTACTTCCAACAGGAGCCGTTGCTCCACAAGCTTGAACAAGTTGATCTGCTCCAACATATGGAGTCCCAGTAAGAGTCTCACAAGCGCCTTTATCTGCTCCAGTCATTACACCACCAACACCTGGCTGCAGTCCTGTCATAGGAGCTGCAGGGGTGCCAATTCTTCTAGGCGTTCTATATTGGATTTCATCAAGTGCACGACTTTCACAAAGTTGAGCAGCTTCTTCCAATCCAGTATAAGGAGTTCCAGTAACTGACTTACAAGTTCCCGGCTCATCTCCAGTAACCAAAGTTGATCTACCTGTCATTGTTCCACTCACTGACTGAGCTTTATTAGTCAAGCTTAAGCCAACCTTTTGAGCCTCTGGCGAAGGGGTGGCTCCACAAAAGGAGTCATATTGTTGAGATCCTACATATTCATCTCCAGTGACATTCTTGCAGCTCCCAGCTTCATCTCCAGTGACACTAGAATCTCTTCCTACTCCGGTACCTGTTACAGCTGTACCATTGAGTGTATTAAAAACACCTACTTTTCTTGCTGGTCTTCCATCTGGCAAAGGATCTGCCCCCAAATATTGATCGCCAGTAAGATTCTTATTAGAACCCGCTTCATCTCCAGTGACACTACCTGAGCGGCCGACCATAACACCACTTACTTTTCGCCCATCTTGAGTAAGACTTTGGCCAACTTTTAACGGAGAAGGATTTACTCCTCCGCAATAAGAAGTTGATTGATTAGCTGATATGTATTCTGTCCCTGTCAGATTTTTACAAGTCCCAGGCTCATCTCCAGTGACTTTCTCGGAGCGACCTACTTCATTTCCAGTAACCTGATTTCCATGTGAAGTATTTGTAACGGCAACTTTAGGTGGTTGAGATGGTGAAGAGGGTGGGGTCTGGCAGAAAGTATTAATTGTATCTGCACCTAAATATTGTGTACCAGTAACAGAACGACAGGTACTTGCTTCATTACCAGTGGTTTTAATCGATCTATTAGCTTGTGTACCCGTAACAATCTGTCCAGAAGAAGTTTGACTTACTCCAACTTTCCAATGAGCATCCGCAGCTAATGCTGACTCCTTTGATCCATTTTTATTTGGACCACAAGGTCTCGTTCCACAAGAGCGCTTTTCACCTGTAGCACCACTTTTACTTCTAAGTTCTCTAACACGCTGAGATATTTCACGACTGGATAAGTCAGGGTTACCTTGACGAGCTACTGCGGCAGGAGTTGTTGGTTGAATAGAAGCAGATTTGCCATATTTAGACAATGATTCTCTTCTTGCTAGAACAAGCGATCTACTAGTATTTTCTATTGCTCTTCGTTTAGGAGTAGAATTGCGACGAGGAGTAGCTTTAGAAATATTAAGAACTAAATTACTTGTATTTCCAGATTCTAACTGACGTGCTTTTTCTTGTGCACAAGGTTCACAACAAGCTTCCACTTGGGTATTAACTGAAACTACTTTCGAAGATTCTTTTGAAGCATTTTTCGCAACATCTACTCTTGTTCTATCTTGACTTTTATCTGCTGTCTTACCACGCTGAGAGAGAGCTTCACGACGAGCAAGAACCAACTCTCTACTAGGATTACTTATTGGCCTAGGATTCCTTATTTTGGAATGACTGTTTGTTGATGGCACAGAAATAGATGTTTGTGAATGCACTTTTTGGGCTGCATTTATCTGGTTTTTACTTGACTTAATAAAGGTTTTATCAGTCCTTGTAACGCCTACATCAGATGCAGATCTAACGCGATTAGGACTTGATGAGCTTAGTCCAGAGGCCTTTTTACCTCCAGTACTAAGAGCCTTACGACGCTCAAGTGCAAGTTCTCTACTAGATTGTGATGCCATGTCCGCCCTTTGAAAACTTTGTAATTAGAGAAGATTAGATCTCCTCCTTAAATAAAAATAGATAGCCTCGAGGAATCGAGGCTATTTAAAATTGGTAACTGAAGAATCAACGACCTTGAAAAACTACGAAAGCTGTACCTTGACTTTGGGTATAAGCGTCATAGCCAACCATTCGAACATGGTGATCAGGATATGCACGATGGCAAGCTTCAAGCTCGTTAACAACCACGTTTAGATCCTTCTCTCCGAAGAAAGGTAGTTTCCAATAAGACCAATAGGACTGCATGGAACCACTTGGATGAACATGCTCGATAACAGGGCTCCAACCCTGAGCAATGATGTAAGCAATTTGATCGTAAATTTCTTCCTGGGACATTGGAGGCAAGAAGCCGAAAGTCTCCAGGGTGGCAACTGTTTGATAGTCACCAACTGTACTCTGGAAAGGCATGGTGAACCTGTGAGTGAATGAATAAACGCCGTGTTGTATCGGCAAAAAGTTTTTGAGGAAAAAGATGAAGGAGACCAAATTGCCTCCTTCTATTAGCTGTTACTGAACGTCAAGTTTGTCTACAGTATCAAACTCAAACTTGATCTCCTTCCAGGTTTCTAGAGCAATAGCCAACTCTGGGCTGTGCTTAGCCGCTTCCATAAGGATGTCACGACTTTCTTTTTCAATCTCTCTTCCAGCATTACGTGCTTTCACGCATGCTTCTAGAGCTACACGGTTAGCAGCTGCACCAGCGGCAGATCCCCAAGGATGACCATGAGTACCACCACCAAACTGCAGACAGGAATCGTCACCGAAGATTGCTAGCAATGCTGGCATATGCCATACATGAATACCACCGGAGGCTACAGCAAACACACCAGGCATAGAACCCCAGTCCTGATCAAAGAAATTACCCCTTGTACGGTCTTCTGGAACGAAAGATTCGCGAAGGTTATCGATATAGCCAAGAGTCGTTTGACGGTCACCTTCTAACTTACCTACAACTGTTCCGGTATGAAGTTGGTCACCACCTGAAAGACGTAAGCACTTAGCTAGAACACGGAAATGAATACCGTGCTTAGGATGACGGTCAATAACCGCATGCATTGCTCTATGAATATGAAGCAGCATTCCATTCTTACGACACCAGTTAGCCAATCCTGTGTTAGCAGTAAAGCCACCAGTTATGTAATCATGCATGATGATAGGCATATCAAGTTCTTTAGCGAACTCTGCACGCTCATACATCTCTTCAGGTGTAGTGGCTGTGCAATTTAGATAGTGCCCCTTAACTTCGCCAGTCTCTTGCTGAGCAAGCTTTACAGCTTCAGCAACAAACTCAAAGCGCTCTCTCCAGCGCTGGAAGGGTTGAGAGTTTATGTTCTCATCATCCTTGGTAAGGTCTAATCCACCGCGTAAGCATTCATAGACAACTCGTCCATAGTTTTTACCAGACAAGCCAAGCTTTGGTTTAATGGTGCAACCAAGAAGAGGACGGCCATACTTATTCAAGCGATCACGCTCTACAACAATTCCGTTAGGAGGTCCGCCACATGTCTTAATAAAAGCCATAGGGAAGCGGATATCTTCTAAACGCAAATGGCGTAAAGCTTTGAATCCAAAAACATTACCAACTAAAGAAGTCAGAACGTTAGTAATAGAACCTTCTTCAAAAAGGTCTAAAGGATAAGCAATAAATGCATAAAAAGATTCCTTATCTCCAGGAACATCTTCTATTCGATAGCAACGTCCCTTGTAAAACTCAAGGTCAGTTAACAATTCAGACCAAACAGTTGACCAAGTACCTGTGGATGATTCTGCAGCCACAGCAGCTGCAACTTCCTCTCTTGGAACTCCTTCTTGGCCTGTGCATTTAAAACAAGCCAAAAGGTCTGTGTCTAGGGGCACATAGTCGGGAGTCCAGTAGGTGTCTCTGTACTCCTTAACCCCAGCGTCATACTTCTTACTCATGGGATAACTCCTTTAGATCGATTTAGGGAAATGAAATCAAGCTTTTTGCTAGATAAAGCGCTTTAGACTTCAGTCCTTTTGACCAAGAAAATTGCCGTTACCCAATGCAGGCTCAACTTCTCTGTGAGGGCGAGCAATGATGTGAGCAGCAACAAGTCCGTCTCCTACACGCTCACAAGCGTCAGCGCCAGCACGAACAGCAGCGTTAACTGCACCTGTTTCTCCACGAACTAAAACTGTAACGTAACCACCACCAACAAATTCACGACCTATTAGGCGTACTTCAGCAGCCTTAGTCATTGCGTCAGCAGCTTCAATAGCTGGTACAAGGCCGCGTGTCTCGATCATGCCGAGTGCTATGCCCATAGTTTCGGTAGCCATATGCCTTACGAAAAATAAAGGATTGGAATGTTCATGCAAGACAATGCACTGTTATGTATATGTAAGTCAAGAGTTTTTCACTAAAAAAGCTATCACCGTAGCTACTTAGAGTGATAAGCCAGGCTTATCACTGCTGCTATCACTGATAAAGTGCTCTTCTTATTTGCCTGTTAGGGTAGTCCAACAATTAACTATTTAACAAAGAATTTCTGGTTATCTTTTTTAAAAGACAGGCACCCTGCCAAATAGCAAGGGATGGAATGTTCAAGCCAAACCTGTCTTTAACTTATTGATATTGATCAGCTAGTCTATATCTCAACTATTATTCAACTTTCAAAGAGCTTACTTATCTTGAACAAACCACTACTAACTATTGCTAGTGGAAATCCTAGAAAAGTTGCTGAGATTGAGGCAATGCTAGGTCCTCTTCCTATTCAAATTCAGCGTCAACCCGACAATTTCTCAGTTGAAGAGACCGGTTCAACTTATATAGAAAACGCCATAATTAAAGCTAAAGCAGTATCAGAATTAACTCACACATGGACAATCGCAGATGATTCTGGCCTTGAGGTTGATGCACTTAACGGGGCTCCAGGAATTTACTCAGCTAGATATGCGGAGAACAACGAACAAAAGCTTAGGAAGCTACTTGACCAATTAGCTGAGAGCCCTTACCGCAGCGCTCGATTACGTAGCGCAATGGTTTTGTGTGACCCTAATGGCAATAACATCTACGAAGCAGAAGGTACCTGCTGGGGAGAAGTTTTAAGAAAGCCTGCATATCCTGGAGGAGAATTTGAATCACTCTTCTGGGTAAGAGAAGCAAATTGTACTTATGGAGAGCTTAATCAAGAACAATTATCAAGACTAGGAAGCAGAGGAAAGGCCGCTCGAAAATTGGCACCATGCCTTCTGAAAAAATTAGGCCTAAATTAAAAAAACAAGAAATTTCTTATTGGCGATTAATTTGATCAATTGACCTCATTGCAGCTGCCGCTGCTTCTTCAACATCACCTTCACGACCAGCAAGAGTTAATCTCCCAAAAGCACCAACACCCTTTACATCAACAACTGTGATATTAGAAGCCTTCTCAGCTTCATTTGCGGCCATTAAGACATATCCCGCAGGCTCGGTTTCAAGAATAAACATGCTCATACCAGATTGAATCATTGATCCTCTTCGATTCTGACGATTAATTAAAACAGCATGATCTGGAGTAATTGCTCTAATCACTTCAGTCCAGCTAACTTGAGGATTAGTTCGTCTACTTACGCTGCTCCCGATAGCATCCAGCACAACATCGCCAGAATGAAGAACTGTACTTTGATCTCGGTGATACAACGCCAAAGAGCCAAATGCTCTTTCTACAACCATTTGTCCGAGCCTTACATTGCTAGCTTTTAAGGCAATATCAGTCACTCTGTGCACGGCCATTCCTGGAGAAACTTCCATCCAGAGACAAGCATCGCCTGGGATAGGAAGAAAGCCTTGACTCACCGTGCCCATATATGCAGCCAACTGAGGTTGCAAAGAATCTAAAAAAACATAACTTCTCAACTCAATTTGCTGGACATGGCTTGCCTGACGAGATACAAGTGATTTTTCTGAATCAGTAGTAATAACGCAGCTTGCTCCTGCCTGAGGGCCAACCTCAGAACCTGTTACAAGCGCCCCCCCAGAGAGTCGTCGCTCACCATTTTTATAATTAGCAGGAGCATTCATTCCGGGGATACTACCTGAAAGATTGTCTTTTTAGCTAATTAAAAGTCTTGCAAGCTTAAATTCGAACCGATATCTTCAAAGAAATATAGTAAAAAAAAGATGTCTGCCTCCCCAAAAAAAGCAATCGACTCCCAAGCCATACCAAACGATTTGAATCCTGAGCAAGCTCTTGGTCTTGTTGGTTTAGGAATGATGCAAAAAATATCTAGAGAGGGAACCTCGAAGTTAAGATTAGTTGAAGATAATGAAGGAAAATGTGATCTGCATACACTTCGCCAACGTCTCGAACTAATCGCCTTAGCAATAGAGTCTGGCGCACCATTAAGCACTAGTGAAGCCGCATATCTACTTGGAGCTCGTCCTGGCTCATCAAAGACAACAAGAGGCGGATTAGTAGCGAGACGAATAAGTAGAAATGTATGGAAACTTTCTAAATCGGATAGTGAGGAATCCTCATATTGGAGGAATTAATCCAAAGACGAAAAGCAAAGAGAATAAATAAAAAGCAACAATCTATATATTGAATTCCGGAAATTTTGTTGATAGTAATTACATCTTTCCATTAGTAGATAGAATTCATATATGTAAATGAAACTTAAATATGAGCGGCTCAACGCTCCTAAAGGAAACCGGGCCTAGAGAAGTATTTTGCGGTCTTACTTCTATTGTTTGGCTGCATAGACGCATGCCTGATGCCTTTTTCCTTGTAGTTGGATCAAGAACCTGTGCTCACCTAATTCAGAGTGCTGCAGGTGTGATGATTTTCGCTGAACCAAGATTTGGAACAGCCATTCTTGAAGAAAGAGATCTTGCTGGGCTAGCCGATGCTCATGAAGAACTGGACAGAGTAGTAAAAAACCTTTTAAAAAGACGTCCTGAGATTCGTACTTTATTTCTCGTTGGTTCTTGCCCAAGTGAAGTCATAAAAATCGACCTGGCAAGAGCAGCAGAAAGACTAACTTCTCAATTCAAGGGACAAGTAACCATTTTAAATTACTCAGGGAGTGGTATTGAAACAACTTTCACCCAAGGAGAAGATGGTGCATTAAAGGCATTAGTTCCTTTAATGCCATCAAGTAGAGAAAGCCAGTTGCTACTAGTAGGGACATTAGCCAATCCTGTTGAGGATCGATTAAAAACAATTTTCAACAGACTAGGGATACAAAAAATCAGTAGTTTCCCTCCTAGGCAATCAACAGAGTTACCATCTATTGGTCCAGGGACTAAAGTTTTGTTAGCCCAACCTTATTTAACAGATACTGCTCGAGTACTTAAGGACCGAGGTGCTGAAATACTACAAGCCCCTTTCCCCCTAGGAGTAGAAGGTAGCAAGCTATGGATAGAAGCTGCTGCTAATGGCTTTAAAATTAAAAAGGATCTAGTTGAATCAACATTAGAACCTCTTATAACAAGAGCCCAAAAAGCTTTAAAACCATATATCGAGCAACTGTCAGGAAAGAAACTATTTCTTTTACCAGAGTCACAACTAGAAATTCCTCTCGCACGTTTTCTCAGCAATGAATGCGGGATGGAACTTATAGAAGTTGGGATTCCTTATCTTAATAGACAGATGATGGAACCTGAACTAGAGCTTCTCCCTGAAAACACTAAAATTATTGAAGGTCAGCATGTAGAGAAGCAATTAGATCGTGTTCGGGAGAGTAATCCCGATCTAGTTGTATGTGGCATGGGACTTGCTAACCCACTAGAAGCAGAAGGCATCTCCACAAAATGGTCTATTGAGATGGTGTTTAGCCCAATTCATGGAATTGACCAAGCTTCTGATCTTGCTGAACTCTTCGCCAGACCGTTACATCGCAACAATCTACTTAGCCCCAAGACCCTAGAAACTGCTTGAACCTATGGAACTAACACTCTGGACATATGAAGGGCCACCTCATATAGGTGCAATGAGGATCGCAACGTCAATGAAAGGACTTCATTATGTTTTACATGCTCCTCAAGGAGATACATATGCAGATCTTCTTTTCACAATGATAGAAAGGAGAGGTTCTAGGCCTCCAGTTACCTATACCACTTTTCAAGCCAAAGACCTAGGAGGAGATACAGCAGAATTAGTCAAGGGTCATATTTCTGAAGCAGTAGAGCGCTTTAAGCCTGAGGCTTTGCTTGTTGGTGAAAGTTGTACAGCTGAATTAATTCAAGACCAACCAGGGTCTCTAGCAAAAGGGATGGGATTAAACCTTCCTATAATCAGCCTAGAACTTCCAGCCTATAGCAAGAAAGAAAACTGGGGTGCTGCTGAAACTTTTTACCAATTAGTTAGAGGGCTATTGAAAGACATTGCAGAAGATTTTTCAAAACAATCTAAAATTTCCTGGAAAGAAGCAGGAAGACGACCAAGAGTAAATTTACTAGGTCCATCCTTATTAGGATTCAGATGTAGGGATGACGTATTAGAAATACAAAAGATCCTTGGCGAAAATGGAATTGATATAAATGTGATCGCGCCATTAGGGGCAGCCCCTAGCGATTTAATTAGACTCCCGAAGGCAGATGCAAATGTTTGCCTATATCCTGAGATTGCAGAATCAACCTGCATCTGGCTTGAACGTAATTTCAATATCCCATTCACAACTACTGTCCCTATAGGAGTTAAAGCAACTCAAGATTTTCTTGAAGAACTTTGTTCCTTGCTAGATATTGAGATCTCAAGCCTAATCAACAAACCCGAGAAATCCAAGCTCCCATGGTATTCAAAATCTGTTGATTCCAACTACCTCACAGGAAAGAGGGTTTTCATTTTTGGCGATGGAACACATGTTATAGCTGCTGCAAGAATTGCGAATGAAGAGCTCGGCTTTGAAGTAGTAGGCATGGGAACATACAGTCGAGAAATGGCTCGAAAAGTTAGAGCTGCAGCAAAAGAACTTGGGTTAGAAGCTTTAATTACAAACGACTACTTAGAAGTTGAAGAAGCTATGAAAGATTCTGCTCCAGAGCTAGTTCTTGGGACTCAAATGGAAAGGCATAGCGCTAAAAGGCTTGGTATCCCCTGCGCAGTAATAAGCACACCTATGCACGTCCAAGACGTTCCGGCACGATATAGTCCTCAGATGGGATGGGAAGGTGCAAATGTAATTTTTGACGATTGGGTTCATCCTCTAATGATGGGATTGGAAGAACACCTAATAGGAATGTTCCGTCATGATTTTGAATTCAAGGATGGACATCAAAGTCATTTAGGTCATCTAGGAGGACATACTAATGAATCAGAAAAAATATCTAAGGGAATGAATCAAACTTCTACAGAAAAAACCCTTCTTTGGACTCCAGAAGGGGAATTAGAGTTATCTAAAATTCCGTTCTTTGTTAGAGGGAAAGTTCGAAGAAATACTGAAAAGTATGCAATTCAAGTTGGTTGCAAGCAAATTGATGGAGAAACCTTACTTGACGCAAAGGCTTATTTTTCAAAGTAAATTATGCTAAAAAAAAAACCTTTAGTTATGAGTATTTAGTCCTATTTACTGTTTCTAGTTTTTGAAATGTGTACATATCAAAACTCTTTTCCGAAACTGCTTGTATCTAATTAACCAAATATTTACTAACTAATGATATTCCTGCTTAAATGTATAAACAACTGTTTGAATTAGTTCGAGGGATTAATGACTGCAACTTTAACTAATCGTCCAGACGGAGAAGGCAGCGTTCAAGTCAAGCTAGACCCCAAAGTAAATATAGAAGAAGGGGCGCTAGTCATTGCTGTCTACGGTAAAGGTGGCATTGGGAAATCAACCACATCATCAAATCTATCTGCAGCATTTTCAAAATTAGGGAAAAAAGTCTTACAAATTGGGTGCGATCCAAAACACGATAGTACGTTTACGTTAACTCATAAGATGGTTCCCACAGTTATAGATATCCTGGAAGAAGTTGACTTTCATAGTGAAGAGCTTCGTCCAACAGACTTCATGTTTGAAGGCTTTAATGGCGTTCAGTGTGTTGAAAGTGGTGGTCCACCAGCAGGAACAGGGTGTGGAGGATACGTAACTGGGCAAACTGTCAAGCTTTTAAAAGAACACCATCTTCTTGAAGATACAGATGTAGTTATTTTTGATGTCCTCGGAGATGTTGTATGCGGTGGATTTGCTGCTCCTTTGCAACATGCCAACTATTGCTTGATCGTTACAGCAAATGATTTTGATTCAATTTTTGCGATGAATCGCATAGTTGCAGCTATAAATGCCAAAGCCAAAAACTACAAAGTACGCCTTGGAGGCGTCATTGCAAATCGTTCAGCTGAATTAGATCAAATAGAAAAGTTCAATGAAAAGACAGGTCTAAAGACAATGGCTCATTTTAAAAATGTCGATGCAATTCGTCGTTCAAGACTCAAAAAGTGCACAATTTTTGAAATGGATCCTAAAGAAGACGGAGTAATGGAAGTTCAGAACGAATACCTATCACTTGCAAAAAAAATGATTAACGACGTTGAACCCTTGGAAGCAGAGCCTCTAAAAGACAGGGAGATATTTGACTTATTAGGTTTTGATTAAATTTAAATCTTAGTTAAACCGGCTAATTAGCTTTAACAAGTCTCAAAGAAAAGTCCCAAACATTTTTAGCCGTTACAGGATCCGTAATACGTTCAGATAATTTCTGGGAGAAGGGTTCTCCATTTTTCTTTTGTCTATTTCCCCAGCTCCAGTGAACTCCAGAGACTCCGAAATCTGGGCTTGAAACAACTTCTGCAACTCTCTTTCCAGCTAAAGATTGGCTTACAAAACCGCCTGTTATAAACCTTTGAAATAAAGGGAAAAGCCATTGAAAAATCTTTGGTGTATTTCTAAAAAGTCTTGTATTTGCAACGCAACCAGGGTAAAGAGAGCTAAAAACAACGGCCGAATCTTTAAATCTTCTATGAAGTTCTTGAATGGTAATCATATTGCAAAGCTTGCTGTCTTTATAAGCTTTTCCAGGCTTAAAGCGTTTACCACTTGCCATCGAAATTGGATCAGTGAACCCTTGCTTAAATCCTGATAAATCGCCTAGATCAGCTGGTGCAGGTATGGGAATTTTCCCTCCAAGTTCTTGGTAATTTGCGGTTACTGTACCAAGCATGACTAATCTTGAGGATTCAATTCCCCAGGATCTTCCTTTCCAAACAGGTCGTTTCGAATTACTGAGGCTTTCTAATAAAAGTTGAATTAACAGAAAGTGACCAAAATGGTTTGTTGCCATAGATAATTCATAACCCTGAGATGATCTCTCTGGCTTCGAAAGTCTTGGCTTATAAACTGCAGCATTGCAAACTAATGCATCCAAAGGTCCGTCCAAAGAATCTAAAAGGTTCTTAGCTCCCTGCCTAACGCTGTTTAAATCAGAAAGGTCTAAATAAATATGTTCTAATTGATTGGGACACCTAAATGGGAGACCTAATTTTACTGCTGCATCTTCAGCTTTCAAAGGCGATCTATTTGCTGTAATGACTTTCCATCCAAGATCAATCAAAGCTTTGACTGCATACAAACCAACACCGGATGTTGTTCCAGTTATTAAGACAGTCCCTGGCGCAGATTGAAATGACGACATCTCTGATTCTTTAACATCTCATTTGTCAACATTCTAATGCCTGCAAGATAAAAGATATTCCAACAGAATCCTTAACGCCAAATAATCCTTCTACTTTTAGGAGTAATCCACTGATCTTGCTCTTCCATTAACCGAGCTTTACCTCCTATAGAGAACAAGCTATCAAACCTTAGGTGTAACCTTGCTAGTTTTTCTGTTTCCGACTTAAGAACAGATGCGATTTCGTTATTACGATTGATTCTTTGATGTGAAGCAATTCCTAAATTTAAGAAACTTGCTATTGCTATGACAAATAACCCTGACTTTATAAAAAGTGATATTAGAGCATAGGTTAATTCACGTTGTTCCTCTTGGAGCTGGAACCAAGAAGCCCAAGTTGCTGCATCAACAACTTTAGAAGAATAATCGTGACTCTTCTGAGAAAGCTTTCTAAGCGACTTATTTGCTTTCGAAGATGAATCTACTTCTTCGTTAAATAGTACCTGAGGGGGCACAAAAGATAGAAGATACTCATAACCTTCTTTTACCGTAAAAGAAAGACAAATGCCAATGAGATAGTGTCTTTAGGCTCTGCTTAAACTTATGCCTAATCTCAAGGCTAAAATTCCTGCATGCATAACCACCACTAAACAAAGGCCAGCAAGATCAATAGTGGTTGAGGTCTCCATGAAAAGCATAATAACTTTATATATTCTCAACTTAAATCAACGAAAATGGGGATATTCGCAAAACCCTGTCATGGATTAATGCATTTTCATATAAATCCAAACATAAAACCCAGCGTTACAAGTCAGAACCCCAAAAGCATTCTCAATGAATAAAGGTAAGAAAATTTCTCACGAACCAACCCAAACCGGTCAAATCATAAATGCATCTCTTTTCAGTGGGCCTGCACAAATGGCTTGTGATGTGTTGATGCTTGAAAACCTTAAAAAACGTGCTGATATCTCAATGTCAGTACGTTTTTACAAGTGGAAGGGAACATGGCTCTCGATTGGACATAACCAAAAAAAATTACCACAGAGATGGATCAACCTAGCTAATGAAAAAAAACTCAAAATAGTTCGCAGACCAACTGGTGGGAGCGCAGTACTTCATTCAGGAGGACTAACTTATTCTCTGGCCTGGCAATCACCTCCAATAAAAAGACGACAATCTTATGAAGAAGCAAGTCAATGGTTAATTAATAGTTTCTCAGCTCTTAATTGTCCTTTAAAATTTGGAACAGAAGAGTCCATTCTCCCCACTGGCAATTGTTTTTCCAGCTCAAGCATTGCAGATCTGATCGACAATCAAGGGAACAAAAGAATTGGGAGTGCTCAATACTGGAGAGGTGGAAATTTGCTTCAGCATGGTGAAATCCTTTTAGATCCTCCAAAAGAGCTTTGGAGAGAAGTATTTAATACACCTCCACCCCAAGCTGCCCCAAATCATATTCCAAGAAATAGTCTTATAGATCATTTAATTAAACACTGTGTTTCCTATTGGTCAAGATTCAAATGGATCCAAAAAGATTTAGGAAAAAATGAATTAGCTATTATTTACAAAAATTCAAAGAAATACTTTTTTAACTAAGCTAATGAGGAAGAACAAATCATTATTTTATCTAATTAAAGAATAAGTTTTTAGAGACGTAAAAGAACTGCTATTAATAACAAATAGACTCAGCACAACGAAACTTCATTCAGATCCTTTGTTCTGAAGAGTTGATCCTATGACCCATTTATCCAATTCAGTTTTCTGAATCAAGCTCTTATTAATCATACCCTTAACAATCTTAACTAAAGAAATTCCTAAAGGATAAACATTATTTTTTCTAGCTTCATCCAAAATAGGTTTTGGAAGCTTAAGTCCAAGTTTTTTCAAAACAATTTCCGAGAGATCAACCTTATCGATAGTTCCTGATGGTAATCCTGCAAGATTAAAGACTAAAAGTATTTGATCTTTTTGTTTCTCTAAGGCTAACACTGCTGCCCAAAGTGGACTGTTCTCACTTATAGAAGGCAAATCAGAAAGAGGTTTTTTGTAATCAGCCAAGAGATAGTTATCCCAGTGCTTAACTGGTACATCTTTTAAGAATTCGGGAATAATATAGCCAACCCATCTTCCAGAACTACACAACAAGACCCATTCTTTTGAGCAATTCTTACCATAAGAAATTATGCCCAAATCACTTAGCCGTTTTAATGGTTGATCTTGTTCAAGAATGCGAAAGCGTCTTTTGGAAATTTCTTTAACAGTGGAGGTGGATAAGGTTTGCTGAACAATTGTTATTTGGTCTTGAGATCTGGTTGCAGTAAGACCAAACCAACCAAATACTATTAGGGAAAAAGCTAAAAAAGCTGCTCCTGGGACAGTCAAAGTCAATACACCTAAGACAATTACTCCTAAAGAGAAAAAACGTCCTGAAGCAGTTGCTAATCGATGACCTTTTTTTTCACTTCCAGTGAAATGCCAAACCAATGATTTAAGAATTACGCCACCATCTAAAGGTAATGCTGGTAACAAGTTAAAACCTGCCAACAGTAAATTTATTAAACCAACCTGGGTAAGGAAATTTTGTAGTACTGGACTAACATCTTGCAGGGGGCTAGAGATAGAGATACAAAGAATCGCTATAGAGATGCTTGCAATCGGACCAGCTATAGCAACTCTGAGATGACTCATAGCCGTTGCACTTGGCGTACCTATACTTTTGATTCCACTAAAAGAAAAAATAGTAACTCCATAGACTTTCACTCCTTCATTCAAAGCAGCAAAAGAATGGGCAATCTCACGCAAAAGAACAGATATCAAGAGAAATACTGATGTCAAGAAGCCAAGACACCAACCTTGCCAAGTTGGGAATTGATCTGCAAATGTTCTCGAAAACTGGACTTGTGATAATCGGGTAAATATTATAAGAAACAGCATCCAACTTGGATGAATCTTTAAGGAGATGCCCCTTAGTTTGATCAACTCAATACCGTCCAAGGTCCTCCTCCAAATAAGTAAGAAATGATAAGCAACTGCTTCAATCCTATAAAGACAATAGTTAATTGAGTTTGACCATGAGAAATCAAGTCTCACCATATGTAAAGATCTGCGGCATAACACAAATTGAGCAAGCCCTAGAGATTGCCTCCTTCGGAGTACATGCAATTGGTGTAATAGGAGTAGAAAGCTCTCCTCGTTTCCTTTGCGAAAAAGAAAGGCGCAGATTATTCAATGAATTGATTAAAAATGCACCATTAGTTAAGAGGGTCTGGGTAGTTGCCAACTTAAACATTAAGAAAATCAAGGAAGGCATCGAGGGTGAAGGAACACCATCAGTTGTTCAACTCCATGGGTCTGAATCAACAATGCTTTGCGAAGAATTGAAAAAATCATACCCTGATATTCAATGGTGGAAAGCATTACAAATTCGCCAAAAGGATGATTTGCTTTTAGCAGAAAGTTACCAAAAACATGTTGATGCAATACTTCTTGATGCTTGGAGTCAAAGCAGTTTAGGAGGTACAGGCAATAGATTACCTCTCGAATGGCTTAAAAACATCACTTACAAAATTCCTTGGTGGCTAGCAGGAGGGGTCTCTGATTCTTCTATTGATGAGATTCTTTCCAAAACCCAAGCTTCAGGGATAGACGCTTCTAGCAAATTAGAAATTCAACCTGGCATTAAAGATATGGAAAAAGTAAAAGCCCTTTTAAACAAAGTAAAAAAGCTATCTTGAAAGTGCTGTTTCTTGTTGTCTGACAAGTTCAAAGAATTCTTGCTTAAGACTTGAGTCATGGCGAAAGTCTCCTCTGACTACAGAATTCACCATGCTGCATTGAGACTCTTTAACCCCTCTTAACTTCATACAATAATGATCAGCCTTGATAATAATTCCAAGACCTTGAGGCTCACAAAGTTTTTCAATTTCATTAGCCAGAATTATTACAGCCTCTTCTTGAATATGAGGCCGAGAAAAGACCCAGTCTGCAACTCGCGAAAACTTTGAAAGACCTATTACACGTGAACCAGGCTTTATTCCAATCCAACAGTTCCCCATTATAGGAACAAAATGGTGTGAGCATGCTGATCTAACTGTAATAGGTCCAACTGTATAGATTTCATCGAGTTGTTTAACATTTGGAAAACTTGTTACTTTTGGTTGTTTATGATACCTTCCTTTAAAAACCTCATTAATATACATTCTCGCTACCCTGTCAGATGTTTCCCTAGTATTATGATCATTATCTATATCTATAATTAAACTTCTAAGAAGATCTTTTATTCTAATAGAAACTTCTTTTTCTAGCTCTTTTAGTTCTCCTTCTTCAATGCATTCTGCTAAATTATCATTAGCAAAAAAAGAAATATCTCTTTCCTTCAACCTTGCTCTTATCCTATCTGAGACTAATGACAAATCATCAAATCCTTTAATAGGTTCTTCCCTACTTTCACTATATGAAGAAGAGTTAGTTTGAGAAGTCATAAGTTAAATCAGAACGCACCTGAAGAAGGCATCAATGTAAGGTCATCAATCATTTGGGAGTCAGGTTGACTCGCCATATGAAGCAGCTCTGAGGCTACCTGGTCAACTGAGAGCATTTTTTCGCGATCAAAGTCGCTGTTAATATTTTCAGATTCCCACAGATCACTATTAACAGAGCCCAGGGTAAGAGTACAAGCCCTTATACCAAAATTCCGCTCCTCTTCAGCTAAACATTTGGTGAACCTTTCCAATGCAGCCTTGCTAACACAATAAGCTCCCCATTGTGGGAAAGAGTTTCTTGCTGCATGACTACTCACATTAATAATCAATCCTTTGTTACGTCTCATCAAAGGAATTATTAATGAACATATCTGAAAGACGCTAGTCAAATTCATTTGCATCAACCAATTCCATTTTTCTAATGGCATAGCAGCAAGTTCCCCAGTCCATGCAACTCCAGCGTTATTAATAAGAACCGAAGGTTCCAATCCATTACTAAGTAAGTTATGGATTCCTTCAGAAATCTGATTTGGATCAGATAGATCTATGCATTCAAAAAACACTTTAGACCCTGTTGCAATTAAGTCTTCAGAGAGGGATTGAAGATGCTGTCTCGAACGAGCTACAAGCAGGAGATCCCAACCTGCTCTTGCAAATGCCTCTGCAGCGGCTTTGCCAATGCCTTTAGACGCCCCTGTGATAAGAGCAGTTGCCAATGAATCTCCTTTGATTTAAAAAGATTCTATGTAATCAACTGGCCTTCTTGCGGGCTTGATTCTAAAAAACTGCCAATTTTCCTAAATTTCTCATATCTTTTATCTCTAAGTGTTTGAACAGGGAGTGCTAACAATTCATTCAGATATTTAAGCAATACCTGTTTCAAAGCTTCTCCTGCCTGAAGAGGCGCCCAATTATTCCCACCTGAAGGCTCTTTAATGACTTCATCTACAATTCCTAAACTAAGTAAATCTGTTCCAGTAATTTTCAATGCAGATGCTGCTTCTGGTGCCTTAGCCGCATCCCTCCAAAGAATAGAAGCACAAGCTTCAGGACTAGCAACTGTATAAACACTATGTTCAAACATTAGCAATTTATCTGCAACGCCAATCCCTAAGGCACCACCAGATCCACCTTCTCCTATTACTGTTGCAATAATTGGTACTGTTAATCGAAACATTTCACGCAAATTAACAGCTATAGCTTCTCCCTGCCCCTGCTCCTCAGCAAGGAGACCAGCATATGCTCCAGGGGTATCAATAAAACAAATAATTGGCAAATTAAATCTATCTGCATGATTCATTAATCTCAAGGCTTTTCGATAACCTCCTGGCTTAGCCATACCAAAGTTTCTAGCAACATTCTCCTTAGTATCCCTTCCTTTTTGTTGGCCAATCAACATAACAGCTTTATCTTCAATTCGAGCTATACCTCCGACCAAGGCACTGTCATCACTGCCACTTCTATCGCCATGTAACTCTATCCAGTCTTCGCAAAACATTTGAATGAAGTCAAGGGTACTTGGTCTTTGAGGATGTCTCGCAACTTGTATCTTTTCTGCAGGTGTCAATGCTCTGAATATTTCGTCCCTTCTTCTTGCAGCAAGTGTTTCTAACTGAAGCAACTGCTGACTAACATCAACTTCCGAATCTCTTGCCAACTCTCGAATTTGTTCAATCTGCTTTTCGAGCTCAACTAATGGTTTTTCAAACTCCAGAAGATAACGGCGTGCCATGGAAAGAATGTCAATAATCAGGCATAAACAGCCTGCAAATCAGGCTGAAGGCCAAGTACAGAGAAACCATGCCTTAAAGAGGCCTCGCCAATGAAGTCCATTTTCTCCAAAGTTATGTTATTTCTCCCCCAACTGAAATTAGTATGGCAATTCTCAAATTCAAGCAGCATAGCCTCTGCAAAACAAGCGAACATTTGCCTTTGGGGAACCTCCATCTCGGCAATTGCCATCATATTCCAACCAATATCAGTAAAAAATTCAACTATTCCACCTTTAAGTATATGAATTCCTGATCCAGCAAATTTCATATCAAGATTCTTGGGATAGCCTCCATCAATCATTAGACAAGGTTTACGAAGATTGCTTTTGTCAATCTCAAGATTCTTAGGCAAACTAGCAACCCAAATAACAGCATCCGCCTCTGGCAGCGCTTCTTCTAAACTAAGGATTCTTCCTCCTTGAAGATCTTGCTGAAGATCTTTCAATGGCTGCTGCTGGCGAGCTACTAAAAGTAATTCTGCTACCCCTGTTCGCTGCGACAACCATCTACAAACAGCACTTCCAATATCTCCGGTGGCGCCAACTATAGCTACTTTAGCTTTCTTAAGGTCTATTCCTAATTTAGGAGCATTCATCTCTAACTGACGGCATATAACCCAGGCTGTATGAGTATTCCCAGTTGTAAACCTTTGCCAGTTAAGGGTGGTATTTCTAACTTGCCGATGTTGAAGCAAGTTGAAATTCTCAAAAATGATCGAAGTAAATCCACCAAGCGCTGTAATACTTATACCTTTCTTCTGAGCCAGTTCCATTGCATTGAGGACTTTTCTTCTAGCTGTTTTAAATCTGCTCAACATTTCAGGAACAAAGCAGGAATCTATATAAGCTCCTTCAATCGTTTTACCTATTGCACTAACAATTTCAACATGTTCTACCAACTGAGGGGGTGCACTGCACCAAACATCCAAATCTCCCTCTGCGATATGTTCATACCCCAAATCCATTGCCTTTTGTCTGGCATCTTTAAAACTTGTTGAATGTCCGATCAATCCAAACATCTAACTAAAAACTTCATTTAAGAAGCAAATTCCTAATTGCAGTCTCATAGATTAAACCATAACGCAGCAGAACAATAATTAATAGCAGTTTTAGAGTGCTAAAAGGCTAATTAAGTAAGGATTTGTACTAATTGAAGTCTAAACTACACCAAAGCCGCTAAAGCCATTCGAGCTATTTCTCTAGAATCCAATCCAATTTCCAATAGAGAATCTTGATAAGCAATCATAAACTCTTCCATCAATTCTTCTTTGTCCATATCAAGAGCTTCAGCATCATCAGCAACCTGATCAAGCATTGATTTGATAAGTGGAAGATTTTCTTTATTTGCCTTCATCAACTCTTCTTTACAAGTACTTAGATTTGATTTCAACCACTCTTGACCGTAATTCAGATGCAGGTATTCGTCCTTTACAACATTTTCAGTAATTTTTCTTGCAAAAGGATCAGCAACTCTTATGTAAACGTGATAAGCAGATATTGCAAAAGCTTCAATGAGAATAGCCTGAATAAGAAAACAGGTTGTTAGATTCTGCTCTTTAAAAGCTTTCTGAAAATTACCGTGTAAAGGTGCAAAGAATTCTTCAGCAAACGGCATATCAGCCTTTACACCAAGATTTCTTCCACAAGCAGTGAACCCTTTCATATGCTTTAGCTCCATCACCGCTAGCTTCTTCAACTCATCTGCCTTGTCAGGGATAAGATTCCCTATCGAAAGATAATTCTCATGAGCCTCCTTCTCTCCTTCAATAACAATTGCATTAATCCTGCTATAGGCGTCTTTATACCCCTCTGAGGAGAAATCTGGAAGACAAGCCTCTAAGTCATTATTAACTGCAACCTCTGTAGATTCTAGGGTCGGCATGATTTTTGAAATTCACATTATGCGGCACTGTACAGAATTAAAAGCAAAATAGCGACATTTTTCTTTATCAATTATTGGTATTTAATTTTCTCGAATTATCAACAGGGGGCCATTTACTGTTCATAAGGTTCAAAAACAATCCCAACCAATGGTCTACCAATACTTTTCTTAAACTATCTCCCAACTTGGGATTAGCTCCACGACTATCTCCAATTACTCCTGACTGACTCAATTCTTTAGTTAGCCATGCACATGGAGCTGCTCCTTCAAGGCTCCAACCTTTGGGAACTTTCATACTTGGATCACTACAAGTTTTGAAATCACCATCATATGGCCTGAGATCTCCAACAAGCTTGGGATCAAATGAAAGCATCAAACTGGTTTCAGCTAAAGCAGCATGCAATCCTTGTTCAACCTCTCTATTAGGAATTAAATCCTTTAATTCATCAACCCCACTCCACAAGAAGCATGGCAAAACAGCCATAGAAGGGCACTGAATTCTTAATTCTCTTGCTATTGCTTGCAAAAGACCTATCTGCCCTCCATGCGCATTAAAAAGTACAAGTCTTTGAAATCCCATGTTTGCTAACTGTTTCCCTATTTCACTAACAATTTCCATCATTAAACTGCCTGACAAAGACAATGTCCCAGGGAAGCCCAAATGCTCTGGGGAAAAACCAACTGTTTGGGGAGGTAAAGACCAAATAGGAAAATCTTTTGGCAATCCTTCAAGAACTTCAAACAAAACACTTTCAGCGAAGTAAGTGTCTGTAATCAAAGGTAATTGTGGTCCATGTTGTTCACATGCACCAAATGGCCAAACAATGGTAGATCCCTCTTTCAAAGCAGCCTTAGAAGCATCAGGCCAGCTAAGAAAAGCCAAATTTCGTAATTGAGAACTGATAGAAATAACCTCCAAACATGAAATAATTTAACTTTTCCTGCAAGAATGACTTATTGATAAACCCCCATAAGGCCCAATGGCCGGATCAGGAAGCCCTCAACCTAAAAAACCCAATCCTCCAAGGAAAGAGCAAAGTGATTTGCGAAAACCTTTGCAGGTAATGCATATTAGTAGAAAAGATGAGGTTCAATCACAAGAAGATCTTGACTCTAATAATGCAAAAGATAATGCTGAACTCAAGAGAACAAATTCTACTAAAGACACCAGTGGTAAAACTCTTGTATCTCCATCAAAACCTTTGCAGATTTTAAATCAAGGCAATGATATTCAGGTTGAGATTGGATCCCAATCTTCAGTAGAGCTGACCATGGGAGATCTTCTTGCTCAAGAAAACCTTCCTCAGCGAAACAAACCAGAATCACCTAGTTACAATTTAGAAGATTTTTCTGAAAGGAAAGTTGATGAATTTGACTTTGATGAAGGAGCTTTCCTAGCTGCTTTAGAAGAAAACGAACCAATCGGGAATACAGGAGAGATAGCGAAAGGGTCAGTTATTGGAGTCGAAAGTGACGGGGTCTATGTTGACATTGGCGGCAAAGCTCCTGGCTTTATGCCTAAAAGTGAATGTGGGCTTGGAGTAATAACAAATCTAAAGGAACGCTTTCAAAAAGGGCTTGAAGTCGAGGTATTAGTAACGAGGGAACAAAATGCTGATGGGATGGTTACCATTAGCTGCAGAGCATTAGCTCTTCGTAAAAGTTGGGACAAGGCTCTTCAGCTTGCAAAAGAAGGAAAAGTTGTAGAAGTGAAAATAAATGGTTTCAACCGTGGAGGAGTAACTTGCGATCTTGAAGGTCTAAGAGGTTTCATTCCTAGATCCCAACTTAACGAGGGGGAAAAACATGAATCACTTGTTGGGAAGTTGCTTAATGTTGCCTTTATTGAAGTCACCCCAGACAATAGAAAACTTATACTCTCAGAAAAGAAAGCAGCCACTGCAGAAAAATTTTCCAAACTTCAGATAGGACAACTTGTTGAAGGAAAAATAATTTCAATTAAGCCTTATGGCTTTTTTGTAGACCTTGGAGGAATCAGCGGGCTCCTGCATCAATCTATGATTACAAATGGAAGCCTAAGGTCACTGAGAGAAGTTTTTGATCAAGGCGATCAAGTTAAAGCTTTAATTACTGATCTTGATCCTGGGAGGGGGCGAATTGGACTAAATACAGCAATGCTTGAAGGTCTCCCGGGTGAAATTCTCATTGAGAAAGACAAGGTTTTAAGAGAGGCTGAAGATCGTGCTAAAAAAGCTCAAACCATTCTGAAGCCCAAAGAAGAAGAAGAAGAAGAAGAACTAAAATGAGTAATGCTTCATTAGTGCCGGAAAATAAAAAGCTTAAATCTGCTGATTGGGAGGTTGACTTCTTTTCTCGACCAATAATAGAAATTGACGGAAAGAAACGATGGGAATTACTAATCTCTAGCACTCAGGACTTCTCTGGAGAGAAAACCTTTCGTTGGGAAAAAAAATGTCCTTCCAATGAAGTTAACTCAATCTGGCTAAGTCAATCTCTTCAAGAAGCCTTAAACGAAGCTCAAAAGCAAGGATGGGAACTGCCAAAAAAAGTTCGTTGCTGGCGAACATCAATGAAAACAATGATAAAAAGAGCCGCAGAGAAAGTTGGACTAGAAGTTCTTGAAAGCAGAAGAACATTCTCGCTTTTTGAATGGTTAGAGCAAAGAGAAAAAGATGTATATCCCAATGAGCCTGGTTTCATCTCAGGCCCAATACTGCCTAGTAACATTGGGATAATTAATCAGCCAGTACCTCTACCAGAAGCCTTACGAGGGGATGCTTGGAGTTTCTCTTCTATGTCATTGGGAAGCTTACGTGAAGCCAAGGAATGGGCCATGGAATTCAATTCACTGCTACCTATTAAAGAATCACTCAATGAAAACACTCAAATTCCTGGCCTTCGTTTATTTAGCAAGACAAGAGCATTGGCGGTCTCTGCATGGCTAAGTGGAGTGGAACCCGTAAGGCTATTAGTTGAAAACAATCAACTGCTTTTGGACGCTGGGCAAGAAGATAGATGGCTAGTTACTGACATGAGCAAAGACTATGCTCAACAAGTCAATAATCATTTAAATCAATCTAAGAAAAATGGGGACGGGATTCAATTTATAGCAATTCAAACTTCACCAGAAGAGCAGAATTTCAAGGGATTCTGGATGCTAAAGGATATTAACTATATAATGTAATGCTTTAATGATTTCTTAAATGCATTGATTAAAAATAATAATCAAACCAAAAGTAAAGAATGGATAAAAGTTACTTGCCAAGGATCAGTATTCTTGCAATCAAATCTTCTTTTAGAGAAGGGGTTTAAGCATGCTTTCTTTACAAAAAAGGTTGGCAAAAATGAACCCGAGCAATTATTAAACTTGATAGGCGGTGACACCAGCATTCACTTCCTAAAGCAAGTCCACAGCAACAGAGTAATAAATGCCTCTAAAACCAATACGACAAAACGAATAAAAGCAGACAGCATCATTAGCGATAATCATTCTCAAAGCTTGTGGGTTTATACAGCAGATTGCATGCCAATTCTAATTGGAGATTCAAAAACGGGGCACGCAGCCGCAATCCATTCAGGGTGGAAAGGTTTAGTGCAAAAAATCGTAAAAGATACTATCAGGAAATTTGAACTTTGTGGATCCAACAGGGAAAATATTGTAGTTGCAATCGGTCCAGCAATAAGTGGCTCCAACTATCAAGTTGACGAAGAGCTAGTAATGAAAATGTATAAAAGTATAGGAAAGATGAAGTATGTTTCGAGGAAAGATATTCTGAACTATATGATAAGCATTAACTGTATAAATTTAGATAAAAAAGAACATAAGTATCTTCTAGATATCAGGGAAATTGCAAAAAAGCAATTCCTTTTAGAGGGCATTGCTGCCAATCAGGTCAGCATCAATTCAAACTGTACTTTTAAAGAAGCGCATATGTTTGAGTCTTGGCGAAGAGAACATTCAAGGTCAAGACAATGGAGTTTTATTCAATCAAGAACATTTAAATAATAATCCTTAGCAATTAAAGTAATTAGCATATAGAGTTGGCATGGCCTAATTTAACCATTTGCGATGCAATATCATTGCCTGAATTAAGACTAGTTACTCTTGCAAGTAAAATTCCATCTTCAGATCCTTTTGGGAAAAAGTTTACTTTTGTATGTCTTGGCAACTCATTCTTAAGCCAATCAATCGCATCTTCTCCCTTAGATTCATCAACACTTATACAAGCAATTTTTACTTTGTAGTTCCTATTATTATCTCCAATCTGAAGAATCAATGAACTTGTAACCTGAAGAACTTCTGCAGACAATGCTCTAAATGGAAAAATAAAGAAAATCAACAAAGTACATAAAATTAATTTCATAGCACTGTGTCAATAAATAAAATTTAAAGGTGAGCACATTTCAAGAAAATTTGTAATCAGTTTTGATCAGGCAATCCAACCATTTCAGAATTACCTTTCCCAGGAGGAACCATAGGGTAACAATTTTCATCTCTTCTAACATGAACATCTACTAACATTGGTCCTGGCTGTTCAAATGCCTCTTGCAACTTAGTCCTTAAATCTTTTCGATCTTTAATTAAAATACCACCAATATCAAATGCGTTTGCTAGAGCAACAAAATCAGGCTCACCTTTTAACATGTTAGTGGCTGAATAACGCTCATCATAGAAACGTTGTTGCCACTGGCGAACCATTCCTTGCCAATGATTATTAATAATAATTATTTTTGTATTTAATTGGTACTGAGAAATAGTGCCCAATTCTTGAATATTCATTAGGATACTTGCATCTCCGGCAATGCAAATAACTTTGGCATTAGGCAATGCAACTTGAACGCCTAAAGCTGCTGGCATGCCAAAACCCATAGTACCTAAGCCTCCACTACTAATCCATTGTCGGGGTCCATTCCTTAAATATTGAGCAGCCCACATTTGATGTTGTCCAACATCTGTCGTTATATATGCATCTGGCACCAGATCTCTAATCTCTATTAATATTTCCTGAGGGTATAATTCACCTTCCTTAGTAGGAATTAAAAGTGGATACTTCTCCTTCCATGAGTTTATTTGCTCCAACCATTGACTCGTATTTTGTCTAACTTTTCTTTTCTTACTAACTTCAAGTAGCTTACCAAGACTATCACTTAAGTCTCCTAAAACAGCTACATCAGCAATTCTATTTTTATTAATCTCGGCTGGATCTACCTCAAAATGAATAACTTTTGCTCTTGGTGCAAATGTATCTAACTTGCCAGTAACTCTATCATCAAAACGTGCTCCAATTGCTATAAGTAAATCACATTCAGTAACTGCAAAATTCGCATAAGCCGTGCCATGCATACCTAACATTCCAACAGAGAGTTCATCACGTTCGTCATATGCACCCTTCCCCATCAATGTTGTTGTCACCGGTAATTGATAACGTTTTGCTAATTCGGCCAAATTTTCATGCGCACTTGAAGCAATAACTCCCCCTCCTACATAAAGTAATGGGCGCTCAGACTCCTGAATTAAATCAAGCGCACTATTAATAGAATTAAAATCTGCAGAAACTGAGGTCTTAAATCCAGCTGGGATGACTGAGCCAGGTTCAACTGGGATGTAATCAAACAATTCTTGTCCTACATCCTTAGGAATATCAACGAGTACAGGTCCAGGCCGACCAGATGATGCAATAAAAAAAGCTTGTGCAACAACAGATGCAATTTCAGAGGGATCTCTTACTACCCAAGAATGTTTCACAATTGGCAAAGTAATTCCAAAAATATCGGTTTCCTGAAAAGCATCTGTTCCAATAGCCGGTCTTGGGACTTGACCAGTAATAACAACTAAAGGTACAGAGTCCATTTGGGCAGTTGCTATGCCAGTAACCAAATTTGTTGCGCCTGGGCCTGACGTACCAAAACAAACTCCGACCTTTCCTGTAGCTCTAGCGAAACCATCTGCCGCATGAGAACCACCTTGCTCATGTCTAATAAGAATATGCTTAAGCCATCCTTGTCTTTCTGCTTTATAAACAGCATCATATATAGGAAGAATCGCACCTCCTGGATAGCCAAAAACAGTATCTACCCCATGCCTTCGAAGAGAGTCCATAAGGGCATCTGCCCCTAAAATCTGTTTTCGCTCCTGATTCGCAGAATCATCTAGACCTAAATGTAAAGACGACAGTGTCACGATATAGAACAGTTAGTCATAAATGATGTTATATGGATAATGTTCTTTTGACTAGAAAAACGATATAGAGATTGAAAAGATTAAACTCTTATAAACATTCCATTTTCCAAAATTGATTTTCTAAAAGAACAAATTCTCAAAGTAATCCAATAAAATGTAAGGGCCCATTCCCTATCACTAGCTCTAAAAGACAAACAATAAAAACAAACATTGCAACCCTCCCATTCCAAACTTCTGCGCTATTGTTCCAACCCCATTGCCATTTTTCTTGAGGGTAAAGCTTAACTTTATCTGGCAATTTAGCAGCTGCATCAAGACTTATTTCAGGACCTTCCAAACAAGAAGTTACTAAATCAGCAAGACCCTTAATAAAAGCTGGATCAGTATCTAGTGCCTTAACTCTTCTAAAATTAACTATTCCATGCTTAAGAGCAATTTCTTTATACTCAATATCTATCTCCTGAAGTGTCTCTATATGTTCACTAACAAAGCTTATGGGAACAACAATCAACTCTTCTATGCCATTAGAACCAAGCTCTTCCAAAACATCCTCTGTATATGGCTTCAGCCATTCTTCTGGGCCAACCCTGCTTTGATAAGAAAGGGTGTATGTATTACTAAAGCCTAAAGATCTTTCAACCCTATCGATAATCAATAAAGAACAATCTTCTATTTCATCCTTATAAGGGTCTCCTGCTTCTTCCACATAACTTCTAGGCACACCATGAGCAGTAAAGCAAATATGAGCCTTTTCTGGGGATGAACAAGAAACTATTTCTTTTTCTATTAGCTTTGCCATAGCCTCAATGTACCCAGGATTATCAAACCAACTTCGAATGCACCTTATAGATAAATTTTTAAAAGCATTGTCAGATTCACGCAAACGACGTAACTCTCTGAAGCTTGAACCACTAGTACTAATTGAGAAGTGGGGATAAAGCGGAAGTACTACAACTTCACTAATTTTATCTGCCTTGATATCTTCAACAGCTGACTCTGTAAAAGGATGCCAGTAGCGCATGGCAACATAACTAGTTGCTTCAATCCCCCTTTTTCGAAGTTCACTTTGCAACTCTCTAGCTTGTTGCTCAGTAATTCTTCGCAAAGGAGAACCTCCACCAATTGCCTGATAAGCTTTTTGAGACTTTGAACTTCTAAGACTGCTAATAAACCAAGCTAAAGGCTTCTGGAACAACTTAATAGGGATTCTAATTATCTCTGGATCTGAAAAGAGATTATAAAGAAATGGTCCCACATCTTTAATTCTCTCAGGACCCCCAAGATTCATTAAAAGTACGCCTACACGAGTCATTAAAAAATCTTCCTTAGGGGTTGAGCTTAACGCGGAACGACGTCAATGTATCTATAACTATTTAAACCAATGAGTTTCAAAAGTGAACTTCTGAATATCAATCAAAAGCTTGCTCAAAAAGGTATAAAGCTTCGCATTGAGAAACGAGGGCATCGACTTAGTCTAAGAGGTCCACTGCCATGCCAAGACAACCCCAACGAAACAAAAGATCAACGAATTAGTTTAGGTCTTGAGCCCAATGAAACAGGTTTGGAGCAAGCTGCAAAAACCCTTAATTTCCTTTATCTTCAAATTGAACATAATCAATTTAATTGGGAAAATTGGTCTCAAAGTAAATCTAATTCGACTGCTAAAAATAATCAGTCCAATATCGAAGAAGTAATTGATGAGTTTAAATCAAATTTCTTTAATAATCCAACGCGAAAAGGGTCAAAAGCCAGTACTAGAACAAATTGGGGCTCTTCATATCTTCCATATCTACAAAGACTTAAGGTAATAGCTGCTAAGAGCAATAGAAAGCTAAGTAAAGCTTTATTGATCGAAACCTTAAAGAGTTATGCAGAGAATAGTCGAAGCAGGCAACAATGTGGAATTAGCCTCAAAGCACTTGGAGACTATTGCAAAATTCAGCTTCCAAGTAATTGGAGATCACTCGCTTATGGCTATGGTTTACATAAAGCACAGTTCAGGAAATTGCCAAGTGATAAGCAAATAGAAGAAGTATATAAAATGATACCTAATCCAAAATGGAAATCAGTATATGGGTTAATGGCTACTTATGGGCTAAGAAATCACGAGGTATTTTTTTGTGACTTATCATGCCTTATGGAAGGTGGGGATAGAATATTAAGGGTCTTCCCTAGTACAAAGACTGGTGAACATCAAGTCTGGCCCTTTCACCCTGAGTGGGTAAACAAATTTAAATTAAATGAGATTTCTAATAAAGAGGATTTTCTTCCAGCAATTACAACTGATCTAACAAAAACAACATTACAAAATGTAGGGAGAAGAGTTTCGGAGCAATTCAGAAGATATCAATTACCTCTTACTCCTTACAATCTTAGACACGCTTGGGCTATTCGAACAATTCATATTGGTCTTCCCGATACAGTGTCAGCAAGAATGATGGGCCACTCTGTAGCTATTCACACTAAAACTTATCATCATTGGATTACTCGGAGAGACCAACAAAAAGCAGTTGATAAAGCTTTGAGTGCATAATCTATTAATGTTAAAAGAATTAAGCTATTAAACTTTAAAGATAAATTATTAAAATGTTTAATTTATTAATGGGTAGAGAAATCCCAAAAAGCAAAAAATCACTAGAAAGTCTTGATCAAGAATCAGAGAGGCTTGGTATTGGTGGTTTTTCGAATAAGAATTCTAATGAAGACAAATATAAAAAAAGAATGCAACAACGCAAAGAAGTTCAAAGTAAAAGAGTATCCGAGAGAGGACTAGAGAAAGGCCTGAAAATTGTTTTTACAGGTCAAGGGAAAGGGAAAACCACAGCTGCTCTTGGAATGGCGATTAGGTGCTTAGGACATGGCGAAAATGTAGCAATCGTTCAATTTATCAAAGGTGGCTGGGAGCCGGGAGAGTCAAAAGCTTTTACAATCTATGGTGAACAAATTAAATGGCATGCATTAGGTGAAGGCTTTACTTGGGAGACACAAGACAGACAAAGAGACAAGGAATTAGCGGCCTTAGCCTGGGAGCAATCTCTAGAGTATCTATCAAGTTCTAACTATAAGTTAGTCATTCTTGATGAAGTGAATATAGCTATAAAGCTTGGGTACCTTTCAGTTAATAAAGTTATAGAGGGAATCATGCAAAGGCCTAAGTTGACTCATGTTGTTTTAACTGGAAGAGGTGCCAAAGAAGAGCTAATAAAGGTTGCTGACCTTGTGACTGAGATGAATCTAATTAAACATCCTTTCAAAGAGCAAGGTATAAAAGCCCAGCAAGGAGTTGAATTTTAAAAATAGAATAATTTTTCATTAATTGTTTTTTAAACTTAAGAGACAGCAAATTGAGCTCAATCACTGAACTTAATATCTCCTTTCTACTTCTACTAAGGTCTATTAGGAATATAAGAGATTCATTAAGGTGAAATAGATTCACATTCATGTTGATGTGTCTGATCTCACGAACAAATCCATCTGAGATCAAGCGAAAGATAAATCCCTTGCTACTGTCATTTAGAACTTGACAGTTAATGGCTTACTCAAGAGTACTCTTAAAACTTAGTGGCGAAGCCCTAATGGGAACCAAGCCATATGGGATAGACCCCGAGATAGTGCAATCAATTGCGAAAGATGTTTCAAAAGTGGTTGATGTAGGAACACAACTAGCGATTGTTGTTGGAGGTGGAAATATTTTTCGAGGTCTCAAAGGATCTTCTGCAGGAATGGATAGAGCGACAGCAGACTATGTTGGGATGTTGGCCACAGTCATGAATGCAATCACACTTCAAGATGGTTTAGAAAGAGCAGGCGTTCCAACTAGAGTACAAACAGCTATTGAAATGCAACAAATCGCTGAGCCATATATTCGCCGTAGAGCAATAAGGCATCTTGAGAAAGGCAGGGTAGTAGTTTTTGGAGGTGGCTGTGGGAATCCATTCTTCACAACAGATACGACATCTGCACTAAGGGCTGCCGAAATAAATGCTGATGTTATATTTAAAGCCACTAAGGTAGATGGAGTTTATAACAAGGATCCCAAAAAATATTCAGATGCTATTAAATATGATTCATTATCTTTTCAAGATGTACTTAGTCAAGAAATAGCTGTAATGGATAGTACTGCCATTGCCCTATGTAAAGATAATAAAATACCCATAATAGTTTTTAATATTTTCGAGCCAGGAAATATTAATAAAGCAGTAGCAGGAGAAGCAATAGGATCACGTATTGGAAATTCAAGCTAATCTTTCTTTTAAATGATTTTTTCTTCATTAATTTCAAAGGAATCAAATGGTTACTAAAGAAGTCGAATTAAACATGCAGAAATCTGTTGAAGCTTCTCAACGCAACTTCAATACAATAAGGACTGGTCGAGCGAATACATCTCTTTTAGATCGCCTAACAGTAGAATATTATGGGGTAGATACACCTCTAAAATCCTTAGCAACTATTTCAACTCCAGACTCACAAACTATTGCAATACAACCGTTTGATTTAAGTTCATTAGCACTAATAGAAAAATCTATTTCTACAAGCGACCTTGGTTTTACACCTAACAATGATGGAAAGATAATTCGTATAAATGTCCCTCCCTTAACAGAAGAAAGGAGAAAACAATTTTGCAAGTTAGCTTCAAAATATGCTGAAGAAGCAAAAATAGCTCTTCGCAACATTAGAAGAGATGCAATTGAAAAGATTAAAGTATCAGAGAAAGACAGTGATTTATCGGAAGATCAAAGTCGTGATCAACAAGATTCGATACAAAAGCTAACTGATAAATATATCAAGGAAATTGAAAAGAATCTTTCAAAGAAAGAACAAGAAATTTTAAAAGTGTGACTTCTACTGATGTTTTAATTATTGGGGGAGGTGCAGCTGGTTGTTCAACCGCTTTTCACTTAGCAAATACTGGGAATAAAGTAGCTCTTGTTGAGAAGAATTCAAGTTTCCCTTTGCGGTCTTGTGGTGGAGGGATGGCCGCATCAGTACAAAAATTATATCCATTCTCGCTGGAGGAAGCAGTTGAGGAAGTTATTAGAAGAGTCGAATTCAGCTGGTGCTTATCAGATCAAGTCATTGCAGAGCTTCCAGGAGACTCCCCTTTTTGGATAACCAGAAGGGAAAGACTCGATGAGCTCCTCCTCCAACATGCAATTGATCAAGGGGCAGATTTTTTTAATTCATTTGAAGTGAAAGATATACAGAAAAACAACAGTAGATGGCAGGTCATTTCCAAGGATGGTCGCCAAATTGAATGTAAATGCTTAGTAATTGCAGATGGATCAAGTTCACCTTGGGCTGAAAAATTTAAGATTGGCCCAAGAAAACTTCATTATGCTTCTACAACTTCTGTCCGATTACAGGGCAGAGGTTTATTAAAGTCAAATACTTCAAGATTTGAATTTGGATTGGTTCATCATGGTTTTGCATGGGCTTTTCCTTTAAAAGACTCTGTGAACATTGGAGTAGGTACATTCATTGGCAATCAGTTCTCAGACAGCAAGCAAATACTCAACCAACTGCTCCCAAACTTAGGTTTCGAGCAAGATGCTGGGATAAGAAGGGATTCTAAATTGAGAGTATGGAATGGTCACAGTTCTCTTCACGGGGAAGGCATAGTAGTGGTTGGTGACGCAGCATCTCTATGCGATCCATTTCTAGCTGAAGGCTTGAGACCTTCTTTAATTAGTGGATGTGAAGCTGCAAAATGCATAAATTGTTGGCTAAAAGGAGACACAACTGACTTAAGAAACTACACATTTTCAATGAAGAAAAAATGGGGAGATTCTATGGCTTGGGGAAGAAGAATATCTCAAGTTTTCTACCGATTTCCAAAGATTGGGTATAATCTGGGGATTAAAAGACCAACAGCTCCTCAAAGAATTGCACAAATACTATCTGGAGAGATGGGATATGGAGATATTGCTCAAAGAGTTATAAAAAGATTGCTCTTGCAAAGATAATTAAATGTTTAAAAAATGAAGTATTTACTCTAGTTCATCTGATTACCTTGCACTTAAGATAACTTCAGTGTCACTCTCAATAGAACAAAGTCTTTCTTTTAATAGTATCTCTAATTGCTCGATTGCCTTGCTAAAGTTAACAATTCCCTCTTGAAGTTTCTCAGAAGCCATGCGATCTGATTCTAGCATTATCTTAAAATCAACTTCATTTAAATGAATCCTATCTGAAGAGCCAGATACTTCTATAGGGTCCAGCTTTCTAATTAAATCTGAATTATCATTTTCCAATTCCTTTAAAAACTTTGGAGATATTGTTAGCAAGTCACATCCTGCTAGTTCTAATATCTCATCAACATTCCTAAAACTTGCTCCCATTACCTCAGTCTTATAATTATGAGCTTTGTAATAATTATAAATCTTTGATACTGAAATCACACCAGGGTCTTCGTTACCTGGATAAGACTCCTTACCAGTTTCTGCCTTATACCAATCTAGAATACGGCCTACAAAAGGTGAAATTAACGTCACGCCTGCTTCTGCACATGCGATAGCCTGTGAAAAGCCAAATAGCAAGGTTAAGTTACAGTGAATTCCCTCTTTTTCTAAAACCTCAGCAGCTTTAACACCTTCCCAAGTAGATGCAATTTTGATGAGGACTCTGTCCTCATTGATTCCATCTTGTTTGTATAGATTAATAATTTTACGTGCCTTATTAATAGTTCCATCCTTATCAAAACTCAACCGAGCATCAACCTCAGTCGAAACTCTCCCAGGAATAATCTTAAGAATTTCTTTGCCGAAAATTACACATACCTCATCAATTGCTTCGCTAACGACTTCATCAGATGATGCTTGAGAGCCTATTATTTTTCTAGAAGACTTAAGTGCTTGATCAATTAAATCCTGATAGGCAGGTATCTGCGCAGCAGCCAAGATCAGAGATGGATTAGTTGTTGCATCTCTTGGCTGGAAGTCACGAATTGCCTCTAAGTCACCCGTATCAGCCACTACAACAGTCATTGATGAAAGCTGTTCAAGCAAACTCGCCATGTTTTGTACCCGTTTCTTTTATTTAACCTAAACTAGCGATTTTGGATGGTTATTTCATCCTTATATATCCCTTTCAACAGCCTTAACCCTGGGCGGATAGAAAATTAGTCTGATTATTTATGGGAGGAATCTTTTCAACAACAATTAAACTTTCGATAATTTTTTTAGCCACTGGCACAGCAACGGTAGAACCATAAGCATATGGTCTTTTGGGGCTGTCTACTGCCACTGCGACAACGAACCTAGGCTGTTCTAGTGGCAAAATGGCCACAAAGCTACATATTTTAGAATCATAATTAATTCCATCATTTGTTTGATCCGCCGTTCCAGTTTTTCCACCTATTCGATAATTTTCGATTTTCACACCTTTACCGCTTCCATTCTCAACAACTGATTCCATCCAACCCAGCACAGTTCTAGTTGCATCAGGACTTAAGAGTAATTCATCCTTCTTATTTGTCTCCTTAGAAGTAGTGATTGAAGCAGGAAAGCTTTTTCTTATATGAGGCTCCACTAGTCTTCCACCGTTTGCAATTAAAGCATGTAGTTGAACTAGCTTCAATGGTGTTATGGAAAAGCCCTGTCCATACGAAGCAACTGCCTGATGAATAGGTTGCTTCAAAAAAAGCTCTTTCTCCTTAAGGTGGCCTGGAACGGCACCTGGTAAATCTGTTATAGGTGCTCTACTTATTCCTAACTGATTTAATCGTTCCCAATAATTTGAAGGGTTAAGCTTTTGCATAATATTCACCATCCCAACATTACTAGAAACTTGAAGAACTTTTGCAAAATCAAGAAGTCCATTGGACTTCTTGTTCCAATTAGTTAAAGGCCAGCCTCCAACATTTACAATACCTGAATCATAGACCGTTCCATTCGGTTCAATTGCGCCTTCCTCAAGTGCCAATGCAAGATTTATAGGTTTAAAAGTTGACCCTGGTTCAAATAATTCTTGAACAGACCACTCCTTATATAAAGTTGACTTATATTCCCAATATTTATTGGGATCATAAGTCGGAGTTGATGCTAAAACTAAAAGCTCACCGTTTTCGACATTCATTACAATTGCGACTCCTTTCTTGGCCTTCCAAGAAGCCAACTGCTCTCTAAGAGCATTAATAGCAACCTCTTGCAATCGTGCGTCAAGAGTCAAATTAACATGATCCTTGTCAACAGCAAATACACCAGCTTCTATATCAGTTGGCAAAGGAGTGCCGTCCCTCCCAAACCTATAGCTTCTAGATTTTTCTTTCTGCAACAACTCATTGTTTAAACTTAACTCGAGGCCAGCTTGAGGAATACGATCGTAATCTAGAAAACCAACAACGTTTGAGAACAAGTCATCTTGGGGGTAGATCCTCTGTACATAAGGTTCTAAGTCTAATCCATCAATGCGTAGATTTTCTATCTTCGATGCAATAATTGGCGTCAATCCCTCAATTATTTTCACACCTGTTTCTTCAGCATAAAAAGCCTCAATTAATTTCTTCTTAGTTAACGGCAAGACACTCTCTAGTCTTGCTGCAACCTCCTCAGGTCTCCGAAATACACCTTGTAAATCTCCAACAAATTTAAAATTTGCAGGGTGTGCATATAATCTATACTTCTTCTCATCAAGTGCAATCAATCTTCCTCGACGATCAACAATGGAACGCCTCCTCCCTAATGGTTCAATTTTTCTTGTTTGATAATCGCGAGCACGTGCCTCTAGCGCAAAGCCCTCAACTAATTGCAACCGGGCAATTCTACCCATTAAACCCAATAAAGCCAAACAAAGAAGAGAGAATGTGAGCTTTAATCTAAAAGACGGGATTGGAGAAAGTGGAACAACTTTGAGGCGTTTCTTTCTCAAAAGAGAAGTACGGCGGGGATTTTTAATTACCATTAATAGCCATTGGAACTTGGGTGTACTAAAGAGGTGATCTCTCGACCAATAGTCCCTAAAAAATCCTTAAATCGAGTTTGTCTTTCTCGAGGTTTGTCAACATAAATCAGATGAGCAGACGTAGTTGGGACCAGAGCATTGGGAGGAGAAGCGCTTGCAAGAAAATATTTCTCTAATGTTGCTGTTGACTCTTCAATTCGATGAATCAAGTCTCTTGTAAGATGAAGTCTAGAAAAATTAAGTGTCCAAAGATGTTGAGAATGCAACGCCAAGCTAGTTAGGACCGCGCCAGAAATAATAATTCCGGCAAGAGCGCCATCTATACCTCTATGCAAGTTTAATAACAATGGATACTTTCTTAAGATATTATTAGTAGCAAATGAAGCTTTAAATAAAGCAACTGCTTTTTGTGAACAATTCTTTTGAAAGCTCAATTCTGATTTTGTATGCTTAAAAGTAACCACTAAAAATATTAGCCCTTAATTAAGTCAACCATTAGCTTCAGGACCATGCAAGTCAATGCTAAATATTCTGATTAAAAAATTTTACTTAACCACTGAGTATTAATAAATTTACAAAAGTAACTCCATTCCACAAAGAATGCATAAGAACGCATGGCAATAAACGTGCAGAGCTTAATCGTAAAATCGCAAGTCCCATTCCCAATACAAACAGTGGTGGCATTTCACCAACACTTAAATGTGCCAATGCAAAAACTAAGGCGCTAACAACTATTGCTAATATTGGGCCTTGTTTGTTAAGTAAAACAGGTAATAGAACTCCTCTAAAAACTAATTCTTCAAAGAGTGGTGCCATAAACACAGTTGTGACAAAAAGAACCGATAAAGCCCAAAAATTCCGACTACTTAAAACCATTTCCAGCAAGGGATTACTCCCTCCTGGATCTCCAAAGAAGAAGGTTGTTAGCCAACTTACCAAAAGCACCAAAGGCATCACCATTAGCCATCCTTTTAAAGCCTCAAGAAATGATTTCCAAAAAGATCCAAATCCCCATTGAATCCAACCACCTTCTACCACCTCGAGATTAAGACTCTTGACCTGCTGATTAAGGATTAACAAGGGTGGCACAGTCATTGCAATGTATCCAATTAATACTTTCAAAGACTCTTTTAAAGGGCTAGGGACTTCTTTTATAAAAACTTCACTTAAAGGTAATGTCAGAAGAGGAGTAATGAGTTCTCCTAATACAACAAAGCCACCTGCTACTAAAAGCACCAAATCAATGGTTGAGAGAGGGAGGGAATAAACATCTGGCCATGGGAGAGATGTCTTGCGAACAAAAATCCACCCCTGCCAAATCAATAGAAATATCCCTAACAATGTTGCTAGAAGAGGCAGCAATTGACTGAGGATTAACCTCACAGCCATTTGCCTTGAAGTGCTTGCCTCATAACAGATTTCAGGAGGTCCACCTATAGAAAGACACGTAAGCCTATATAACAATGGATCTGCTTTCACAACTTGAAGGTTCTCCAAAAAATCATTGACTTTGGAGTTGTTTTGCTTCTGAAGACTATCTAATAAATTAACTCTGATTTTCTCAAGAGATGGCTCTGAAAAATTATCATTTAGAAGGTAGCGAAGTTCAGTGTCCGATGATTCGATAGAAGCAAGTAAAAGCTTCTCCCTAGCATCAAGGTCATTAACATCAACACTACTCAGAGTTTTTTTTAGTTCTATTTTTGGATCTTCTCCAACTAACAATTGTCTTAAAATGCTCGGGAGTGAAGGTTCTGCTAAAAGAGCCATCTCTCTTTGATTAAGCGCAAGCTTTGGACTAACAGAAGGCCTGTCAAAGCTTTCTTGCAAACCACGTTGCCAAACCAGAACTGTTAGCAAAATAGAAAAAATTGCCAACAAAACTTTCCAGCCAGGGGTAGTTTTCCTCATGAAAAATAGGCTCAAAGAAACGAAATGAGCAAAATTCAACCCTCATTCCCAAATCAACATTAGGTTGGCAGAGTATCCATCGGATGAATTCGTAAAAAACCTCTGCCAATGACCTTACGCCTTCTACTAATACGTCATGGTTTAAGTAGTTACAACCGTGAAAAACGAATACAAGGTCGAAATGATCTTTCAACACTTACGCCAGAAGGGGTTTCACAAGCTTCAAAGATAGGAGAAGCACTGAAAGGACTACCAATTCATGCAATTTACAGTTCTCCCCTTAGAAGGGCTTCAGACACTGCCTCCGAATTACTACGAGTTCACTCAACAAGCAAAAATCTCATTATTGACAATGATCTTCTAGAGATTGATCTAGCTCCCTGGAGCGGACTTACTGTTGATGAAGTCAAAAGTAAGTTTCCTAATTCATACCAAACTTGGAAAAAATCACCAAATGAACTAACGCTTAAACGAGAGGATGGAATTACTTATAACCCAATCCAAGAATTAATGGATCAAGCTGAGCGGTTTTTAAGTAGAATTTTTGCAACACATAAATCAGATAAAAATGAGAACATAGTTCTTGTTGCTCATAATGCAATTCTACGTTGTCTAATCTTGAAATTGTTAGGCAGTCCAAAAGCTGGCCTAAGGAGAATCAGACTAGACAATGCATCATTGTCAATTTTTAATATTGAAATTGATAATAGAATCCAAGTTGGTGTTCAAATAGAGTCATTAAATAGCACGACTCATTTAAAACCTACGTTTCCCTCAAAAGGCAAGCATGGAAGAATGATTCTTGTTCGTCATGGGGAAACAGATTGGAATAAGGAAGGGAGATTCCAAGGACAAATAGATGTTCCTCTAAATAACAATGGAAAGCAACAAGCAGTTGCAGCTGGTTTGTTTTTAAAAGACGTTAATTTCGATAGAGTCTACAGTAGCTGTATGTCAAGGCCTACTGAAACGGCAAAAATTATTTTAGGAACTCACCCACCTATAGCAATCAAAGCAAAAAGTGATTTAAAAGAAATAAGCCATGGGCTATGGGAAGGAAAACTTGAATCAGAAATCAAATCAGATTGGGGGGAGTTACTTCTTGCGTGGCAAACTTCTCCTGAGAATGTTCAAATGCCTGAAGGTGAAAGTATAAAAGACGTATCCGATCGTGCGACTAAATGCTGGGAAAATATTCGCAACAGTCTTTCCCCTGATGAAACCGTCCTAATAGTTGCTCATGATGCAGTGAATAAAACTATTCTTTGTAACATTCTTGGCCTAACTAATTCTGACATATGGAAAGTCAAGCAAGGGAATGGAGCTGTTTCAATAGTAGACATATCTGAAGACAATGCGTTACCAGATGTCGTAACCTGTCTGAATATCACCTCACACCTAGGAGGTATTATTGATACGACAGCCCAAGGAGCCCTATAAGCTCATGAAGAAATCATATCTATTAGATCCTATTCAAATTCTTCATAGCTCTGACACAAAAGTTGTTTGCGATAGTGTTCTACTTGTTGACAACCATATCCATGCTTTTGGAGAGGAGGCCAGGGTTAAAGCAAAGAAGCTGAAAATAACAGCAATATCTGCGAAACATCTTCTGTTAGCCCCTTGCTTAGTAGACCCACATTCAGTCCTAGAGAATCATCTCAATGGCAAAGTAGAAACAATTTCCACTTTGCTTCTCAAAGCAGCAAAGGCTGGCTACGGTCAAATAGCTCTACTGCCAAGAGGCTCAATCTGGAGAGATAAGCCAGAATATCTACAGCCACTAAGCAATTATAAAAAAGATGTATTAATTCACCTCTGGGGAAGCTTTAGTCAAAAAGGAAAAGGGAAAGAACTCTCGCCTCACAAAGAGTTACTTGATTTTAATGCTGTTGGATTGGCTGACGATGATTCGATAATTCCCATTGAGTTGCTCAGAAAGGGAATCATGTTAAATGAGCTTCAAGACAAGCCCCTTCTCGTTGCACCAAGAGACAAGACAATTCAAGGAGATGGCATTGCCCGAGAAGCAGTAGAAGCACTTCGGTCCGGATGGCCTTTAGATCCGATTGAAAGCGAGACAATCCCACTCGCCATATTGCTTGAACTACAAAAACAATATCCAAAACTCAACCTTCGGCTTATGAATATAGCTACTGCAGATGGTGTTCGCATGTTAGCCAGAAATACTAGCAATCCTCTTTCAACTGTGTCTTGGTGGCATTTAGTAGCAGATCAATCATTTCTGACCTCTACAGATATAGGTATACGGGTAGTACCATCTCTTGGTAATGAAAATGATAGGTTAGCATTAAAAGAAGGACTCCGACGTGGAGTAATTACTGGTGTTTCTGTAAGTGGAGTTGCACTAGATGATGCCGAAACGAAGAAGCCAATTAGTGAAAGGGCTCCAGGCCTAAATGGCTATCACTTGGTTCTCCCATTTTTATGGCAGGAATTAATTGAGAAGTCAAAATGGTCTATTGAAGAATTATGGGAAGCTATTAGCTTTGGCCCTTCTAAGGTTTTGAACCTGCCCGAAGAGAAGTTAAAGATCTTTAGTAACAGGTGGGTCCTATTTGACCCTAAAAAACAATGGGTTCAGAATAATTTTGATTCAAATCAAAGGCTGGGAACCTCCTCTTCAAATCAACCTTGGAAAGATAGGACAATCACAGGTCAAGTAATCGACTGTGGTTTAAGAGCTGAGACTAAAGCGACCCCATTCGACTAAGTGGCCAGAACCTCCAAACGGCTCTACCTAAAATCTCATTTTCAGGAAGAGCTCCCCAAGATCTACCATCCAAACTATTCGGACGGTTATCACCCAAAACAAAAACATGACTAGGTGGAACTGTTATCTCATGCGATCTACATATATTGAATCCATCTTTTGAAGTAGAGCAAAAATTACTCACATAAGGTTCTTTTATAAATTCACTATTAACAAAAGTTCTGCCTTCTGAATTAATGAAAACATTATCTCCAGCAATAGCTACAACACGCTTAATATATGCATGACATGCTGGATCACTCAGGCCTGAAAAGAAATTAATCACAGGGAAGCTAAGAACGGCGCATTTAAAACCAGAAGGGAGAGGGGCTGTACGCATTGAAATCAATTCCTTATTAAAAGAATGCGGAGATTTAAAGACAACAACTTCTCCACGTCTTGGGGATCTACGAAGGTAAGAAAGTTTTTCTATGACAAGTCGATCATTTATCTGCAGAGTTGGCAACATCGATCCTGAAGGGATATACCTTGCTTCTGCAACAAAGTATTTGATTCCAGCGTAGAGAGAAAAAGTTACAAAGATTGGTCCCCAAAAATCCCAGAACTTTGCAAAATTAAAGGTAAGGTTGGCATTGTCAAGGAAACTCTTTCTTATTTGTTTGTTTTGTTTCGTAACTTTAATCACAAAGCCTCTTCAATGAACTTAATTACTTACCATAGTCAGATAACAAACTAAATCACTAAAAATAGTGAAGACTAAATAATCATGGCCATTCCTCGTTGGCAAGAGGGTAGAAAAATGTCGAATAAAACTTTCTTATTCCATTGGGAAAAGGTAATAGCCTTTCTTGCGATAATAAACTTGAGCTGGATACTTTTTGATATTAGCTATTTACCATTAAGAAGCTTTTGGGCAAATCGAGTTATTTTTCTATTCAACTCACCATCAATAGTGCTATCACTAAGATGGTTACCAGATATAACAAAACACTATGATCATTTCAAAGGTATCGAAGCTTACTCATCAAGCATAGAGATTGAATCCTTAATTAACAAGATAGATAGCAAGATTACTTCTAAAGAAGATAGCAAGTCTATACAAAAACTTCTTGACACATCTAATTTCAAAATTGCAAGTATTCTAGATAAGAATAACACTCAAAATGAGCAAAGAGATTATGCCAAAATTATGACCATGAGAAATCTAATTATCAGCAGATCTGGTAATTCAAGTTTCGAAAGTGCCAACAATAAGCTACTGGATTTAAATTATATAAAAGCTTTAGGATGGGAGAATGAAAGGGCTTTCTGGCTAAATCAAATCATCCCTTTAATTAACTCAAACTACTCAAGAGAGGTCAATGGAAATGGTAATTTTGTAGACCGTACATGGAAAATAGATCTTCCTTTTCAACTTATATTTTTATTAGATATCTTTATTAAAATAAAGATAATTCAAGCCCGTTTCCAAGGCATTAGCCTACATAGATCATTACAAAAAAGATGGTTAGATTTGCCTCTTTTATTGCCTTACTATCGGTTCCTGCGAATCATTCCAACTTCTGAGAGGATATTGCAAGGCAAGCTTATTCCAATTGAACCTATTCGTTCTGCAATCAGCCAATGGGTAGTATCAGTTTTAGCAATTGAAATTTTTGAAGTTCTAACTATAAAAGCTATTGACTCCATGCAAAATATTATAAGATCACCTATTCTGCCAACAAAAATAAGAGGTCTTTGCAGTTACGAGTCAATTAATGATAAAGGAAGCTCGGAGATTGCAGAATTTTTTCGAATATGGATACCATTAATACTTAGAAGAATTGGCCCAAACATGAGGAATCAACTTATCGAACTTTTTGAGTATGCACTTCAGAAAAACATTCAGGTCAATTCCTTGCCAAAGATTCTTAAAGGTAAATTAGCAGTTGAAAAAGCAGAGTCTGCAATAAGTTTTCAACTAGCTTCTAGCATGGTAGATACACTTTTAGATCTATCTAAAAATGCTGGCAATCAAATTGCTAAAAAAGACTTAGAATTTAATAAGCTAAGCATAAATACTATTGATAAATTCTGGGAAGAGTTAGCAACTGCATTAGAGAATGACCCAAGGCTCAAAGATAGTAAATTACTTTTAGTTTCTATACTTGAAGGTCTTAAGTTATCAAGCCTTAATGAATTTAAAAATCAAACAGGGGTAAGTGAAATCATTGCCGAATTAGATAATTTAAATTTCAGCTCCGGAAGGAATTCTCCCAAGCAATCTTCTTAAAACCAACCAGAATATCTCCATTAGGATGTATTAGAAAAGGGCGCTTAATTAATTTACTATCTGATAGTAATAACTTTATAACATCATTATCACTCATTTTTTTTATTGTATCTGATCCTATTGTGCGATAGCTTTTACCGCTAGTGTTTAAAAGATACTTCCTATCACCAAGTTGCTTAATAGCCTCTACAAAAACTTGTCTAGAAGGGGGACAATTTATTATGTCTACCAATTGATACTCAATCTTATTTTCATTCAACCAATCAATTGCTTTTCTACAAGTGCCACAGCGGCTATAGCTGAAAATTTTCACAGAAGCTTCCATAAATTAAGACTAGCAAGGCCTAATATAATTACTTGCCTTGATACAATTTACAAGTAACTCATCAACAGCATCAAAATCACGCCATCCATCAATAATGACTACTCTGCCTTCTAGGCTTTTGTATGTTCTAAAAAATTCTGCCACGTCTTCTAACTGATTGGGCGCAATTTGCCGAATACTTGTAATTCCTTTTTGTCTCGGGTCTGCAACAGGAACACATAGCAACTTGCCATCATAGGCTCCTGAGTCATGCATATCTAAAACACCTATAGGTCTAGCCTTGATTAAACATCCTGCAAACGTAGGCTCCTGCATAATGACCAGTGCATCTAAAGGAGCGCCATCTTCAGCAAGCGTATTTGGTACAAAACCATAATCAAAAGGATAGCGAACTGATGAATGAAGGACTCTATCAAGAGCCATCAGTCCAGCCTCTGAACAATATTCATACTTATTTCTACTTCCAGCAGGTATCTCAACCACTAGATTAACCAGGCCAGGAGATGGTGATGGTGAGATAGAGCCTAGATCCATTAGATATAAGGATAGAAAGATAGAAAGATCGATTGACTATTAAATCATCCTTTTATTAATGAAAGGGGAAAGAACCTTAAATTGATTTTTAATTCTATACCTAATAGCGATTAAAATAATAGTTTTTGAAGTTTTAGGAAAGCAATCTCATCATCAAATATTTAAAGCAAGAGGTGAGAAATGTTCACAAAAGTCATCTGACCATAACTTATTAATTTAAAATATCTAACTTTGATTAGTTCAAGCAACTGACTTGTTCTTAACTGCTGGCTTAGAAGTTGTCTTTTCTTCTTTAGTATTCATTTGATCAAGATGTAATCTTATAAGCTTCAACTCTTCATGAATCGAAAATAAAATATTTTGTGTTGTAGTCGATGGTGAATTAAGTACTTCAACAGTTACTTCTTTAATTCTTAGAATATCTTTTGCAAACCTAGCAACTTCATTTGAGTGAAAAAGCAAGGGGTCCTTCTGATCACTCCTAAATTCAGGGTTTAACTTCCTTGGATTAAAAGGTGGGTTTAGATTCCTAGGGTCAGTATTTGTATACCTATACACTGAGGCTCTAGATCTATTCAAAGATTTCTGAACATCATCAATCCCAACTAACGAATCCTGGCTAGCACTTGCGGCTTGATCTTCTAGCTTGGATTGTGCAGAAGATGATTCATAGAGTGAAGAATCTAACGCCGGCACATTGAACATCTTTTTTCAGCAGGCGCAAACTTGTCAGAAATTAGCAGATGGAAGAAGACAGTTCTATATACAATTAGCTTGCTAGGACACTTTTGCAATTGGCGTTTTCAGGAGCCTATTATTGTTATTGATAAATCCAAGGAGAAAGTTTCATGCGCGTCTCCCGCTTGATGCTGGTGACGCTGCGAGACGCACCAGCAGAAGCCGAAGTAATTTCGCACCAGCTACTACTAAGAGGGGGGTATATAAAGCGAGTAACGTCTGGAATATATGCATACATGCCTTTACTTTTAAAGGTCATAAAAAAAATCACTTCTATCGTTCAAGAAGAACTAAATGCTAAAGGGTGCTTAGAAATGTTGTTGCCACAACTCCACCCAGCAGAAATCTGGAAGCAAAGTGGTAGATGGGATGGTTACACAGCAGGTGAAGGGATAATGTTCCATCTAATTGACAGGCAGGAGAGAGAACTTGGCCTCGGACCTACTCACGAAGAAGTAATAACAAAAATAGCTGGAGATATTTTGCAATCCTATAAGCAATTGCCAATAAATTTATATCAAATTCAGACCAAGTTCCGAGATGAGATAAGGCCAAGGTTTGGATTGATGAGAAGTAGAGAATTCATCATGAAGGATGCTTATTCATTTCATGCAAACGAAAAAAGCCTTAAACATACTTATTTAGAAATGAATGATGCATATGAAAGGATTTTCAAACGCTGTGGGGTAGAAACAGTTGCTGTAGATGCAGACAGCGGCGCCATAGGAGGAGCTGAGTCAAGAGAATTCATGGTTACTGCAGATGCAGGTGAAGACTTAATTTTATTAAGCCCTGACAAGAAATATGCTGCAAATCAAGAAAAAGCTTCTTCTCACCCTTCAAGGGCAAACATTTTAGAAAAAGGCAAACCAAAATTAATAAAAACAAAAGGTCAATCAACGATAAAAGATTTATGTCTTGAACAAAATTTTCTACCCGATCAAGTAGTCAAAGTAATTATCTTATTAGCTACATTTGATAATAATATTCATCAGCCTATTTTAATCAGCATTAGAGGTGACCAGGAGTTAAATGAAGTTAAACTTATAAATGTAATCACCAAACATCTCCATAGAAATGTAATCAACTTATCTACGGTATCTATCAAAGAATTCAATAAAGAGGGTATTAATAATATTCCAATTGGATATATTGGCCCAGATCTTAAAGATTCTTATTTAGATAAATCCACAAAATGGGAACATAGTTTCATTAGATTTGTAGATCACACTGCTGCAAATTTAAAATCGTTTGTATGCGGAGCAAATATTGTTGACCATCATACGATTTTTGCAACTTGGTCTTCATTAGGAGTATTACCAAAAGTTGTTGACATAAGAAAAGCCATTCCTGGGGACAGCTCTCTCCATGACAAAACTCAGAAACTTATCGCCAAAAGAGGTATTGAGATAGGACATATTTTTCAATTAGGTCGAAAATACTCTTCTTCACTCAACGCAAGTTTCACTAACGAGTCAGGGAAGCAAGAGCCTTTTTGGATGGGTTGCTATGGAATAGGTGTTTCTAGGCTCGCACAGGCTTCTGTAGAGCAAAATCATGATAAGGATGGAATAATCTGGCCATTGTCAATTGCACCCTTTGAAGTAATTATCGTTATCGCTAATGTAAAAGATGACTCTCAATGCAAGCTTGCTAATGAAATGTATTTTAAGTTGAGAGATCAAGGTGTCGATGTGCTCATAGATGATAGAGCGGAAAGAGCTGGTGTGAAATTCAAAGATGCAGATTTAATAGGTATTCCTTGGAAAGTGATTGCTGGTAGAGATTCCTCTTCAAGAAAAGTAGAACTTGTTAATCGAACGACTAAAACTTCAAAATCACTTGATGCAGCAGAGGCTATCAAAAAGCTTATTTCAGAAATATCTACGTACAAAAAATCACTTTTGCCTTAATTCTTATAGAGTCGTATTAACTACGAACACAACATGACTTGGGACTTCAATCAATTTTTCAGAAAATTCATTAAAGCGTCGTTATCAATCTGTCTTGGGATACTCCTAATTTTTCACCCTTTTGGACAAGGCCTGTTAGCAGCCAAACCATCAATGTCAGGGGATTTTGTTCAAGACACAGTATCAGTTGCTCAGGCCCTCAAGGCCACTATTGCTTTACCAGATGACGACGAAAGGATTTCTAATTCTAAAGACGAGGCTCTAGGCCTTATTACAGCCTATATATCAAGATACAGGAATCGACCCCAAGTAAATGGCTCATCTTCTTTTACCACCATGCAAACTGCACTTAACTCAATGGCAGGGCACTATAAAACCTTTTCAAACAGGCCTTTACCAGAGAAATTAAAGGAACGTTTGAACAAAGAACTTACAAGAGCAGAGAAAGTCGTTGTAAAAGAAATGTAAATATAACTTTTGATTGATTTGTTTGACTTAGCCAAAGAAATCTGAGAATGTTGTAAACTCTAAATTTAAGCGGTTTCGTACCGAAATATCATTGGCAAACGTTGTAGTCATAGGTGCTCAATGGGGTGACGAAGGAAAGGGTAAAATTACCGATCTACTAAGTCGCTCTGCTGATGTAGTTGTTAGGTATCAAGGTGGTGTAAATGCTGGGCACACAATTGTTGTAGACCAGAAAGTATTGAAACTGCATCTAATTCCCTCAGGGATTCTTTATCCAGAAACCATTTGCCTCATTGGTTCAGGAACGGTTGTTGACCCAAAAGTGATGCTAGAAGAAATAAAAATGTTGAAGGAAAACTCTATTGATATTTCTGGTCTTCAGCTTTCTTCAACTGCTCATGTGACTATGCCATACCATCGCCTAATCGATAAAGCGATGGAAGAACGAAGAGGACTCCAAAAGATAGGCACAACTGGGAGAGGGATCGGCCCTACTTATGCAGATAAATCACAAAGAAGTGGAATAAGAGTAATTGATTTATTAGATGAAAAGAAGCTTAGACAATGTTTAGAAATTCCTATTGCGGAAAAGAATGAATTGCTTTGCAAAATTTATGGGAAAGAGGCTCTTCATAAAGAAAGTATTATTCAAGAATATTTGAAATACGGGAAACAACTTGAACCTCATGTTGTTGACTGCACAAGAATTATTCACCAAGCATCAAGAAACAAAAAAAACATCCTATTCGAAGGAGCTCAAGGAACTCTTTTGGATCTAGACCATGGGACCTACCCATTTGTAACCTCATCAAATCCTGTATCAGGTGGTGCTTGTATTGGAGCCGGTGTAGGGCCCACTCTGATCGATAGAGTAATAGGAGTAGCAAAGGCTTATACAACACGAGTCGGTGAAGGGCCTTTCCCAACTGAGCTCCAAGGGATTGTCAATGATCAATTATGTTCTAGAGGCGGTGAGTATGGAACTACCACTGGTCGAAGAAGAAGATGTGGCTGGTTTGATGGTGTAATCGGTAAATATGCCGTACAAGTAAATGGACTTGATTGTTTAGCAATTACAAAATTAGATGTGCTTGATGAACTAGAAGAAATCAAAATTTGCACTTCTTACGAATTAAACGGAGAAAGAATTAATTATTTTCCAAGTAATGCAGATGATTTTAGTAAATGCTCTCCAATTTTTAAAACAATTCCTGGATGGCAATCTTCCACTGCAGACTGCAGAAAATTAGAAGATCTACCTAAAGCAGCAATGGCATATCTAAGGCTCCTTGCAGAATTAATGGAAGTCCCCATAGCAATTGTCTCCCTAGGAGCGAGTAGAGATCAGACTATTGTTGTAGAGGACCCTATTCATGGGCCTAAAAGAGCTCTCCTTAGTTCTTAATACCAAATACAAATCTTTAAAATAATTAAAATGAATACAAAAGTTTTCGATGTAGTAGCTATTGGAAATGCAATCGTTGATGTACTAATAAATGTGGAGGAAAGCTTCTTAATTAAGAATTCACTTCCAAAGGGGAGCATGACTTTAATTGATGAGAAGAAAGCAAAAGAACTTTATTTAAGTAGCACATCGGCCTTAGAGACATCAGGTGGATCAGCAGCAAATACTGCAGCAGGGTTATTAAACTTAGGTAGCTCTGCGAATTTTATAGGTCGGGTTAAAGAAGACAAACTTGGGAAAGTTTTTAGAGATGATATTTGTCAAGCAGGAGCTGGTTTCAATACATCTCTACTTAAAGAAGGTCCTTCTACAGGAAGATGTCTTATTTATGTGACACCGGATGCAGAAAGAACCATGTGCACATATCTCGGTTGCTCTATTTTACTCGATGAAAAAGACATTGATTTCTCGATATTAAAAAAGGCTAAGGTATTATATTTAGAAGGTTATTTATGGGATCTTGATGAAGCAAAGAATGCATTTAAGACTGCAGCAATAGAATGCAAAAAAAATGGTGTTAAGGTAGCACTTTCCTTGTCAGATATTTTTTGTATTGAGAGGAATAGAGAAAGTTTTCAAACTTTAGTAGAAGAATATGTAGATATCCTATTCGCAAATGAAAATGAAATAATTGCGCTTTACCAATCCTCAAGTTTCAAATCTGCAGTAGAAAATATTCAAGGAAAATGTGAAATTGCAGTCATAACTAGAGGAGCCAATGGCTCACTAATCCTCTCAAAGGGGGAAGATTATTCAATTAATTCATACAACTTTGGCAAGACAATTGATACAACCGGGGCAGGCGATTTATATGCAAGTGGCTTCCTTCACGGCTATATCAATTCCAAGAATTTGTTAACATGTGGAAAGTTTGGTTCAATTTGTGCTGGGCACATCGTCACTCAATTAGGTCCAAGACCTAAGGCTTCCCTAAGTGAACTGATAAATAATAATTAAACCTTTACAAAGCCTTAAAAGGTTGTGTAATCCATTCCATATATTCTTTACTTGAAGAAGCACTTAAGCAAATAATTTGAGGAAGCTCGTAAGTATGTTTATTCTTTAAAGTTGCAATCAAATGATTTAACAACTCTGGTTTGGTTTTTATAGTTATTTGGACTTCTTTAGAGCTCTCAATAGAGCCCTCCCACCAATAAATAGATTCAATATTATTCAAGCTTATGCATTTTGCTAACTCCATCTTTAAAATTTGGTTGGCCAGATTTTGAGCATTGTTATAGTCACTCTCTGTTGTAATTACCAAAACCAGGTTCTCATCAATTAAGTCCAACGTCATAAGGGGATATGAAATACGATCAGCTCAATTTTAATTGCTAGTCAAAAGAGAAGTTAAGTTAGAGTTTGTTAATTAACTCCTTATAACTATTAGCTACACAAAGATCATCAACTAATCCCGGACGAGCTATTAAAAACAGATCAATCCCATACTTTCGAGCAATATTCTGCCAAAGCTTTTGCGTAACACCACCAGACTGTCTTGCAACAACTGTTGTTATACCCCATTGCTTGCAAAGAGCCTCTTCTATCTGACCAAAGGAATCAGGATTCGAAGGTCTTACTACTGCTAAATTCTCAGGAGTTAAGTGACAACACAAAGCTTTTCTAATACCTTCAACTGTTGGCATAACTCTCGCAAAAACAATTGCGCCTGATCTTCGGCCACAGTCCAAAGCTTCTGACAAAACCCTTGAACCAATAGCAAAAAGAATTTTCTTTCCAACCAAGTCAAAATTTAAAAGATCTAGGTGGCTTTTAATCAAAAATGCTTCTGAAAAAGTTTCGGTGGAGCGATCAAAACGTATCAGGGGTTGATCTAATTTATTACAAACTATCTTGAGATTAGAACTTATTATCTCCGCAAAAGGATGTGTAGCATCAATTATCCATTCAAATCCATTATGCAAAAATCGAGCATTTTCTATAACCACTTGGATATCTTCCACTCCCGACAAAGCTCCTACCCATAGAGATTCCAAGGGAAGTTGGCAGTATTTCAATGAAGCTTCGTAAGAAACAACACTTACGCTAACTTTCCAACCTCTACGAATTAACGCATCAGCGAGCGGCACTCCATCTCCAGTTCCGGATAATAACCATAAATGACGGTGGCAATTTCTTCTCATGTGCATCAAGATAGCTCTCACTGCTTGAAAGAAAATGAATCACTGCTTACTTGAAGTCACCGTCAAAGTAGCACCAACCATTCGCTACACCCAAGACAATCAAACTGCTATAGCAGAAATGGATGTAATGTTTGACGGCCTTCGCTCGGAAGACCCCCCAGGGTTAATTAAAGTAGTTGGATGGGGCAATCTAGCTCAAGAGCTCCAGAACAAAGTTCAAGTTGGACAAAGACTTGTGTTAGAAGGACGCATAAGGATGAACACAAATACAAGTCAAGATGGCAGAAAAGAAAAGAAGGCAGAATTCACTCTCTCAAAAATTCACTCTTGTGCTGAAAATAATTCTCCCTCAAGCAGCATGGGAACCAATTTACAAACCCAACCTTCCACTTCATCAAAAGTTCTTCACGATTCTAAGGGCCCTGATAACATGAAGAAAATTGAGGATGCTGTGACTTGGGATAGTTCCCCTCTAATCCCAGATACCGACGACATACCTTTTTAAGTCTTTATTCAATGGCTTGTTAGTCCACCAATTTTTCAGAAGCTAATGTCAAAAACCTTCCCAACTCTCTTTCCAATGAAGCCAATTCATTCCTGAACTCTGGCCAAGAACCTTGATCAATCTTCTCTAGAATCAAAGCCCTATCTTCGTTTAAAAGCGTAATTAGCTTTTGAAGATCAATAGATTTTTTGTCTAATGAAGCCATAACCATTTCTCCATACACAAAATTTAAGGCCTAGAAAGCTAAATTGAAAACATGAAAAAACAATTTTCACCCGCCAGCATAATTTCCTTAACAGGAGGGGTTCTTGCAATAACAGGCCTTGTTTCTTTTTTCAATGACGCCGCGAACTTAAGTGTTCCGACATTCTTTTACGGTGTTCCAATTCTGCTAATCGGTCTGGCCTTGAAAAATTCAGAATTGAATCCTGCCAATGGTTTAATCTCAGAAGCTGATCTGATAAAACTGAAAAGCAATGGTCCCAAGGAGCTTGCAGACCTCATAGGCGATGTAACAAGGTACAGATATGGGCAAAAAGCTCACTTAGAAACATCTCTTCAAGCCTTAAAGCTTTGGGACGATGCTAAACCACCAAAACTTAGAGAGATTGAATTGATAGAAATTGCTGAGAATTTTGGTATCCGCATGAAATTTGAATTTTGCGGTGTCCCATTAGAGAAGTGGGAGGCACAAAAAGAACGCCTAGGTCGATTCTTTGCAAAAAATTTAACAGCCGAAATAACTTTAATTAGCGACTCAGAACTTAAGCTAGAACTCCTTCCAAAGACAAACATTTCAGCAACTCCAAAAGATGTTATCGAATAATTCCGAGTCAAATAAAAATAATTCCGAGTCAATTCATCATGAAAAAAATGATGCTATTAGAGTTTCTGTTCTAAGCGAGGCCCTCCCATATATTCAAAAATTTGCAGGGCGTCGAATTGTTGTTAAGTATGGCGGTTCAGCAATGTCAGAAGAGAGTCTAAAAGAAGCAGTATTTCGTGATATTGCATTACTTTCATCCGTCGGAGCACAGCCTGTTGTTGTTCATGGAGGTGGACCAGAAATCAATCATTGGTTATCGAAACTCCAAATTACTAGCAAATTTCGTGATGGTTTAAGGGTCACAGATTCAGCGACCATGGATGTAGTTCAAATGGTACTTATCGGAAGAGTTAACAAACAAATAGTTAATGGCATCAACAAGCTAGGAGCATCTTCTGTGGGGCTATGTGGAATCGACGGGGGTTTAATAGAAGCCCGAACTTGGGGCGACGGAAGCTATGGTCTAGTTGGAGAAGTTAGTAGAGTAAATCCAGACGTCATAGATCCTTTGCTAAGTAAGGGATATATTCCAGTGATATCAAGCGTTGCAGCTTCAACTGATGGAACAACTTATAACATCAATGCAGATACAGTAGCTGGAGAAATTGCAGCAGCTATTGGCGCAGAAAAATTAATTCTCTTGACGGATACATTGGGTATCCTTAAAGACAAACAAGACCCTTCTTCACTTGTTCAAAAAATAAGGCTTCAGGAAGCTAGGCGCCTTATTGAAGAAGGAGTAGTACATGGTGGGATGAAACCAAAAACAGAGTGTTGTATTAGAGCATTAGCGCAGGGTGTTTCTGCGGCACATATTGTTGATGGTCGGATCTCACATGCGCTACTTCTAGAAATATTTACTGACAAAGGTATCGGCACAATGATTGTAAGCAGGGGGTGAATCATGAGTCGGAAAGCGACTCTGAAATTAGCCGAACTTGCCTTAGAAAAAGGTGCCTACAAAGAATGTCTCTCCATTCTAGAATCTCTTTTAGAAGGAAGAACTTTGCTAAAAAGCAATGATGATTCTATCGGGACTTTAATGGTTACAGCCCTTATAGGACAAGGCAAAAATCAACAGGCCATTTCTATATGTGAAACACTTTTAAAGCATAAAAATGATGGAATCCGACAACAAGCTAAGCAATTTCTATCAATTTTAAAATCACCAGAGTTAGAGAGACCAGAAGAATGGTCGATTAAAATACCTTCGCTATCTATTGAAGACCCCTTAAGTAGTTTTACAGTTCTGAAAAAAAAAGCCTCTGAAGAGATTCCAAGGCATCGACCTACAGGCCAAACAAAGCCTTTACAAGCAGGGTTTACTCTCTTTAGTCTATTAGTAATTCTTCTCTTAACTATCCTTCTTAGTGGTTGCGTTCAATTCACAACCCAGGTAGAGCTGATAGGTGCAGATCGTATTAAGATGGGCTGGGACATCAAAAGCAATTCCAACAAAAAATTGCCTTGGCAAGAAGAATTTGAGGCGTCAATAGAAAACATAGAGCCTAAAATAGCTATACAGACTAATGGCTACGGTCAACAAATTATAAAATCACAATCACTAAGCTCTAAAGATGCAAACATTCTACTAAATGAGACTATTAGGGCAGCTGCTGGAATTGCTGGTCTTGAAATTCCCACAGCAAATATAGAGTTAGTTGAGAGAAATTGGATACTTGGAATAAGACAAACTCTTAATCTTCATGTTGACCTTACTAGTCTCCCGGAGATCCCAAGATTAAAGCTTACAGTATCAATAATCCCTCCATCAAAAATACAAGAAGTTCCTAATAGCTATCCCAATAAGACAACTGTTACCAAAAATCAATTTAATTGGGAGCTTCAAACAGGAGCTGTAAACTCTCTATCTCTTCAAAAATGGCACTGGAGCAACCTAGGGATAGGAAGTGTTCTGGTTTTTATGTTAATGACTCTAAGTATGATTTTACAAAGGCTTAAACTTCAAATGGGGTTTGGATTCCCTCAACTACCCCCTTGAAAAGTCAATGAAGCACAACCCTTAAAATTGAATTGGATCAGGATCAATTGATAGGCTGACTCCTTTTGCGAGACATCCCCAGAGAGCCTCCCCACACGGCAAAGGTAATGGGCTAAACGCAGGGCCATGAATCAAAAGTTGCCAACGGCTCTTCCCTGCAACTCGCTCTATCAAGGCAGGGGAAGGGCCTAAGAGCATCCATCCTTCGGAATTGCATTTAGGTCTTATATATTCAGCCACAGCAGTTGCTGAAGTAGCAGTCAAAGAAGCAGAGTCGCCCGATAAACGAAGTAAGCAGGCTCTGCTGTAAGGGAGTAAGCCTGCAGACCGACGAAGTTTCGATTCTTTCTGAAGAAAATCTTCATAACTTCCATCTACAAGGTGAACAATTACTGGATGAAATGGAGAATAAGTTTGTACAAGAACTTTCCCAGGTCTTTCACCTCGACCAGCACGACCAGCTAATTGCATAAAAAGCTGCAAGGCCTGTTCTTCTGCAAAAAAATCAGGCCGATGCAGTAATCCATCTGCAGCAAGTACGACAGCAAGAGTAACTTTCGGTAAATCCATTCCCTTAGCAAGCATTTGCGTCCCTATCAGTACATCCGCCTCCCCTGCTGCAAATTGTGCAAGTAACCGTCGATGTCCATCACGACCTCTAGTTGTGTCTCTGTCAAAGCGCAGTAATTTCAATCCTTTAAGTTCTGCCTCTAAATTTTCCAAAACACGTTGAGTTCCAGCTCCAAAAGGTTTAAAAGCATTTGAGCCACATTGAATACATCTAAATCCAATACTTGTACGATAGTCGCACCAATGACATCGCAACCATCGGTAGCCTCTAGCGACTTGATGAACAGTTAAAGAGACATCGCAATTTGGACATTGAACGACATCCCCACAGCTACGACAACTTAAGAAACTACTGTATCCCCTTCTTGGAACCAAAATAACTGCTTGCTCATTTAACTCTTTCAATACAGAAAGCTTGTCAATTAATGGTCTACTTAACAAGCGTCTATGGCCGTCCGAGAATTCCTGACGCATATCTACTACGACTACATCTGGCAATGGCTTATCTGCAATTCTACGCGTTAACCTGGCTAAAGTAATCTCCCCTTCGGGAGCAAGATTACTCCAAGTCACCAATGAAGGAGTCGCACTACCTAAAACAACTCTTGCACCAGTTCTTTTAGCACGGTCTAAAGCCAATTCTCTTGCATGGTAACAAGGCATTGGAGAATCTTGCTTATAAGAGCTGTCATGTTCTTCATCAAGGACTATTAGACCCAAAGGCAATAATGGGAGAAAGATTGACGAACGTGTGCCTACAACCACAAGAGGCTCCTTTGTCTCCAAAATCTGACGCCAGGCACTTACCCTTTGCTTCTCCAAACAACCACTATGGTACTCAAGAACTTTCTCTCCAAAACGTCTTACACAACGATCAACTAATTGAGGAATCAATCCAATCTCTGGTGTAAGGATCAAACAATGTCGGCCTTTAGCGAGTTCTTTCGCTACCATCTGTAGATATACTTCTGTTTTACCTGAACCAGTTACTCCCCACAGAAGAAGAACTGATCCAGGACTTTGTTTCTCGAAAATTTGCAATGCATCTCTTTGCTCATCTGTAAGACAACATCTTGATTCGTTATTAGAAATAGGCTCAACCGCACTTAACAAGTTTTTTTCGTTTTTTTGAACCTCAGGACGCTTTACCCGATCAACAACGGAATTTTTAAGACAGGTTTTTAGAAATGCAGATGAGAACCCATTTGATAGAAGTTTTTTTTGCCAAGTTCCACCACCCTCTTTTACAAGAAACGAGCACAATTCTTGTTGCCTAGGAGATAGGTTGCTTGAAGAAGTATTCAAATTATTCAAGAAAATCCACCAAAAACTCTTTTGATCAATTGTTCTTTTCTTTACTTGCCCTAACCAACCTGGTGGCAAAGCAGCCTTAAGCATTTTATAGGAACTGACATGACACTTGACAGCTACTGATTCTATCCATTCTCTCCAAATACAATCAACCGCCGCTTTTTGTAAAAGCCCTTCAACATTGGTCAAAGTAAATCTACCTTGATGATCTTCGGAAGACAGTATTGAATCCGTAACTTTAACGACCAGTCCATGCATGGGTCTCCCCTTTAAGGTCACAAGAACAATGTCACCTACATCAATTCCAAAATTCTTCCTATCACAATAGGTAAAACAACGGCCTTCCCTGCCTACATCAAGCCATACATCTATTTCAATGCCCATAAAAAAACAGTTGCCTACTTCAGGAAATTTTCATAAACTTAAAGAGTGCAGCATAATGCTGCTATCTGAACAATACAGAATTCTGTTCAGAGGGAAGGTAAGAAGCGTAGCCAGAGGGGAAGTCCTCAAAAAAGGTTGAGCCTGCCTAAGAAAGCCCCTAACAATTCTGTAGACACCAGAAAAACCTTTTTCAATTTCACAATTTCATACTAGTTTTTTCCTATTTTTCAATAGAGACATTTACCAATTAGAGGTTATTTGATTTTTATTTGTGAACTTAGGAATCGTCAATCTTCGATAAATTGTGATTGAAACTAAGGAGAATTAAGTCAATAACCCATTTCGAAAAGATTTTTGTCCTTTTTTGAGTCTTTCAAATGACCTCTGTCACCTCTTCAGCAGCTGTTGCCAAGGAAAAATCCAAGGTAACTAAATCAAAAAAAGCAAAAGTTGCTAGTGAAATTAGTAGAAAAAGTGCTAATTCAAAGAGCTCTTCTCCTAATAAATCAAAGAAAAAGCTTGTTTCAGATTCATTCAACGCATCTAACTCTGACCAAAGTCTAGAACTTGCGGCCGATCAACTTTTAACCGCAAACGAAGGAGAGAATCCAAGCAATTCATCTCTAGACTTACAAACCGATCCACTCCTTGGAGACATAACTGATCAAGAAGCAAGAGAGAAAGCACTTGCAAGTATAAAACTAGGTCCAAAAGGAGTCTATACAGAAGACTCTATAAGAGTTTATTTGCAAGAAATTGGCAGGATAAGGCTACTTAGACCTGATGAAGAAATTGAGCTTGCAAGAAAAATAGCTGATCTTCTTCACTTAGAAGAATTAGCGATTCAATTTGAAAGTGAGCATGGTCATGAGCCTTCAAAGAAAGAATGGGCTGCCTTAGTCAACATGCCAATGGCGAGATTCCGACGAAGATTAATGCTTGCTAGGCGTGCAAAAGAAAAAATGGTCCAATCGAACCTCAGATTAGTTGTTTCAATCGCAAAAAAATATATGAACAGAGGACTGTCATTTCAGGATCTAATCCAAGAAGGAAGTCTTGGTTTAATTCGTGCTGCAGAAAAATTTGATCATGAAAAAGGTTATAAATTTTCAACTTATGCAACTTGGTGGATTCGTCAAGCAATAACAAGAGCAATTGCAGATCAAAGTCGCACTATTAGATTGCCAGTTCATCTCTACGAAACTATTTCAAGAATCAAAAAAACAACAAAGGTTCTTAGCCAGGAGTTTGGAAGAAAGCCAAGTGAAGAAGAAATTGCAGAGAGCATGGAAATGACTATTGAAAAACTGCGTTTTATAGCTAAAAGTGCCCAACTGCCAATTTCATTAGAGACCCCTATAGGTAAAGAAGAGGATTCTCGTTTAGGTGATTTCATAGAATCTGATTCAGAAAACCCAGAATTAGATGTTGCAAAAACACTTCTTAGAGAAGATTTAGAAGGTGTTCTCGCGACTCTTAGTCCTAGAGAAAGAGATGTATTAAGGTTGCGCTATGGCCTAGATGATGGCCGAATGAAAACTCTTGAAGAGATTGGACAAATTTTTGATGTAACAAGAGAACGCATTAGGCAGATTGAAGCAAAAGCATTACGCAAGCTTCGCCACCCAAACCGCAATGGTGTTCTCAAGGAATACATCAAATAAACCCAAGCTTCAAAAGAATAAAAGCAAGCATCAGACTAATAAAGTATGACGAAGAGCTTTCCATAAGGTCAGGTCACATGAGTAAGGTAAGAAAGTAATAAAAATTCCTAATGGCTCTAGACCAATTGCGTATTGCCTCACGACGCAGCCAATTAGCCATGGTCCAAACTAATTGGGTAAAGGGAGAGCTTGAGAAGGCCTGCCCCAGCATTGATATTTCAGTAGAAGCTATGGCCACTCAAGGCGATAAAATTCTTGATGTGGCCTTAGCCAAAATCGGTGACAAAGGTCTTTTTACAAAGGAACTTGAAGCTCAAATGCTTGTTGGACGTGCTGATATAGCAGTGCATTCCTTAAAAGATTTACCGACCAACCTTCCTGAAGGGTTAATGCTTGGCTGCATTACAAAGAGAGAAGACCCTGCTGATGCATTAGTTGTAAATAAAAAATTCAAGGAACATAAATTAAATAATCTCCCTGAAGGGTCAGTTGTAGGGACAAGCTCCTTGCGACGTTTAGCACAACTTAGGCATCATTATCCTCATTTAATTTTCAAAGATGTTCGTGGCAATGTCATTACAAGATTAGAGAAACTTGATGCAGGTAATTACGATTGCTTGATACTTGCAGCGGCAGGTTTATCAAGACTAGGCTTTGGGGATCGAATACACCAATTAATTCCTAGTGATATATCACTTCATGCAGTAGGGCAGGGAGCGTTAGGAATAGAGTGTGTACAAGGTAAAGAAGATGTACTGGAAATTATTAAATTACTAGAACATCAAGAGACTTCTCAACGATGTCTTGCAGAGCGTGCCTTCCTTAGAGAACTAGAAGGAGGATGCCAAGTTCCTATTGGTGTAAATAGCAAACTAGACGGTGAAAAATTAATACTTACAGGTATGGTTGCTAGCTTGGATGGAAAAAACTTAATCAGAGATAAAGCCATCGGCTCTAGTTCCAATCCAGAAAATATTGGGTTAGAGCTTGCAAATGCTCTCAAAGCACAAGGCGCTATGGAAATATTAGAAGCTATTTTTAAAGAAGCTAGGACCTAGAGACTAAATTAATCAATTAATTTTGGTTCTATTTCCGCAAGGTATCTGCTCTCGCAAGCTTTAATTATCTCGACTGCTTTTTCTATTCCAAAAAAACCATTAACAGTGCATGTGCCTGGTTTCTTAAGATCTTTGTAATGCTCCCAATAATAAGTAGTTTCTTTAATCCAATGCTCACCAAGCATTTCAAAACTAATTATATGATCAAGACGCTTATCATCAGCAATTACTGCAATTACCTTATCATCAACTTCTCCGCCATCGTCAAAAGTCATAATTCCAATAATTCTTGCCTCAACTATTGATCCAGGTACTAATGGCTCTGTAAGACCAACAATTTCTATGTCCAAAGGGTCGCCATCTTCATCCCATGTTCTAGGGATGCATCCATATGCAAATGGATAAGCCAAGGTAGAGTAACCTACTCGATCAAGCTTTAAGTGCCCTGTTTCAGTGATTAATTCGTATTTATTAATTGTATTGGAATTGAGTTCAACAATTGTATTCACCTTTAAAGCACCTTCATCAGCAAATGCAGGCAATACATGGAGCAAATTTGGCATGCTGCGACTAGGAGCCTGATCGAGATTAGCCATAGATATCAATGATTATGAATTGCATCCTAAGAGCTAGAAGTGAGCATCTCTAACTTCTTCTCTAAATAATTGAGGAATGCATGACTTGAAAGAGCTTTTCCCGTAACTTCTTTAACTAATTTCTCAGCATTAACCTTTCGACCATAAACATGCACTTTTTTCCTTAACCACTTGAGCAACTTTGCCTCATTCCCATCTCTAATGCATTGACCAAGAGGGTCTTCACTAGTGGTTCCTTCACTTTTAAGTGAAATTGCCATAGCTTCAGAAAGTTGAGCACTAATAAGATGTCCAAGTAAATAAGAAGGGAAATAACCAAAAGCTCCTTCACTCCAGTGAACATCTTGCAAGCATCCTTCTGCATCATTTGAAGGAGTTACGCCTAGAAGTTCTTTATATCTCTTGTTCCACTCATTAGGCAGATCCCAAACATCAAGGTCCTCCTCAAGTAAAGCAATCTCAAGGTCAGTCCTAATTAGGATATGAACTCCATAACTAAGCTCATCAGCTTCTACTCGATTCAAACCTGGCACTAATGGATTGAGCAATCGCCATAGATCTAATCCATTGCCTACTGGAGCCCCTTCATAAGCAAAATACTTCCAGAATCTATTTGAGAAATCTCTACTGCGTGCAACTCTATTTTCCCAGAACAATGATTGACTTTCATGAACAGCCATAGAAGTAGCTTGCCCTAAAGGCCATCCAAACCATTGATGACTCTGAGAAGGGAGACCTTGTTCATAAAGAGAGTGCCCCCATTCATGAGCTGTAGCAAGGAAACAAGAAAATGGCTGGCCTTTAACAACTCGAGATGTCAATCGAAAATCCCGAGGACCAAGGGTAATTGAGAAGGGGTGAGGGGATCGTCCTAAAGAAGTTATATTTTCATCTCGCCCCCATTCATTCAATAAACGTTCACAAAGATTATGCTGAGATCTCTTATCTAAATCCCAGCCACCGGATTTCATCTGAGAGCATGGCTTTAACTCATTTATTAAAGAAGGCAAACTATCCCTTAAAGGGTTAAATAATTCATTCAAACGCTTAATTGTCAAATCAGGTTCAAAAGGTTGGGCAAGTGTTTCCCAACAACTACGTGGTTCATCAAGCTGCCTTGCTTGTTCCTGCCTAAGTTCAATTAACTTTTTGAGCGCGGGGGCGAATCTCTCATAATCCTTATTTAATTTAGCTTCCTGCCATAGTGCATAGCCATTTGTCTTTGCAGTAGTCAAATCAACAACCAATTTAGAATCAAGCCTTTTTTGGCGATTAAATTCCAGTTGTAGAAGATCTAAATTTCGTTTCCGTTCACTAATCTCCGTTATATCCAGAAAAGTTTCTTCTTCTAATTCAGTTGATGCTTCAATAATCAAATCTTCGAATTCATGACTAGTTTGCCTGGAATGCAAAAGCTTTGCCAAAAGGCTTAATTGCTCTCCTCTCCAAGATGAAGCTCCTGAAGGCATCACAGTATTCTGATCCCAATAAAGGGTGCTATGAATTGATCCAAGAAGCTGCGTATCTCGAAGATATTTTCCCAATCTGAGCCAAATAGTACTAGTCAATGATTTACAAAGTCATTTAGGTCAGCCTAATATCCTATTCATTAAAAGAGTTGCAAATTTGAGTGTTTATAGGTTATTGATGTCCAGCAAACTTGGTTCAAAAGAGATTTATATTGAATCGAAGATTTAACTGCTTGGAGGATTTAGAGGAATCGTGGAGTTTGGCAGTTCAACAAGATCACTTTAAGAAACAACTTTTTGCATACTAGCTCTATAAGCTTCTTAATATCTTAAAATTCTACAAGCCTCCCTCATTATCAAGTAATTATTATTTTAAGCAAGTTAATTATTATTATAAGCTAGCCTTGCTTATACTTATATTTTAAGAGTACATAAAAGGAAAAAGTGAAGCAATTTATCGCTAATTTATCTATCAGAACCGAAGGAGAAGGTTTTACTAATATCACAAATATATTAAACCAATGGATAAAAGATAATCAAATTAAACAAGGAATAATAATTTTAACGTCAAAACATACAAGTTGCAGCCTTATCATCAATGAGAATGCTGACCCAAGAGTATTAGAAGACCTTTCGGCTTATATGAAAGCGATTGTTCCAGAAACATCATTTAAGAGTATTTCAGGCGGCCAAAAAGCACAGAAATATCTTCATTCTGAAGAAGGTGTTGATGATATGCCTGCGCATATACGAACAACACTGACTTGTACATCTTTATCACTAAGTATTAAAGACTCATGCCTTGATCTTGGTACTTGGCAAGCTATTTATCTTTGGGAGCATCGATACACGAAAAAAGATAGGTTCATTGGGCTTCATGCAATTGCTGATAAAGCTAGTATTAAATAAGCTTATTGATAACAGTTGCTAATCAACCATATCAAAAACAAAGGTCCCCAAGCTAAATAGAGTAGTCAGAGATGATAATCAAAATAAAAGTATCATAGAGAATATTTTATCAGAACGCAAAAATGACTTTTGTAATGATTGCATCCATGACATAACTAGTCAAGTCAAGACAAACCATCTAGATTATTGATATGGAAACCAAACTTTTGTCACTTAAAGAACTCCAAGATTCATCCCATCTAGTACCAGACTGGGAAATACTTAATACTAGGCTCAGGAAAACTTTTAAATTCCAAAATTTTATTGAGGCTTTTGGCTTTATGACAAGAGTCGCAATGATCTCTGAATCAATTTGCCATCACCCCGAATGGAAAAATATTTACTCTGAAGTAAGTATTGAATTGACCACGCATGATTTGAATGGAATAAGCAATCTTGATATAAAGCTTGCTAAAGCCATTGATGAAATAATAATAAATCAACATTAATGTTAATTAAAACCATTAAATTTACTAAACATAAAAATGAAAGGTTCATCAGGTGAAAACAAAAGTTCAAAAGAGCAAGAACAAATACCTGTTACTATAATAACTGGTTTTCTAGGAGCAGGAAAAACAACATTGCTGAATCATATTCTTCAAAATCAAAAAGGATTAAGAACAGCTGTTCTAGTTAATGAATTTGGTGAAATAGGTATTGATAATGATTTAATTGTTACGACAACCGAAGACATGGTTGAGTTAACTAATGGCTGTATATGTTGCACAATAAATGGGGAGTTATTTCAAGCAGTAGAAAATATAATCCAGAAAAAAAGAGAGATTGATTATATTATTGTAGAGACAACAGGTTTAGCAGACCCGCTACCAATTGCCATGACATTTGTTGGTAGCGAACTAAAAGAACGAACTCGACTTGATTCAATTATTACGGTTGTTGATGCAGAAAATTTTAATGATACTTTACTCAAAAGTGAAATTTATAAATCTCAATTAATTAATGGTGATATTCTAGTGATAAATAAATGTGATCTTATATCAGATGAAAAAGTTAAGAGCTTGGAAGATAAGGTCTCTACCATAAAAAAAGACCCAAGAATATTAAAAAGTAAAAATGGAGAAGTTCCCCTTGCTCTTTTATTGAGTGTTGGGCTTTTTGAATCTGACAATCTTCAGCCTCAAAAAGATTTTAAAAAGGTCTCTGAGAATATTTCAAAAGAAGATTCTGATCACAGCGATTGCGACCATGACCATGGTCATTGCCATCACGATCATCACGATCATCACGATCATCACGATATTGAAGGATATACATCTCTTTCTTTTAAATCTGATAGGCCTTTTTCACTTAGAAAATTTCAGAACTTCCTAGACAATCAACTACCTTCTTCTGTTTATAGAGCCAAGGGAATAATGTGGTTCAATGAAAGTGAGAAAAAGTATATTTTTCATCTTGCCGGTAAGCGCTTCACAATTGATGACAACGAATGGCTGGAAGATAGAAAAAATCAAATTGTTTTAATTGGTAAGAAGCTTGATCACGAGTTATTAAAGAAACAACTAGAATCTTGTATTGCTCATAAAGAAGGGCAAGGTTTTGGATAATAAAATATTTAGTAAGTCTAAATTAAATAGCAAATTATTATTAAATAGCATTGCTATTTTTATATGCTTGATCATACTTTTACCTTTTGTCAATCTTTTATATGAAGCAATAACTGGTCTTAAAAATGGAGGAGTAAATCTTGGACCTGATGGATTAAAACAAATAAGAGGAACAATTTCTCTTGTTATTTTAAGCACACTAAGTGGAGCTGTATTAGGAACAACCAATGGATGGTTACTAGCAAACTGTAGATTCAAAGGAAGGAAGTACCTTAGATTCGCTCAGCTATTACCTTTAGCTACGCCTGCTTACCTCTTATCGGCAATATTAATAGATCTTGGAAGTATTTATGGCGTAAGGATTCATGGAATGGGGTGGGGCACTTTAATTATGGCCTTAACGACTTACCCTTATGTATTCCTTTTAAGCTCAGAAAGCTTCGCAAAAGGTGGCCAACGTCAAATGGAAGCTTGCAGAAGCCTTGGGGTCAATCCGTGGGAAAGCTTCAGGAGAATAGCACTTCCGATGGCAGTGCCAGCTATCGGAGCAGGCGTTGCTCTTATGGCAATGGAAATTATAAATGAACTTGGAGCTGTTCAACTCCTAAACATTCCAAGTATTTCAGCTGGAATTGTAGAAAATTGGATTATAAAAGGCAATCCTTCAGGGGCCATAGCACTTGCTTTTATAGCATTAATAATTGTTCTTCTTCTTGTTGCATACGAAAAAAGATTAAGAAGAAGGAGCCGAAGATGGAGCGAAGGTATTTCAGGAATGGAAGCAACTAAATGGGAACTATATGGATCACGAGCTATTCTTGCTCAATCTATATCTATATTTCCACCATTATTTACTCTTGGGATACCTATTTACTGGGCAATAATAAATTTTGATCAAATTAAACAAGGTCTTGACATAGAGCTTTTTCAACTGACAATGAGAAGTATTTTACTTGGAATAATTGCATCAGGATTAACAGTTCTAATGGCTATTTTCACAAGTGTTTGTAAACGTTGGTCTAAAAATAAATGGATGCAATTACTTCTATTTCTATCAGGGATTGGATATGCAGTACCAGGTGCAGTGATAGCTCTTGCACTTCTTTCAACTGCAGAATTAGGATGGATTCTCCCACCATTATTGCTACTTTTATGGGGCTACTCGGACAGGTTCCTAGCTGTAGCCAAAGGTGGCCTTGATGCTGGATTTGAAAGGATTAATCCAAATATAGATGAAGCCGCAATGAATCTTGGAGAGAAGTGGGTAGGTATACTAAGAAGAGTTCATTTACCCCTGCTAAAAGGACCCTTAATAGTTGGATCTCTATTGGTATTTGTAGACACTTTAAAAGAACTTCCTCTTACTTTTATCTTAAGACCATTTGACTTTGATACTCTTTCAGTAAGGATTTTTCAATATGCAGGTGATGAAAGAATGGCAGAATCGATTATACCTGGGCTAATAGTTCTGGGAATAGGGCTATTAGCATCTATTGCATTAATGCCAAGCCTTGATAATAAAAGAAAATTATCTTAGTTAAGACTTTTAAGATAAATATAGATAATTCAAACTTATGATAAGTGTCAAAATAATAGGATTAGATATATTTTTGAGAAAAGCTATTTAGGTATAAATAATAATACTTCCTAATAAAATTAATCAATATATTTATATATGCTATTTGGCAAATAGAAATTCCAGTTTAATTTCCAGAAAACAGTCTAATAAAATATTAACTACCATCTTCATCGCTAGCAAAAGTGTCTGAAGATAATATTATTTCCTTGCGAACATCATCTAATGAGATTCCCTTTGAAATACTAATTCGCGACAATTCATCGTGTTCTGCTTTTAAAGTCAATTTCCCATCCGGTCTTTGAACTTGCTTAACAAGGACTTTCCCATACGCAGTCAAACAAGTTCCAGATCTTCGACTAAGAACCCAGCGGCCTTCAATTTTCTCTCTAACACCAAGACTTGTTCCAAATTCAAACCAAGCTAAACGTAATTTTGTTAAATCATTTGGCTTAGCCAGTACTTTTATAGAGACTCCTAAACGACCTTTTTTCATTTGTATTGACTGTGTAATTACTTCAATTGCGCCAAGGCTCCTAAGACGATCAATTAGAAAAGATATGTCTTCGGGAGACGCGTCATCTACCCAAGATTCTTGAAGTCCTATCTCTTCCCATTGCAAGCAATCTGACGGTCTAGATTCAAGGGTTTTCAATAAGTAAGCCCTTAGAAAATTTGGCCTATTAAGTTCTCTATGACCTAAACCAACACCAATAGAATTAATTTCGAAATAATCTGGTTTGCCAAAAGTGTTTGCCAAACCAATCATTAAGGCTATCCCAGTGGGAGTTGTCAACTCTCCAGATGTCTTTTTGTCTGATATAAGCTTGACTTCATATTTTTGTGCCATTTGCACAACAGCAGGCACAGGAACAGGTAAAAGGCCATGGGCAGTCTCAACAAAACCTGAACCTGCTGGAGGATAATCCCAAAAGACAATCTCAGGGGAAAGATATTCTAATGAGGAACACACTCCAATAATATCTACCAAGGAATCTATGCACCCAAGTTCATGAAAATGAACTTGATCAATATTTACGCCATGGACATAAGCTTCTGCTTCAGCAAGTAATCTAAAAATCTTCAATGCATTCTCCTTAAGGGTTCTTGTCAATGAAGAATTTTCTATCAATGCTCTAATATCAAGCCAAGTCCTATATTTTGCATCACAACAGTTTTCTTCAACTAAAACCTTTATGCCTCTTAGAGCGAAGCTTTGTGACTCTTCAACTATTAAAGAATATGAACCCTCCAAGCCCAATATCTTTAGAGGCCTATCTATTACATCAAGAGGCACGCCCAAATCAATAAAGGCAGCCAAAAGCATGTCTCCAGAAACTCCCAAAGAGCAATCAATGAAAAGATTTTTCATTTAACAATAGGAATTAATTTAACCATATAGAATTAGTATTTCATTTTAATATGGTTAAATATTTTTTGTCTTCCAAAGGTTATACTTAAGTAGTTATCTTTTAAAAGATTTTAAATTAGATTTATTTTTTGTATTAATTTGATCAAGAATTTGACTATCTTCTACATATAGTATTTGTCCTTTTCTTCTAACATCAAGGCTTACAAAGTTTCTCAAAAATTCCAATGGTATTTCTCCTTTTAATTTTAACTTGAAAGGGAAATTCTTCTTAGTGCTTTTTTTGGGCTTTTGTCTAATCTTAACCACTAAATCTTTAGTTTCAGGTTTAGTGTAAATCAACTCCCCACGGATAGAGAAATAGTCATCTCCTTCATCTACCTTGTCTAAATCTTCAGTAAGAGTACTATCAGGGTTTTCATTAAGATTCAAATCATTAGACAAGCTTCTGTCTAATGTACTTGGCTCCCAAATTCCAATAATTTGCAAATGCAGCTGTTCGGAATTACGGCATCTTGGGTAAACAACCCAAAGATGAGGAACATCAATAGACAAACACCTTTTTATTAAACCAATTGCTTTCCCAAGCACTACTGCTTCTATTTTTTCATCATTTTCATCAACTATAAGCCCCCTAGAAAAGTGGTCAAGATCTTCAGGAAGATATCTACCTCTTACAAGACCAATTGCACGGTATTGCAATCGTTCAGTCACTGGTGGAATTGGGTGATGGCGCATTAGAGAAAGAATGTCCCCTGCAAGAACAATCTACTAATTTTTTCAGGACGGCTCAATTATCTATCTCCTAAAACAAAAGAAGAATCGGATTGATCTTGATCTTCAAATGCTTCTATAGCAGCATCAATTGCATCTGAAGGTGAAGTGCTATCTTTTCCTGATTCAAAACTTCTTAGAACATTCATCAACTCCATAGGATTTGAAGGAAAAAAAGAATCATTAGACTCATCAAAAGAAGAATGTATATCTTTCTCTTTGTCAAGATCAGCTAAATCTGCCACCAATAAGAAGCCATTACTTTTCAAGGGATTACCTTGAAAGGAGAGAACCAAAGCGGGAATGAGAAACGTTGCGTAAAATATATATCTTAAGAAGAAAAAGGCTTGGTTCTTCATCTAAGCTATTGATTAAAGCAAACTGATTCTAATCTAACTAGAACCTAAAAGGCTGAACTGTGTTAATTGCTACTTGGAATGTCAACTCAATTCGCACAAGGCTATCTCAAGTAGAAGATTTCCTTGATGAAATCCAACCGGATTTACTTTGCTTACAAGAAACTAAAGTCGAGAATAAATTATTTCCCAAGACTGCTTTTGAAAAAAAAGATTATAATGTGAACATCTTTGGGCAAAAAGCCTATAACGGAGTCGCATTAATCAGCAGGTTACCTTTGGAAGATGTCCGCGAAGGCATGCAAGGTGAACTGGGAGAAGATAGTTCTTCGAATTATTTTGACCAACAAAAAAGAGTTATAAGTGCATTGATTGATGGGATTAGAGTTATAAACTTATATGTGCCTAATGGTGCATCTCTTAATTCAGAGAAATATACTTACAAGCTCAAATGGTTAGCTTCTCTAAAAAAATACCTTAAGTCTCAATCAAAAAGAGAAGAACCTTTGTGCGTATTAGGTGATTTTAATATTGCACTTGAAGAAAAAGATATTTATAAAAAAGATCGTTTTAATAATGGAATTATGGCTAGCAAGTCAGAAAGAGAATCTTTAAAAAGTATTTTAGATGAAAGTCAGTTGGAAGATGTATTCAGGATTTTTGAACAAAGCAGTGGCCATTGGAGTTGGTGGGATTACCGAAGTGGTTCCTGGCAAAGAGATGAAGGATGGCGCATTGACCACATTTATCTAAGCACAGAGCTAATTGCTAATTCTAAAAGCTGCCTGATTTACAAAAAAGCTCGGGGTAATCCTCAGCCTAGTGACCATGCACCAGTATTACTGGACATAAATTGGCCTCCCCTGGAATTGGAAGATCCCTATTTTCTATAAAAAGTCAAAAAGGGCCATGAGCTACTCAATCAATTGCTTAAAGAAGGGGAAATTTGAGATTTTTCAGAATTCCCTCTAAAAAAATTTTAATTTTGATGATTTCTTATAATGTTTTGTCAAATTATCACAGTATTAAGGTTTGCCTCTCAAGAGGGGTCCTGCATCCCATAGAGCAAGCCCTCAAACCCCAAAAAGCTTTCCTAGCAATGGATCCAGAGATTAAAACTTTCACAAAAAGTCAAAGCCCTGACTATCTTCCGCTCACTCGAGGTAAAGAAAAAATTAGAACTTTTAGACGTATTCGACAGTTTTACGCCATTATGACCAACTGTGTTATCAGTCCATTTGATTAGGTGCCGTGACAAACGTCTTCAATACAACTAATTCCCAGGACGTCTTTGATGCCGCGAAAGAACTGATGCCTGGCGGCGTAAGTTCTCCTGTTCGTGCATTCAAATCGGTTAATGGTGATCCCATTGTTTTTGACCGAGTCAAAGGGGCCTATTCCTGGGACATAGATGGGAACCGCTTCATTGACTATGTTGGAAGCTGGGGACCAGCTATCTGTGGTCATTCTCATCCTGAGGTCACTGCAGCGCTTCAAGAAGCATTGGAGAAAGGAACAAGCTTCGGAGCACCTTGTGAACTGGAGAACAAGCTCGCCGAGATGGTCATAGAGGCATTGCCAAGTGTTGAAATGGTTCGTTTTGTGAATAGTGGTACAGAGGCTTGTATGGCTGTACTTCGTTTAATGAGAGCTTTTACTGGTAGAGACAAACTAATAAAATTCGAAGGTTGTTATCACGGCCATGCAGACATGTTCCTTGTCAAGGCAGGGTCAGGTGTTGCTACGCTTGGATTACCAGATTCTCCTGGCGTACCAAGAAGTACTACTTCAAACACACTTACTGCTCCATATAACGACTTAGAAGCAGTAAAAAAACTTTTTGCAGAAAACCCTGATGCAATTTCAGGGGTGATTCTTGAACCAATTGTTGGAAATGCAGGTTTCATTCCTCCTGAGCCTGGCTTTTTAGAAGGGCTACGAGAATTAACTAAAGAAAATGGAGCGTTGCTAGTCTTTGATGAAGTTATGACAGGCTTTAGAATTAGCTATGGGGGAGCCCAGGAACGCTTTGGGGTTACTCCTGATCTCACAACTATGGGGAAAGTAATAGGTGGTGGTCTCCCAGTAGGAGCTTATGGAGGAAGGAAGGACATCATGTCTATGGTTGCACCAGCAGGACCTGTTTACCAAGCAGGGACATTAAGTGGGAACCCTCTGGCAATGACTGCAGGCATCAAGACCCTGGAAATTCTTAAGCAAGAAGGTACATATGAACGATTAGAAAGCATGACAAAAAGGCTAATTAATGGAATCTGTCAATCTGCCAAGGCTGCTGGATTAGCAATTAATGGAAAGAGTATTAGTGGTATGTTTGGTTTTTACCTGTGCGATGGCCCAGTCAGAAATTTTCAAGAAGCAAAACAAACAAATTCAGAATATTTCGCGAAGCTTCACAGATCTATGCTCCAGAAAGGAGTTTATTTAGCACCAAGTGCATTTGAAGCAGGGTTTATGTCCCTTGCTCACTCAGAAGATGATATTGACGCTACTTTAAAAGCTTTCAATGATAGCTTTAATGAGCTAAGCTAACGATTAACTAGGATCAATTTAACTAAAAAGAAAGAAGGATGTTTCAGCAATTTTTAGATAATCTAACTTAGATAGTATTAATTTCTTCTTCCGCCAACAATCACAGGAGTACTTGAGCCATTTGTGCCAGGCAAGGAAGGCACAACTTGAGTTTTGCCATCCCATTTGTCTAGAAATAACTTATACAACACCTGATCATCAAGACTTCTATTAAGGGTCTCATATCTCTTAGCTTCTTGTTCTGCAATTTTTACTTCGGTTTGTGCTCTAAGCAATTTTTGTTCGGCAATCTGTTTCTCCTCAATCGCAGCTCTATATTCCTCTGCAATCTCCAAGCCAGTTAAATCAAGACCCTGAATATCAACATAATCAAATTGACTTATTTCTTCAGCCACCGTCTTCTCAACTATCGCTGATATATCGCTCCATGAGCTCGCTATTGTAACTAATTCGTATTTAGAAAAGACTGATTTCAAAGCCTTAAGCAAAGAAGGCTTAATTATACGATTATAAATTTCCCTATCGTTATAGGAAATAGTTCTAAAAACACGTCCTGCTTCACTGGGCTTCAATGCATATTTGACTGTTGCTGTAGCTGCAATAACCTGAAGGTCCTTAGTTAAAGACTCAAATTCCTCAGGCCTAACTTGGGTTTGAACATTAAAAGGATATGTAGACTGAACAAATGGAACCTTAAAATTGAGGCCAGGACGACGAGCACCACCACTTACCTTTCCCAAGGTTGTTACAACTGAGACCTGCCCAGCAGGGACAATAAATAAAGCTTGAGTCAGTAATAATATGCCTGTAAATGAAACTATAAGAGCAAGTGTTGCAGCTCCACCTCCGCCCCCAGAACCTCCAGGGGTAACGTTGCGCATTGGGTTAGTCATAAAAATCACCTTCTTCTGTTAGAGCATATCTACAAAAAGTTATTTTTGTGATTAATTCAATTCACTTAATTATGTAATCAAAATAAAATCATTTCCTTAGCCTTTCTTTAATTTCTTTTAAGACTGAGAGATAAAGAGTCTCATCAATCTCTTTAACATCATATTCAAACGGCATCAAGCCATGATGGTGTTCATGCAAAACCATCCAACACATTCTTTCAATGTCATTATTTGATTTATCCAAGGCCTCAATTGTCTTTAAAGCTAGTTGATCTATTAGGTCCAAGTCTACCGATTTCATCTACCTAATTTAGGTTACTCAAAAGCAATACCCCGATTTTATAGGATATTTACATATTAAAAATTAACTTTAACGATAATTCTCAAATTGCAAAGGCATTTCAAGATCTTCTTCTTGCTCCTTAAGTATTCCTATAGCCAATTGCAATTCATCTCTACTCTTTCCTGTAACTCTTAAACTATCTCCTTGAATTGAAACAGAAATTTTCTTAAATTGATCCCTGATAGTCTTCCCTAACTTCTTTGCTATATCTTGAGTTAAGCCTTTTTTTAGAACAACATTCTGTTTGAGTCTATTGCCCGAACAAGTGATTGGATCCTGGAAATCAAAGATCTTTAACGAAAGATTTCTCTTAGTGGCCTTTTGCAGAAGAATATCGCTAACAGCTTTCAAAGTCATATCACTAGCTGAAATAAGAATAATTTCATCTGCCTCAAGTATGATTTCTGTTTTTGAATCTTTCAAATCGTAACGCTGAGATACTTCTCTTTGCATTTGATCAATAACGTTTACCAACTCTTGGCGGTCAAAATCAGAAACAACATCAAAGGAATAAGATGCTGGCATGTAATTCTTATGAAAAGCTCAATAATATTATATAAAAAATATTGAACTACTATATTTCGTAATTTGAGAAGCTGTCTCGACTATATTAATTAATCCAAAAAAGTCTTTTCTTTTAAAGGTAGGTCCTAATCGAAAAACAATAAACTTACAACCTTGCCCATATCTTCTGCACTATGACAACTGCTTAGCAAAGTCTCACTATCGTGAAATGCAAAGCAAATAAGCTGATCACATCGACTCATTATTTCTTGATTGCATAAACTACTTGCCATTGGCAATGAGAGGTCGTCGTGATCTGGTTTTTCTATTAGGTGAAGAACTTTGTCGAGCAAGCAGCAAATTTCAGGAGACTGTCGATCAATGCTTTGGGGTAACAAAACAGTTAGCAATGAAGGATCAATATCTAAAACCGCTCGAATTACCGCAGCATTTACTCCCTGAGATCCAGACGTAACTAAAGAATGACCTTCTTGGGCTAATGAACGAGCAATTAATTCCACAAGGTGAATTGTCACAACTGGAACATGCCTGCTTCCTAAAAAAGCAATTCTCCTTTTTCCCTTATCCTGCAAAAGGGCAAGTTCCTGGGCCAAAGTATCAATACGACCTATTTGAGGTAGATCTAGGGATTGACTTCGACTCAAAGAGATTCTCTAATCATTAATTTGAAACTAGCAATGATCGTGAAGTTTGGTAGAGATGCCTAGAAAACTAAATAATCTGTGCAAATCGCAATGTTCCTGAACTAGTCGGAAGGCATAAGTTGCCTTTACAGATTCATGTAAGCGAACATGGCCAAAAGCTTGTTCAATTACCTCAACAGTAGAAAGGGTGTCCTTATTAACTTTCAGTAAAGGCACCTCAAGCTCTTCAGCTCTATTAATAAGCTGAGGTAACGGTTCTCCTTCACCTGTAAGAATTAGGCACTGAGTAGAAGCTTCTAAAGCAGCTAATTGAATGTCTGTTCTATCAGCACCAGTTACTACAGCCATATTTCGTCGTTTTCTAAAAAACTCCATTGCTGAATTTACGCTCATTGCTCCAATACTTAAAGTCTCAACCATTAACCCCAAATTATTTGAACAGCAAAGAACTTTCGCTTTAAGCCTTCTAACTAATTCTTCAACGGTGACACTTCTTAAAAGAGGTGATCTTGGCATAACTCCAAAAACATTAATCCCAAGTTTTTCCAAAGATGGTACGACTTTCTCTTCAAGATCATTTACTTCATCTAGCGATACAGCATTTAGGACAACACCCAATAAACTCACTCCTAACTTCTCCTTAGCAGCCAACAAAGAATCCACGCTTCGACTGTCCTGCCACAAATGCACCAAAAGTACCTTTGCATCAAGGGGCTTGACCAATTGTCCAAGACTTAATCCATAAAGAAGTCCTTCATTAATACTTCCTGCAGCCTCAAGAAGATTCACACCGCTAAAACCATCATCAAGCTTTTCTTTCATTTCCTTAAATCCTTCACTAGGTTCAAGGCGAGACTCAAAAATTCTTTGTTCAGCAGTTTCTGGTGCCAAAACATCAATGGAGGGAATCAACTGATCTTCTGCTAATCCAATAATCGAGGCAATAAAGCGAACATCATCATCGATCAACGGCTGCTTGGGGTCCAACTTCTTATCTTCTAACTCGAGACTTGTAGCTAATGGCTTTCCAAAGCGGACAGATATATCTAAAGACCTAAGGTACCTTGACAGGCCTAAAACTAAAGCAGACTTACCGCTAAAAGGCTCACAAGAACCGATCATTAAGGTCTTACCCATGACCGACTCCATCTATCATATTTGGCTAATATTAATCATCTTATAGAGACTTATGAAAGTGTTTGGCAAAATACTTTTTGATATTAAGAGTTAAATCTCCTGCAATCAAAGTTTCCACAACCACACATATAAAAAATTCCACCAAATGTCTTTGATTGATCAAGAAGATTTTATACAAGAAAAGCCCAATAATGTCTGGGAAGGACGCAGGGTTGGAATCACCGGTGCATCAGGAAGCCTTGGTCTAGCTCTTTCCAAAGTGCTTCGCAAAAAAGGTTCTTTTATAATTGGGCTGACCCATAAAGCAATAACACCGAAGAAGGACTGCAAAGAAGGACCTAACCAGTGGATTCAATGGCATTGCGGAGAAGAAAAAAAGCTTCATGATGTCTTGATGTCTTTAGATGTACTAATCCTCAACCATGGAATCAATCCAGGCGCAAATCTAGACATAGATGGGCTGGATAAAGCTATTGAAGTAAATGCCTTAAGCAATTGGCGTTTAATTAAATATTTTTCAGAAATTACTTATTACCTAAAAGATACTTCGCATCCAAAAGAGCTTTGGGTTAACACATCAGAAGCTGAGATTCAGCCTGCCTTTAGCCCATCTTATGAAATCAGCAAAAGGTTGATTGGTCAATTAGTGAGTTTCAAGCAGTCCTCTTTAAATGATAAAGATAAACCAAAATTAAAAATAAAAAAATTAATACTAGGTCCATTTAAATCTAAATTAAATCCGATTGGAATTATGAATCCAAATTCAGTTGCAGTTAAAATAATTAACCAATCTCTATCTAACTCTAATCTAATAATTGTAACTCCCAATCCAATAACTTATTTTTTAATGCCTATAAATGAAATCTTAAGAGGGTTGTATTTCCAATTTTTCAAGCATAAATAGAGAGAGGCTTCAACTAAATCTTTATCCCCTATCAGTCAAAATTTCACAGCCATCATTAGTTACCAAGATTGTATGCTCCCATTGAGCTGAAAGGCTGCCATCTTTAGTAACTACTGTCCATCTATCACGAAGGGTTCTACAAGATTTACTCCCTGCATTCAAAATTGGTTCAACTGCCAATGTCATGCCTGATCTCAAAGTAACATTTGGAAGATCATTTGTTCGAAAATTAAATACAGAGGGCTCCTCATGGAGATTCCTACCAACTCCATGGCCTGTGTAATCCTCAACAACACTAAAATGATTTTTCTTCACATGATCTTCTATTGCACCAGCTATGTCCAAAAGAGTGTTATTAGACCTTATTTTTGACAACCCTGCCATTAAAGATTCTTGTGCAACTTGACTTAATTTTTTCGCCTCATCGGATACCTGCCCAACACATATAGTTATACAGCTATCTCCATGATAACCATCAAAAAAAGCACCCGTATCAACCTTCAATAAATCGCCAGATTTAATAACTCTTTTTGAATTAGGTATACCGTGTACTACCTCATTATTGATACTTGCACAAATACTGCCTGGGAAACCATGGTACCCCTTAAAGCTTGGCAAGGCTCCTAAGTCTTTTATCCTTTTTTCAGCAAATTCATCCAGGTCGCCTGTAGAGAGACCAGGCTCAACCATTTCATTTATTTCGCGAAGAACAGTAGCAACGATTTGACTTGATTTACGCATTATCTGAATTTCTCTTGAAGACTTAATTTCAACTCCCCTACGTTGCTGAATGCGTGGACCAGAATTTTTGTCAGGGAGAGATGAAGAAGCAAGTAAATCGGCGAAAAGTTTGTTCATGCCGAGAAAAAAAATGGAAAGATTGATTCTCTAGCTCTTAGTTAGAGCTTGAGAATCTAATTCCACAGTATCAATATTGATATATTCATCAACTTTTCATGATGAGTTCAGTAATGAATGAACGCTGATCCCATCTCAAAGTCGCCAAGAACTTGGGCTCAATACAGATGTCGCATTTCTTGTTGCTTATCACAAGGAAAATTATTGGGATTTTAATTTCTAAGACGCAAGGTCAATAAAAGAAGGTTTCCAGCATGCGTATGATTGAATCCTTGGGTCAAGTTTTCGCAAGCATTGAAGGCTTATGAAATGTGCCCTTAATTAACCGACAAGCTTCTTGCTCCTAGTTTTGCTTTCTAGAAAACTCTTTTTCATAAGAAAAAAATAGAAAATTGTATAAAATCGATTTATGAACAGTTACAATAATTATTCGGCAAATAAAATTAAACCTGGGATGACGGAAGATTTAAAAAATAACCCTCCCAATGAGGAAGAGGTCAAAGCCCCGACTACGGACTCTCCAGCAGTCAGTCAAAAGAAAACCAATTCCAAAGAGGCATCTGATTCAAGCCCGAGGCAGGAGCTAACACCTCAAGGATTAATTGAACTTTTCGAAAAATCACAACAAAAGAAGAAGGTTGAAGAGGTTTACGTAGGGGATACCGTGCGTGTAGGGGTACGTATTAGTGAAGGTAATAAAGAACGTGTTCAACCTTATGAAGGGGTAATAATTGCAAAGAGACATGGAGGCGTAAATCAAACAATTACTGTTCGTCGCATTTTTCAAGGAATTGGCGTAGAAAGGGTTTTTATGGTTCACAGCCCGCAAGTCGCTTCTATAAAAGTTGAGCGTCGCGGTAAAGTAAGAAGGTCGAAGCTCTTTTACCTGCGTGATCGTGTTGGTAAAGCGACCCGAGTCAAGCAGCGCTTCGATCGCTGAGGTTCCGACCTCGTTCATTCCAAATGCCAATGTCAAAAATTGGTAGTAGGGCATCTCAAATGCGCCGTTAGTTCAGTTGGTAGAACGCAGGTCTCCAAAACCTGATGTCGGGGGTTCAAGTCCTCCACGGCGCGTTAGTAACCCTTTCAGTAGTTTCATTTTTTTACGAATGGAGTTAGACCTTCAACCTGGTGATGTCGTAAAGGTCCTTGAGTCTGCCGCTCTAGGCTGGGTTAGGGCACGTGTAATACGAGTCAAATCTGGTGGTCGAGTTGTAGTACAAAGCGACCAGGGACGAGAATTCACTGCTAGAGGAAATCAAGTTAGGCTCATTGAACCGGCGGGATTCCGTCCATGAGGATCAACCACTTCCTTCATTTTCCAAGCTAATTAAAAAAAAGAAATAACAACCTTCTAAAACAAGCCTCTTTGAAAGGTTGACGGAAGAGAGGTTATAGGTTGATACTTCTTGTGCCGGGCTTAACGCATTAGGAAATCCCTAGAAGCTTCCATCAAGTCCTCTCCTAAACTGGGACCGTAGTTCAACTGGTTAGAGCACCGCCCTGTCACGGCGGAAGTTGCGGGTTCGAATCCCGTCGGTCCCGTATCCAAAATTGACTAAAACTCTTGACAGTCAGAGTAAGACTCGCACCAAGTCCCACAGGTGATTTACATATAGGGACAGCCAGAACAGCATTATTCAATTGGTTATATGCTCGTAAAAACAATGGGGTATTTTTACTTAGGATAGAAGACACTGATAAGGAAAGATCAAAACCAGAGTTCACAAAAAATATCCTTGAAGGGCTTAAATGGCTTGGATTAACTTGGGATGAACAACCAGTCCTTCAGTCTGAGCGAATTGCTGAACATCGAAAAGCAATTGTATCTTTGCTCAAAAAAGGCCTTGCTTATAGATGCTATGCAACTGAAGCAGAACTTCAACTTATGAGAGATACCCAAGCAAATTCAGGAGCAGCTCCTCACTATGACAATCGCCATAGAAATCTGACTTCAGAAGAAGAAAGTAAATTCGTTGAAGAAGGAAGGACTTGTGTAATTCGTTTTCGAATTGATCAACAATCCACAATTACTTGGAACGACATTGTTAGGGGTCCAATGCAATGGAATAGCAAAGATCTAGGTGGAGACATTGTTATTTCCCGGAGAGCTCCAGCAAATGAAATAGGAGATCCTTTGTACAACCTAGTTGTAGTAGTAGATGATGCTGCAATGAAGATCTCTCACGTAATTCGTGGTGAAGACCATTTATCTAATACCGCAAAGCAAATTCTTCTTTATCAAGCTCTAGATCTTCCGCAACCAGTCTTTGCACATACTCCCTTGATTTTGAGTGCAGAAGGGAAAAAGCTTTCAAAAAGAGATGGAGTTACTTCAATTAGTGATTTCAAAAAAATGGGTTATACCTCAAATGCTTTAACTAACTACATGACACTTCTAGGCTGGTCTCCACCTGATGGAATGGAAGAAAAATTTAGCTTAAAAGACTCGTCTCTAGTTTTTGACTTTAATAGAGTAAACAAAGCAGGTGCAAAATTTGACTGGGATAAGCTTAACTGGCTTAACTCGCAAGAAATTCACGATTGGTCTCCTGACAAACTTCTTGAAGAATTAAAATCTATATGGCTTTCAGAAGGCTGGATATCACCTGATAAAGAGTGGTCTTTAAAATTAGTCGAACTGATAGGTCCATCCCTAACTCTCTTAAATGATGGACTTGAGGAAAGTCGAATCTTTTTTGATGAGCCTTCTCTACAAAATGATGCTATTAAGCAATTGGAAATGGAAGGCGCTAAAGAAGCTTTAAGTTATATCTTTAAAAAAATTGAGAAAAATAAATGGAATGGACAGAATCAAGATGTAGCAAAAAGCATAATATCTGACTGTGCTAAATCATTAGGAGTCAAGAAAGGATTGATTATGAAAAGCCTTAGAGCAGCCCTCATGGGCACCCTTAAAGGTCCAGATCTAATCTCATCATGGGGTTTGCTTGCAATGCAATCTAAAGACCTTCCCAGGTTAAAAAAAGTACTTTAAGTATCCCCCTCTTCCTTCTTTACTCCTCTGCAAGCAATCCTAATTTTTCAGCCAATGGTTTTGCCGTTAATCCTTGTATTCCCACAGTCATAAGAATAGTTAGAAAAACCAACCCTTGTAGCCTGCCTGCTCCCAGAACACCCGCTTGTTCAAGACGAATTGCAAAAGCGAGGCAACTGCAGCAGTGACTATCCCCCTGGGCGCAAGCCAACCAAGAAACAATCTTTGCTTAATATCTAAAGGCAATCCAATTGTTGCAAGGCTTACAGCTAAAGGTCTTACTACAACCATTAAAACGAGAACACAACTTACCCCACCCCAGCCAAGAGGACTTAATTCACTCCAAGAGACATCTGCAGCAAGAAGTGGGAAAAGCATTGTGATAGCAAGTTGAGCCAGCTCTCTTATTAATTCATCTAATTTATCAACCTCAATCGAAGGACTTCTGCCAACAATAAAACCTGCAGCAACAGAAGCAGGCAAGCCTGATTCAGGCAATATCCATTCGCTAATCCCATAAAGAAGAAAAAGCACTCCAAGAGTCACTTGCAACCTAATCCCTATTGCAGAATCAGTTTTTATCCTTTTTAAAGCTTCTGAGAGAATCCACCCAGCAAATAAACCAATAATGACTCCACCTCCTAGTCTTGCTAGCAAGCCAAAGATCAATTCCCGCCATCCATGTAAATCTCCAACCAACAATTCCAGTAAAAGTAATGCTAAGACAGCTCCAATAGGTTCTAGAACAAGCCCCTCTGCCTCAAGGACATCTCCTAAAGGGGAAGCAAGCCTTATTTGCTGCACAAGTGGTGTTACGACAGTTGGACCGGTTGCTAAAACGATCGCACTATATACAGCTGCAACATTCCAAGCCAGTCCAGCCAGAAGATGCGCAATGAGCCAAACAGCTCCTAAAGAAATAAATAGCCTTATAACTAAAATCCGAAAAACAGTAGATTTTATAGTTTCGCCAGGAAGCCTAAGATTCAAGCCTCCATCAAAAAGAACAAGGCTGACAAGTAGTCCAACTATAATTTCAAGTCCTTGCCCCAAGTCAAGAGGCTCAACAAGACCCAGTCCAGACCTGCCTATTAGCAGTCCAGAAAGTAGAAGCAAAACAACTCCAGGGAAGCCTGTGAGCACTGACAACAGCCTTGCTCCAGCACCAGCAAAAACCGTAACCCCCCAAAGCAGACCAAGCCTCTCAGGAGTCATAGATAATAGAAAGCTGAGTAATCAGAATCAAGCAGATAGAACAACCTTGAATTATAGAAATCATATCCACAACTAGTCTCATAGAACTTACATTTTCTTTTCTGTTCAACTCCTTTAAATCTTCTAGGAAGATTAAACAAAGCAACTAATTCAAAAAAAAAGGAATGCATTATGAAGGAATAGTATTTATGAAGGGCTGTTATAGGCATTAAATTTAAATCTGCAGCTAAATTATTTAGCCCCGAAAAGATTGTTAACCAAGATTAAAACAATCAATCCTAGAATCAAACCTAACGAAGCCATGCGACCATTCCAAATTTCAGCTTGGGGAGTAAAGCCTCTTTTCCATGCATTTAGTTCAGTTTTAGTAACAGGTGGAGCATCCTTTTTCTTATTAACATCAGTAGAAGAAAAATTCATAACTTAAAATCCAAGAAAAAAAAGTTATAAATGGCATTTCAAAATGGCGGATTAGTTTTATAGAGGAGGTTTGACTGATCTAAAGGATGCCTTGCTGAAACACCAAGTTCTAGAGAACTAGACCTTGGTCCTGATCTTAAGCGTAACAATGCAGCAGTGCCTATCATTGCTGCATTATCTGTACAAAAGCTTTTTGGGGCCATATATATACTTATCAAGTTCTCAGAAGCTTTTCGAAACATCATTTCTCTTAATCGGTTATTGGCTGCCACACCGCCTACCAATACTAAGGAATTAAGTTCATTTTCAGTAGCACATTTGATACTTCTCTCTACCAAGACTTCCGCAACTACATTTTCAAAGCTAGCCGCAAGATTGGCTAAAGGAAGTTCTAGGCCCAATGAATTAAGACGTTCAACTTGGCGTGAAACAGCTGTTTTTAAACCACTAAATGAAAAATCGTAAGGGAAAAAGCCTCCTTCAGGGTTCGAAACTCTCCCTTTTGGGAAAGCAAAAGACTTAGGCTCTCCTTTATCTGCTAATTTCTCAATCTCTGGTCCTCCCGGATACGATAGTCCTAATAATCTCGCAACCTTATCAAAAGCTTCTCCAGCTGCATCATCATGACTACGGCCAAGCCTGGTATAACACAAATCTGTATCAACTTTAATTAATTCTGTGTGCCCTCCACTGACCAATAATACTAAGTAAGGAGGTGATGGAACAGACTCAGAAAGAAAAACCGACGAAAGATGCCCCTCTAAATGATGAATACCTAAAAAAGGACGATTATAAAGGCAGGCCAATGTTCTAGCTGTTATCGATCCAACCAAAAGAGCACCTGTCAGTCCAGGGGTTACTGTTGCTGCTATTGCATTTACCTTAGAAATACTTATTCCTGATTGATCTATTGCTTTTTCTAGAAGAAAAGGCATTTTTTCAAGATGTCTTCTTGAAGCTATTTCTGGAACAACCCCTCCCCATTGAGAGTGTTCATCAGCTTGCGAAGCAATGCAATTCGCCAAAATTTGGAACTTATCCTCATGAAATTGGACAACTGCTACGGCTGTCTCGTCACAACTTGTTTCGAGGGCAAGTACTGTGTGCGTCATTTAGGCGTATCTCATTTAACTTAGTGGTAGTGAATCCTGTTCTTATAGGACAGGTTAAATAAGGATTCGAACTAATGCGTCGTCTCTTCTCAATTATTCTTTCTGCTTTCCTTCTTTTAGGCTTAGCACCTATTGCAAAAGCTGCAGCTGGTCCAGCTCTCAATGAAGACAGACCTTCTACTGAATTCAATGATTCTGGGTTAACTCTTTGCTCAGAAAATTCCCGTTTCCAAGAACGTGCCAGCGCTGCATCTACTGCAAAAGACATCGCCAGATTTGAGCGTTATAGCAAAGCATCGTGTGGTGATGATGGCTTGCCTCATTTAATTCTTGGGGCAACTATTGAACCTTTTGGTGCTTTGGCTAATCGTGGACACGAAGGTGATCTATTAATTCCTGCTCATATCTTTATTTATGTAGCTGGAATCATTGGTTGGTCCGGGAGGGAATATCTAAGAGCGACCAAGCAACTTAAGAATCCTGCTGACAGCGAAATATTCATTGACTTTGCTTTAGCCAGGAAATGTCTAATAAAAGGTGCAGCATGGCCTGTTGAGGCAAACAAGCAAGGCAGGAGTGGTGATCTTCGCGAAAAAGATGAAAACATTACGTTAAATGGTCCTCGCTAAAAGAAAGGTCCTTTGACCTTTCTTTAAAAAAGCTTTTCATCTACTAATTCATCATGTTCAAAGTTTTCCAAACAAAATTATTCAGATCAGCTCCTGTAGTTGGTTCCCTCTGGGTTCTCCTGACAGCAGGTATCCTTGTTGAATGGCAAAGATTTTTTCCAGATCTACTCTTCCACCCTATGTAAATCAATTTTAAATTTTGAGAAATAAGAAGACTAACTTTTCATTAGTCTTCTTATTTCATATAAAGCAGTATCTATATCGTCATTAATTACTATTGCGTCAAATTCCGACTTGGCATTTATCTCGCATTTAGCCCGTTCTAAACGGAGATTAATGTCATTTTCAGAATCTGTTGCTCTTCCTCTAATTCTTTTCTCAAGCTCTGTAAAACTTGGGGGAGCTATAAATATTTGGAAAGCATCTTTAAATGTTTTACGAATCTGCCGAGCCCCATCTAATTCAATCTCAAGTAAAACCTTTTTACCAAGTGATAATTGTTTTTGAACTTCAGCTCTAGGAGTCCCATATAAATTCCCAGCAAATTCAGCCCATTCTAAAAAACCATCTTCTTTAATTAAATTCTTAAAATCTTTTTGCTTTAAAAAAAAATAGTGCTTACCATCTATTTCCCCCTCTCTAGGAGAACGAGTGGTTGCAGAAATAGAAAGCCAAATGTTCTTATCTTCTTCTATCAATTTCTTCACCAGTGTTCCTTTCCCCACGCCACTAGGTCCAGTAATCACTTTTAATCCATATTTGCACGTGTTCATAGAATTGATCCAATTTCAGTCAAAGACTAGCTAAAGATGGCTAATAACAATCATCAAGAAAAAAATCAGACTAAGCCAAGATTGCAAACGATGGACATCACATCTTTAAAAGCTGTTCTCGCAGATTTACGAAAGAAAATAGTTCCTGGTCGATTCGAAAAAATCCAACAACTAGACAACTCCACACTTCAAATTTTATTGCGAGGATTAGAGGGTTTAATTTGGATTGAACTTAGTTGGGATTCAGATTCAGCAAGAATTGTAGAAATAAAGGCTCCTAAACAGATCGAAGGGGAAAGCACTCTCAGTAAACAGATCAGATATGGTCTACGAGGAATGGCGCTAATCGAATTAAAACAACAAGGTTTTGATCGAGTAGTTGAGTTGGGGTTTTCCTTTAGGCCAAATGAAGTAATCAAAAAACACTTACTCTTAGAAATAATGGGGAGACACAGCAATATCTTGTTTTTAGATGAGAAAAAACAAGTAATAACTTTAGGAAAACAAATACGTAATAATAAATCTCGTTTAAGACCTATCAGTACTGGTGACACTTATCTCCCTCCTCCTTCGTTGCAGGGAATAAAACCTAAAAAAGATGACGTATTTAAAAAGTGGCGTAACAGTCTTTTAATTCTTCCAGTAACACTAAAGGAAGCGTTAAAAAGAACCTTCCAAGGAATTAGTCCTGCATTTATTCTTCAATTAGCCAGTGAAGATAAAGATTCTGCCAATAGGCTTGTTAACATGCCAGTTCAACAATTAACAGAGAAAGAATGGGAGAATCTATTTTCTCGTTGGACCATGTGGTTAAAAACCATAGAAGAAGAAAAATTCTGCCTATCTTTCAACGGTCCTACCCCTTATAGGGTATGGGGTGAAAAGCTATCTGAAAAGGAGCATAAAGAAAGCATTAGTCTTCAACTAGGTCATTACTACAAGACATATTTAACCAAAGAGCATCTCAATGTTGCATTAATAACACTATGCAAAGACCTAAAAAGAAAGAGAGATAATGAAGAAAAAGAATTAAAAAAACAAGAGAATCTATATTTTAAGATATCAGAGATAAAGTCTCTAAAACTACTTGCTGACAATATCCTTTCCAAAACCAATCCCAGCAAAAGTGATATAAAAAAAGCTCAAGAATTATATACAAAAGTAAAGAAGCTTCGCAGATCAAAAACAATTTTAATAGAAAGAATTGAATTTCATAAGAAGAGAATTAATTTCATAAATGAAACGGATTTGTTTCTTAACTTTATAATTAATGACCAAAATAGAGATGATGCCGAAAAACTAGAAAGTATACGAAGCCTAAAAGAAGATTTGGAAGAGTTCATTTTAGGAAAGCGTCAAAACAAATCAAATAGACCAAATAAGAAAGACAAGTCAGTCAAGATCCTTCGAATAAGAAGTCCAAATGGACTAGAGATACAAATAGGGAGAAATCATCAGCAAAACGAATCTATTAGTATTAAGAATGCTAAGAAAGGGGATATATGGTTTCATGTTCAAGAGTGTCCTGGTAGTCACGTAGTTATAAAGGCTGCCCATGGAAAACTAGAGGACCTCGACATAGATGTCGCTGCTAATTTGGCTGCTTTTTTTAGTAAAGCCAAGCAAAATAAAAATGTTTCAGTTTTAATGGCCCCAACAAATAGACTTCAGAAACTCAAAGGTGCCGCACCAGGAATGGTCATTCCTAAGGAAATCAAAGTTGTATGGGGCTGCCCTTCAGATGGTCAACACTATCTTGAGGAATCAACTAAAAATGCATAGAATGCTTTATTATTTTTACCCAAGTGAATTGTTCTAAATGTTTGAATTTCTTCTTGGATCACATACATTCCTTGGGAATCATAGTTTCGCGGAGTTTTTAGTAGGATATATATTTGGTGCTGCGTTAATAGTTGGCGCACCAACAGTTTTTCTTCTACTGGTTTTCATTAGTGCACTAATGAAAACCAATGGGAAAATGGGAGGCTATAAAGAATACGCAAATTACGGGAAATCTTCCTTAAATGATTGTCCACCATTCATTCTTCCAGATCCAACCAACCCTCAATCAAAACTAAGCAAAAGTTAAAAAATAAATTTTTTAGCAATTTCTAAATATATATTGGTGAGATTAATTTTAAATACCTTATAGAAAGTAAATAAACTTAGATATAGTCAAATAAATCTCTTCTTAACTTCGATTTAAAAGAATGGTTATTACATCAATATCTTTAGGAGTTAGTAATTATTCATTAATTCTTTAAAGTGATAGAGAAATGAAAAGTGAGCCTAAGCAGTCCAAGCAAATGACATTGCTTGGACACCTTGAAGAACTTCGCGAAAGAGTTCTCAAAAGTCTGATTTCAATAGTGGTTGGAGCATTCCTTTGCCTTCTTTTTGTTAAGCCTCTTATAAGAATCCTAGAAGCCCCTGCTGGTTCAATTCGTTTTCTTCAACTTGCCCCAGGGGAGTTCCTTTTTGTCTCAATCAAAGTTGCTGGATATGCAGGATTAACTCTTGCCTTGCCATACATAGTTTTTCAAATTCTTTCTTTTATTATTCCAGGTCTTACAAAACGAGAAAAAAAACTGATTGCTCCTGCTGTCACTGGTTCAGCAATTCTCTTCATAATAGGAATATTCTTCGCATGGTGGACCCTTGTTCCCGCAGCATTAAAATTTCTAGTGAATTTTGGATCAGATGTTGTCGAGCCACTTTGGTCAATTGAAAAATATCTAGATTTTGTCCTTTTATTGATGATTAGTACTGGTTTATCTTTTCAAATACCAATCCTCCAATTAATTCTGGGTGTTTTAGGTCTTATCAAATGGAAGCAAATGCTATCAGGATGGAGATGGATCTTAATGACATCAGCGATTGCAGGAGCGGTAATTACTCCGTCTACTGATCCAGTAACAATGTTGCTGCTTGCAGGTTCAATATCTTTTTTGTTTCTTCTTGGTATTTTACTAGTTGCAGTAGTTGATCAATTCAAAGAAGAAATTCCTCCAACCCCTCACCCGCCCTCAAAGGCAAGCTAAGAGCCCTCCCCAACCTAGGCTTTCTATCTTGATTAAATAACCAAGTCCTAACTTCTGAAGTTTGATCCAGCCTATTAATAATCTCAATTATTTTTGAAAGTTCTTCCCGGTACTCTTCTTCAGTCAAAGAGAAAGATTGTTGTTCAAGGTAACCCCACATAATTTGTAGAAAAAGACTTTTACCTTTAACCAAAAGTTTTAATTCATATGTAACCCCCCAACGTTTCCTAAGAAACCCCATAACTTCCTCAACTTCTAAGGGCTGAGAGGCTTTTCTAGAAATAGGCTTATCGATAAAATCAACCAATCTTATTTAAATACCTGTTTTTTAAAGCAGGAGAGTACCTTTAAGGGTCATAATAGAAGAAATTATGAGCTGTGTGAACATCTGGCATGACACAAATGAGTCCTAGCGATGTGCCCTCTATGGGGCGACGTCAGTTCATGAACTTTCTAACATTTGGCACTGCAACTGGAGTTGCCTTGGGAGCACTCTATCCAGTTGCAAATTTCTTTATGCCCCTTAGAGCTGGTGGGGGAACTGGAGGGTCAACAGCTAAAGATGAACTTGGCAATGACGTTACTGCTAGTGGCTGGCTAGCCAGCCATCCTGCTGGAGACAGAAGTCTCGTTCAAGGTCTTAAAGGTGACCCCACTTACTTAATTGTTGATGGAGATTCAGCAATAGGAAATTTTGGTATAAATGCAATATGTACTCATCTTGGATGTGTAGTTCCATGGAATAGTGGGGCAAATAAATACATCTGCCCATGCCACGGGAGTCAATATGATGCAAATGGAAAAGTTGTTAGAGGACCTGCTCCACTCTCTCTAGCTTTAACTCACGTAGACATAGAAGATGACAATGTATTAATCAGTCAGTGGACTGAAGCAGATTTTCGAACTGGTGAGAACCCTTGGTGGGCATAACCTTTGTACCAATCCATCACTTGTTTTTTTAGCAATCATTCAATCAACATCATGCGTCGCATACTTAATTTCCTCCTAGGCTCTTTACTTTTTGGTCTTTCTTTAATAATTTCACCATCTACAACCTGGGCTTATCCTTTTTGGGCACAACAAAATTATGAAAACCCTCGAGAAGCAACTGGGAAATTAGTTTGTGCAAACTGTCATCTTGCAAAAATGACTACACAAGTTGAAGTGCCACAATCGGTAGGTGCTGATAGTGTCTTCAAAGCTACCGTTAAGATTCCTTATAAGCCTGGAACTGAAGAGATAGGTGCTGATGGCAGCAAGGTGCCTTTACAGGTAGGAGCAGTAGTTATTCTTCCAGATGGATTTAAGCTTGCACCTCAAGATAGATGGAGTGAGAAAATAAAAGAAGAAACCAAAGGCGTATATTTCACTCAATACAGTGAAGAGAAAGATAATATTATCCTCGTAGGTCCTCTTCCTGGCGATCAAAATAAAGAAATAGTTTTCCCAATTCTTTCACCTGACCCAGCGACAAACAAAGACATCCATTTTGGAAAGTATTCAATCAATATTGGAGGGAATAGGGGAAGAGGGCAAGTTTATCCCACTGGAGAAAAAAGCAATAATTCTCTTTTTACAGCACAAAAATCAGGAACAATTTCTTTAATTGAAGCTGGAGAAGATGGCTCTACTAATGTCACAATCCAAACCAAAGAAGATGGTCAAATAATAGAAACTATTCCTGTAGGCCCATCTTTGCTAGTGAAAGAGGGCGATCAAATAAAGGCTGGGGCTCCATTGACAAATGATCCTAATGTAGGTGGTTTCGGGCAGCTTGATACAGAAGTTGTACTTCAAAGTCCTGCCAGGGTACTTGGTCTTATAGCATTCTTTGCTGGTGTTGCTTTAACTCAGATACTACTTGTTCTGAAAAAGAAGCAAGTTGAGAAAGTACAGGCTGCTAATGGTATCTAAGTCTTAGAAGTATATAAATCAATAAATATAGATGGTAGAGTTAATCGCGTATTTAGTCTCACCAGGTTCTGAATTAATAAGTATAGGGCCGTTAGTTTTTAGATGGTATGGAATACTAATCGCAATAGCAGTATTTATTGGTCTCAATCTTTCAACCTACCTAGCAAAGTTTAAGGGCATAAGCAAAGACTTTTTCAACGACCTATTACCATGGCTAGTTTTAAGTTCAATTTTGGGAGCTAGAATTTATTATGTTTTATTTGAATGGCGAAACTTTAATGGAATTAATTTTTGGAGTTCAATAAATCTATTTCACCTTAAATTCCCCCTCCCAAGATTTCTAGAGATCTGGGGAGGGGGAATTGCGATTCATGGTGCCTTGATAATGGGAACAATCTCAGTTTTATTTTTTTGCCGCAGAAAAAAAGAAAGTTTTTGGGATGTTTTAGATGCGCTATTACCCTCTGTAGCGCTAGGGCAAGCAATAGGTCGATGGGGAAATTTCTTTAACAATGAAGCCTTTGGTTTGCCAACAGATCTTCCCTGGAAGTTATTTATTCCTCCAATTTCCAGGCCTGAAATTTTCTATGATCAAAGTTTTTTCCACCCAACATTCCTTTATGAATCGGTTTGGAATCTATGTGTTTTTTTCGTACTGATTTTATTATTTAGATTAAATATCAAAGGTTTTATCAGACTTCCATCTGGAGCCTTAAGTTGCATATATATTATTAGTTATAGCATTGGTAGATTCTTTGTTGAAGGGTTAAGAACAGACCCACTTTGCTTAAGCTCAATTCCTCCTTTTTGCGAAGGGGGTTTCCGAATTGCACAAATTGTAAGCTTTCTTATGATTTGCTTAGGAAGTTTTGGACTTTGTTGGATTTATCAGAAAAAAAGAAAAATGCCACCCCTAGGTGTTATTAAAAAATGGAAAAACTGAATCCCATCTCAATAGTTGGAGCCGGTCCAGGAGCCATAGATTTGTTAACTATAAGAGCATTAGATAGAATCAAAAATGCTGACGTTCTAATCTGGACAGATTCCTTAATTTCGCCTGATATTGCAGAACTAACAAGCAAAGATTGTGAAAAATTCAAAACAAGTTCTTTAACGCTTGAACAAATCCTGGAACTGCTGATCTCAAAAGCAAAACAAGGCCGGAAAGTAGTAAGGTTGCACGATGGTGATCCATGCTTATACGGAGCGATATCAGAACAAATATGTGGGCTTGCCGACGAAGGAGTCGAAGTTGAAGTAATCCCAGGGATCAGCGCATACCAAGCAACTGCTGCTGAATTACAAAAAGAACTAACTATTCCTGGAATTGTTCAAACAATAGTTCTGAGTAGAACGAATGGGAGAACACAAGTACCAGAGTCAGAAAATCTTGAAAACCTTTCAAAGATAGGAGCTTCTTTATGCCTTTACCTAAGTGCAAGGCATATCGAAGAGGTCCAGAAAAATTTATTGCGACATTATCAAGAAGACACGCCTGTGGCAATTGCACATAGGGTTACTTGGCAAGACCAATGGTTAAAAATAGTTCCCTTAAAGAACCTAGCTTTAGAATCCAGAAAAAAAGGGCTTTTTAGAACTACTCTTTATATCATCAGTCCTGCATTGAAATCACATGACCAACGTTCAAACCTATATCATAAGTCCCATAAACATTTATTTAGAAGCAAATAAATGGTAGATTACAGAAATAGCCAAGACCGTTTAGACGTGCTGTCTAATATCAACAAAAATTTTAAACCCATAGGACTTGCAATAAAAAAAGCTAGGGAAGAGCAGAATATATCACTCGTTTTTTTATCAAAGGCCCTGAAAATCAGTGAAGATTACTTAATGGCTATAGAGAAAGGAGATAAAAGTTCTTTACCAGAGCCAGTTTATGTAAAAGCAATGTTAAGGAAGATATTTGAAAGGCTTAATATTGAAACACTTGATTCAGAAGATCTCCTTAACAACAAAGAAGAAGGGAGTTCTTCCAAGAAGGGGACCAAGGAAAGTTCAAATAAAGGATTTTATATAATGACTATATTATTATCATTACTTGCAATAATTCTTGGAGCATATTCAGCTAGATTTGTTCTTAAATACAACTTAGAGTTAAGTAACAACCAAGAGAATGTTTCCGCTCTTTAATACAATAACAATTCTCTCAATCTAATAAAAATAGTATAAAATTTCAAATTCAAGATGAATTAACTAAGACTTTCAAATCTACTCCAGTTAATTCTTTTACTATAGGGATACAATTACTCAAACTCCAATGTTCAAGTCTTAGGTTCTCAATATGAGTTTCTGGTATCAAATCAATAATGAGCTCTGAGGGGCTCACGAAAAATTTCATCGATGCAATAGAAGATTCAGGTCTTCGATCAAGAGAAGTAGATAATCTCAAGATCAGGGCCATTTCTGAAACAATTCGCCGGAATTCCTTATTTTCTAATGCCTGCCAGGCCTCGTGTCTCTTTTTAGGGAGACTTTTCCTGTGATATCTGGCAATGGCTGCAATCATTAGATGTTCAGAGTGAGAATATCCTAATAACTCTCCATGTCGTATTAAATACCATGAATGCTTATGATAAGAACCTAAGTTAATGTGTTGCCCACAGGAATGCAACATCGCGGCAGCCCATAAAAGGTCCCTTCCGGGACCTTTATCATGGTGCAAAATACCAGTCGTATTGTTATAGATAGATAGAGCGAAATTTGCTACTCGTTCAGATCGGATTCTGTTAACAGAAAACCTTTCAACTTGATGAATCACTGTTCTCTGCCGGATACTTCCTTGAAGACTGAATTGATCTTTCAATAACCCTTCCCGGAACATCCAATTAACGACTAACCCTTCTCGCAATGCTCGTTCACTAAGAACAACTTCTTTAATTTTGAGCATTTTCATTATTGTTTGCATTATCAAGGCGCCTGGAACGATAATTTCTGCGCGACGCTCACTCAACGAAGCAAGCTTACGTCTCTGCTGCGGAGACATTAAAAGAAGCTTGTCTACTAATCTTGTTAATTTCTCTTCAGAAAATGTGTACCCATGTTTTCTCAAAAAAGAGTCTTGATCTTCAGAAGCCACTAAAGCTCCAATAGCAAGTGCGGTTCCACTAGTTGCAACTAACTTTGCCGTTTCCTCAGGTTTAATACGAGAGAGAACTTTATTAACAGCTGGTTCCAAAGATCCCTGGATGAAAGTTCTTAAAAAATTCAATCTTGAAGAAGAGATCTGAGCATCTTTTATAAAGTCTCTTTGCAGGCTCACTGCACCCAATCGAGTACTTGTTAGAGCTCTAGCATCTTGCTCATCAGCAAGAACTAGCTCTGTAGACCCACCACCAATGTCTAGCAAAATATGTGGTTCCTGACCAAAAGGCATTCCAGAAAGGATACCCAAGTAAATAAGTCTCGCCTCCTCTGCTCCACTAATCAGTTCCACGTCTAGATCTAGCTCATCTTTAATTTGACTTAGAAAATTCCTGCCATTTGGCGCCTCTCTAACCGCACTTGTCGCAGCCAAGAGAATCTCTTCAACATTTTGACTAATTGCAAGATCTTTAAAGCGCCTTAAAGTCTGCAGCACTCTAATTTTAGATAACTCAGTAAGGTCACCAGTTTCTAAATCTCTATTCCCCAGCCTAGTGGAAGACTTCTCAGCAAAGTCAATGCTAAATGTATTTAAGACAGGATCAACTGATGCAATAACCAAATGTGTTGAGTTAGTCCCTATGTCAATAGCTGCAACACGGCGGATCTTCTCATTATTTCTAAATCGAGAATCTTTATTTTGAAAAGTTTCTGCTTTCTTATGTGAAAGAAATTCAAAACCTGTATTTTCAACAGGGATCTCTGACACAGCTAGTCTCAAAGCATTAACAAGAATCTAGCAGCTCTTGTCTAATATTTCTAAAAACAACCTACAAGTGAAGAGTAATCTATCTACAAACAACCTGCGAGCTTTGTTTAGCCTACTCCGCTGGGATAAGCCTAGCGGAAGGCTGATTCTACTAATACCTGCAGGATGGTCTCTATGGCTAACTCCCTCCTCTCCCCCAACTGTGAACTTAGTTTCATTAATAATTCTTGGAGGAATGTTTGTCAGTGCCTCAGGTTGTATCGCAAATGACCTTTGGGATAGAAGAATAGATTCTAAGGTTCATCGCACTAAAGAGAGACCCCTTGCCAAAGGAAGTATCCGAGTATCAACAGCCGTAATAATCCTTATATTCTTACTTCTTTTAAGCTTGCGCATAATTTTCCTACTCCCTATTGCCAGCCAAAGTATCTGTTTAAAACTTGCTGTTATCGCTTTGTTCCTTATCATTTTATATCCATCTTCCAAGCGATGGTTTCGTTACCCCCAAGCACTTCTAGCTGTCTGCTGGGGCTTCTCAGTCCTAATCCCCTGGGCTGCAAGCGAATCTTCTTTGAATGGGGGAGTCCCTCTACTGACATGCTGGCTAGCAACAATGATATGGACTTTTGGTTTTGATACTGTATATGCAATGGCCGACAAAGTTGACGATAGAAAACTAGGTTTAAATAGCAGTGCTCTAGCACTTGATAGAAGTGCTTGCAGAGTAGTATCTACTTGCTACGCCTTAACATCAATACTAATAGCAATAAGTGCCTCATTTAAAGGGATTGGTCCCATCTTTTGGCCTATCTGGCTAGTAGCAAGCATAAGCATGCAAAAAGAAGTTTTATCCTTAAATATTTTGCAACCAGAGATATCGGAATCTGGTAAACATTTCCGCAATCAGGTTTTACTTGGAGGGTTAATTTTGTCAGCCTTAATACTGGGTAATTTATAAAAAGTGGGTCTAATTCAATCAGAAACCAGAACAAATTCTTTAAAAGAGGGAGATAAAGTTTTGACCATTACCGTTAGTTCACCTATGAATGATGAAGATTCTCTTCTCAAAGGCATCAAAGTCTTTGAAGATTGGGGACTAACATGCCAGAACGAAGTAAGTGTTGGGAGGCATTGGGGTTATCTTGCAGAAAAAGATCAATTCAGATACAAACAACTCCACTCAAAAACTAATCCCGACTTAATTGCATTTGCAAAAGGAGGATGGGGTGCTGCACGGTTACTTGAAAGCTATCAACCATGGCGGAAAGGTTGGTTTGTTGGCTACTCAGACTTATCATCATTGCTACTTGCTAGGCTTGCAGCCGGATTTGACGGTGCTGTACATGGTCCTTTAGTTAGTTCTATTTCGAAAGAACCTACTTGGAGTAAAGATAGATTGAGGTCACTTCTATTTAACAAATCAGTCCCTGATCTTCAAGGTAGTTCTTGGAATAACGGGATAGCAACAGGTCCTTTAGTCGCAGCAAACTTAACAGTTGCATCACATTTACTTGGTAGCAAACATATGCCTAATCTAAAAGGTGCCATTTTAGTCTTAGAGGATATTGGAGAAGAGCCTTACCGAATTGATCGAATGTTGACGCATTGGCGAATCAATGGTGTACTTCAAGATCTTGCTGGCTTGGCTTTCGGAAACTTCTTGAACTGTGAAGACCAAGAAAAAGATAAATCTCAAAGATTCTCTGTTGAGGAGATTCTTAAAGAGCGTTCTAGCGATCTAAATATCCCAGTTATTGCAGACCTTCCAGTTGGGCATTGTTGTGGGAATGCGGCCTTACCTCTAGGCTGGGAAGCTACTCTTGATGGGGAGAAAGGAGTCCTGAGCGTCAAGCCCTTTTAAACAGCAATGCTTCAGCAATAATGAGATCAAATGGTGTGGTTACTTTTATATTTGATGAAGGTGACTCCAAGATTTTCACGGCTCGGCCCAATTTTTCAAATAAAGCTGCATCATCTGTAACGCTCCAATTATTTTTGAGGGCTTGCTCATGAGCATCTTTCAGTTCAGCCACAGTAAAGCCCTGAGGAGTTTGTGCAGCCCATAGCTCAGAACGATCAGGTGTGTCAGTAATGAATCCATCTTTAGATACCTTCTTGATTGTGTCAGTAACTGGTGTGGCAGCAACCACAGCAATCCCTTGTTTAACCAACTCAGAGCACTGATTCAATAATTGAGGTTCTACCAAACACCTGGCAGCATCATGAATAAGTACATGTTTTGCATCAGGAGGCAATCCATTCAAGCCTCGTTGAACAGACTCTTGTCGGGTGCTACCACCATCTATCCAATGAATCTGTAATGCACATTCCTCAACTATAGAAAGGATTGCAGCCTTATCTAAAGGTTGCCCAACAATCCCAACCCAATCAATAGATGTAGAGGCCTTAACCGAATTTAAGGTCCATGCCAAAACTGATCGACCAGCAAGATCCAACAGCAATTTATTGCAGTGAGCTCCCATACGTGATCCGCTACCAGCAGCGGCGATTAATAAATGCAAAGCTTGCTCCTTTTAAGAAAGACTAGAAAACCTTTCCAGTTAATCAATGCTGCTCTAATTTATTAGGCTTAGTACAATCTGCTTTGATCTTATTGATCAAGGAAACAAAACATCGCATGAATTCTTCATCACTACTCAACGGCCACACAGCACTAATTACAGGTGCCAGCAGAGGAATAGGCAAAGCAATTGCCATTGGACTTGCAAATTTAGGAGCTGAAGTTGTTATCAATTATGCAAGTTCAGAGCAACAAGCAGAAGAAATAGTATCTTTGATCAAAAGCTCTGGGGGCAAAGCCTATTCTCTTAAGGCAAATGTGGCTGATGAAGACTCTGCAAATCAATTAATAAATTCTGTCCTTGAGAAGAGTAATCAAATAGATATTTTGATCAATAATGCTGGGATTACAAAAGATGGGCTATTGATGAGAATGAAAACCGAAGACTGGCAATCAGTAATCAATCTAAATTTGACTGGTGTTTTCTTTTGCACTAAAGCAGTTTCACGAACAATGCTAAAGAGAAAGCAAGGAAGGATTATTAATATTACATCCGTTGTAGGGATAATGGGCAATGCGGGACAAGCAAATTATGCGTCTGCAAAAGCAGGTGTCATTGGCCTTACAAGAAGTTCAGCCAAAGAATTCGCAAGCAGAGGTATCACAGTTAATGCGGTTGCTCCTGGCTTCATAGAAACAGATATGACAAAAGACTTAGATTCCGGGCCTATACTCTCAGCGATTCCTTTAGGCCGATTCGGTACTCCTGAGCATGTAGCAGGAACAGTTTGTTTTCTTGCTTCAGATCCTGCAGCCAGCTATATAACGGGACAAGTTTTCCAAGTTGATGGAGGGATGGTAATGAGCTAGGCATCTCGCTAAATATAATTCTTGTTGTGAGATTATTCATTAAGAGCTAAACAAAACATCCAAGGAATTAGAGGTTAACGAGCAAATCATGAGGATTTCGAAAACAGAAAATCGTCTCCTAATTATAGGTTTTATTTTACTAATTACTTCATTTTTTAATTATTGGCCAAGTTACTTTTGGGATCTTGATGTTTATCAAAATGCGATAAATATATTTAACTCAGGGGGGTCACCATATTTTGAATTGAATGGGCTTAGGTTTGTATATGCACCCTATATACTTATTTTATTTTCTTTTTTAGGTGCACATCTTTCATTCTCATTAATTATCTTTTATCTATCTTCCGTTTTTTTAATATTAAGAGAAAAATTAGGGAATCAGCTAATTTTATATTCATTAATTTCAACAGGAATTTTCTATAATGATTTCCTCGCAAGATCAATAGCAACAGGAAATATTACAATTTTCCTGCATTTTATAATAATAAGTTCAGCATTCATTAGATCCAGAAATCATCTAATATATTTTTTATTAGCAATTTCGATCGCAGGTTTTATTAAGCCCTATTTATTTGCATATGCTTTTCTTGGCTTTTTTCTTTGGCCCAAAGAGAAAAACTATGTAAAGTTACTATCAATAACTACATTACTAATTGGTTGCTTATTTGCATCACAATTATTATTAGCACCAGGACTCTTTAGTAATTTCAAAGAATCATTATTCCTACAAGCTATTGGAACGATGAATGGACCAGGTAGAGATGTAGGACTGGCTCCTTATTGGATATTTGGTAATCTAATGAATCGTTGGCTCGCATTAGGATTACATTTTATCGTAGTAATTTTTCTAGGCATACCCTACATTAAATTAGGGAAAGCAATTGATAAATTTTTAAATGCAGAAGACGCACTAAAGATTTTATTCTTTATATCCTTAATATTTATCACGTTTCTCAACCCAAGAATGAAAATTTATGATTATTGGATTGTAATTGGTTCATCGACAGGCATTATTTTTACTTTATTGCATCAAACAAAACTTTTATCTAACGAAAGGACTTTACCCTTAATAATCATAATTGGATTACTTTTCATCTTCATGCCAGTTATTTTTAAAATATATATTCCTCCAATAATCAGTTATTTTTCCTGCTTATTTTACTTTAAAGCTAATACTAATAGGATTTTAAAGACTCCTTCTTTCAAAAGTCACAACTAAAGCAGTTTTTGATCACTTCAATCAAGTATTAATCGTTTCATTCGCTTTTAGCCTCGAATCAACTTACCAAATCCCTAGTGAATTTTTATAAATGTGCCTACGAGAAGCTTAAATCATGAGCTTAAAGGAATCGAATGAACATTAATCGATAGGTTGCCCCAGTTCATCACGCAACTTACGAATACGCTGCAAAAGCTTCAGCCTTCTACTTCTTGCAGTGGCGGTTAGGAAAAGTCGCAAAGGGAAGTAAATCACCGTCATCGTGCCGGCAAGCCCCGCCATCAATATAAAAAATAACGATCCTGAATCATTCATACTTTGAACATAATCGTCCACGTGGCATTAAGCACTATTTGAATCTCAAAAATCAAAGGATTCGGCTTTCCCCACTTCTTAACATCTAACTTTTCGTAAGAGTGTAAAGGGAAATTGTGAATAGACTCAAACTCAAAAAATGGCAAAAATCATCAGATCTTCAGATGAATCCAGAGGAGCTCTAGAAAATGGCGTGAACTCTCTAGCTGATGCTGTCAAAGTAACTATTGGGCCAAAAGGTAGGAATGTGGTTCTAGAAAAAAAATTCGGAGCTCCAGATATTGTCAATGATGGGGTCACCATTGCTAAAGATATTGAGCTTGAGAATCCTTTTGAGAATCTAGGAGCCAAACTAATTGAACAAGTTGCTTCCAAAACTAAAGACAAGGCTGGTGATGGCACAACAACAGCTACAGTTCTAGCCCAGGTAATGGTACATGAAGGCTTAAAGAATACCGCTGCTGGGGCCAGTCCTATAGAAATTCGTAGAGGGATGGAAAAAGCAGTCTCACATATAGTTGAAAACCTTCAAAAACAAAGCAAAAGCATCAGTGGAGAAAAAGTTCTCCAAGTTGCAACAGTTAGTGCTGGTGGCGACGAAGAGATCGGAAGGATGGTCGCTGAAGCTATGGAAAAAGTCAGCGTAGATGGTGTTATTACTGTTGAAGAGTCGAAGTCACTAAATACAGAGCTAGAAATAACTGAAGGGATGGCATTTGATCGAGGCTACACTTCTCCTTACTTTGTTACCGATGCAGAAAGACAAATCTGTGAATTTGAGAACCCTTTGCTTTTGATCACTGATAGAAAGATCAGTTCTATTAACGATTTAGTTCCTGTCCTAGAAGCTGTCCAAAAGAATTCTTCTCCGCTTATTATTTTAGCGGAAGAAGTTGATGGAGAAGCCTTAGCAACTTTAGTGGTAAATAAAAATCGTGGAGTTCTTCAAGTTGCTGCTGTAAGAGCACCCTCTTTTGGAGAAAGAAGAAAAGCAGCTTTAGCAGATATAGCTGTTCTTACTAATGGGACTCTCATAAGTGAAGACAAAGCCATGACATTAGACAAAGTTTCATTAACTGACTTAGGGAAGGCAAGAAAAGTAACTATTACAAAGGAGAGTACAACAATAGTTGCAAGCGATGACACCAACAAAGAAGTCGCATCTAGGGTGGCATCCATTAAACGAGAACTAGAACAAACAGATTCTGATTATGACAAAGAAAAGCTCAATGAGCGTATTGCCAAGCTAGCTGGTGGAGTAGCTGTCATCAAAGTAGGAGCACCCACGGAAACAGAATTGAAGAACAGAAAACTGCGCATAGAAGATGCATTAAACGCGACTAGAGCTGCAGTAGAAGAAGGAATTGTTGCAGGTGGTGGAACAACTCTAATTAAACTAGGGAAAGATCTTGACAACTTTTCTAAGAACCTAAGCGGAGATCAAGCCACAGGGGTAGCAATTATCAAGAAGGCTCTATCTGCTCCAGCTAAGCAAATTGCTATCAATGCAGGGGAGAATGGAGATGTGGTTGTCTCAGAGATCGAAAGACTTGGGAAAGGTTTTAATGCAGCAACTGGAAAATATGAAGATCTAATCTCTGCTGGAATTATTGATGCTGTAAAAGTAATTCGACTGGCTCTTCAAGATGCAGTATCAATTGCATCACTTCTTATAACAACTGAAGTAATAATAGCCGACAAACCTGAACCTCCTGCTCCAGCTGGTGATGGCGGTGGAGATCCAATGGGCGGCATGGGCGGCATGGGTGGCATGGGTGGCATGGGAATGCCAGGCATGGGTGGCATGGGAATGCCAGGGATGATGTAATCATCCTTTAAAGAGATCAGAAAAAATTAATCTATTTTTTAACTTCACAGATAGTTTTCACGAAGCCTTAGGCATCTCCTCGACGGATGGAGTCAACCATCTTCTTAAGCTACTTAACTTTGGGATAGGAGGTGCTGGGACAAAAGGTCTAGGGGGTGCAGCAGATGGTATTTTTTCTGTATTTTCAACGAGCCCAGATGAAAGCTTATTCTCATTATCAGATAATTCTCTAATGTTCGGATGATCAGACATTTCAAGATTCTCTTGATTCTTAAGAAAATCTTTCGAGATGGCTAGATCATTAATGAAACTAGATTCTATCGGCAATTCAGCTTGCTCAATTGCTAAAGATGAAAAACCTTGAGATATCTCTCTAGAATTTAACTCCAAGAAATCATTAATTTCAATCTCTGAATCCTCAAGAGCTTCAATACCGAAACGATGCACCAACTTAGATCGCAAATAAAGGAGCTGATCTTGATTTCCAAGTTCTATTGCTTCCGAGATCTTATGTTGAAGCTGAGTTTTTCGCAAAGATAGCAATTTCATAGTAATTTAGTTAATGCAAAAGGTTTAGATAAGTTTTCGATTTAATAATGGGCGAACAAAAAGAAACAACCCAATTGTTAAAGCGGTCAAAATCAATAAGCATTCATATCCGGTTATATCTCCATAAGGAGCTTGGATAAGAACACTCCCTAATCCAATTGAACTACTATAAGCAGCTCGAATAGGTTCTATAGCAAAGGTAAGGGGATTTATAGCTGCTAGCCAGCCCAACCATGTCGGCATGAAAGAAATTGGAACTAAAGCTGTGCTTGCAAATAACAATGGAAGATTGGCTACAAATATCACTGCAATCAACTCAATGTGGCCAGGCAAAATAAATGCAAGGCCTAGGCTCAAAGCTGTAACAGCAAAAATCAATATTAAAAGGGTTAGCAAAACCAAGAGAACACCGCCTTCGCCTGGCCAGCCATAACCAAGGAAGAAAGCAGCAGTCATAATTGCAAAACATTGCAAAAGGCTAATAGTAGATATATAGATAACCGAAGACACCACAATCGAACTACGGCTCTGCAACGGAGCTACTAACAATCTATTTAAGAATCCAAATTCACGGTCAAACATTACTGGCAACCCTGCATTAAGTGCTCCACTAAATGCGGTAAATACAATTATGCCAGCTCCAAGAAATCTTCCATACTCCATACCTCCAGGGAGAAAGTCTGCAGGTGCATTTGCAAACAGAGCACCAAACAATATAAGCCATATTAAAGGCTGAAGTACCCCTGCAATTAAAGTAGAAGGTCTTCTAATTAACTGTAGAAAAAGCCTTTTCGTTAACGCAAAGACTTCCTGAACGAATTGATAAGTTGAGGAGTCTTCTTTGTTAAGAGAGCTTGATGAAGACAAAAGAGTGTTCATAAAAATAAAAGTGACCAGGGTCTAAAGTATTTGTTCATTAAAAAGATTAGAAATTTTTTACCTCATAGACTGTTTTGCCTCTTTTTTAAAGTCCCTCTTACTAGAAACTTCCAGCTCTGCATCCATAAGTGTTTTACCAGTTGCCTTTAAATAAACGTCATCCAAACTTGGGCGACTTTCAGACAACAAAAAGATTCCATAACCAGCTTCAATCAAATGTGACCGCAATATTGACAAAGTTTCCGAGTCATCTGCAAAAAAGTTTAAAGAAAAGCCTTGAGCTCGATTAATAACTACATCATTTAAACCTTTAAGACCCTGAATTAATTCTCTAACCTTTTCACCTTCCACTTGATTGCTAAACTCTTGTACCTTTAGAGTCACTCTGTTATTCCCTAATTCTTCTTTTAGTTCGCTCGGTGAACCATTTGCAATAACTTCTCCAGAATCAATAATTGCCATCTGATCAGAAAGCGCATCAATCTCTTCAAGATAATGACTGCTTAATAAAATTGTAGTGCCTTCATTATGTAGTTCCCTTAACAAAGACCAAACTTTAGAACGGCTTTCTATATCTAATCCAACAGTTGGTTCATCTAAAACTAACAATTCAGGTTCATGTAATAAGCCACATGCGAGGTCAAGACGTCTCTTCATACCACCAGAATAAGATCCAGATCGTCTGTCAATCCATGTAGTCATATCAAGTCGGTCAACCATCTCTTGAATTCGCCGATCACGATAATCTCTCCGTAAATGATAAAGATCACCATGAAGCTGCAGTAATTCCCTACCAGTTAGAATTTTGTCTATTGCTACTTCTTGAGCTACATACCCGATCTTATTTCTGATACTTCTTGGGTTTGTTAAAGCATTCTCTCCTGCCACAGTAACTGTCCCAGAATCGGGCTCCAAAAGAGTACAAAGAATCCTAAGAGTTGTACTCTTACCCGAACCATTCGGGCCTAAAAGACCAAAGAGAGCTCCTTTTGGAATTCCAAGAGTCAATTTCCTCAGAGCAGGCACAGATCCATAAGACTTCTCTAGATCATGAAGTTCAACCAAAAGCATTAAAGAGTGGATCAGTTAGCTAACTAATAAGAATCTAGAGAATAAATTGAAATTAGGTGCGCAAAATTTAAATCAACAAAAATATTCAGATTCTTATAGCAAGATTATTCATATTTGAAAGAAGGTAAATAGCTTGATGGTGAAATTGATCAGCTAAAGATAAGCGGCTAATAACAAGCAAAAAGCAAATACCAAACATATATAGTATGGACCATCGAAACAATCCCTTTGCTCGAGTTAAATCTTCTGGATCAATTGCGAGTCTTCGAAACATTTGATATAGCCTGACGTTAAAAGGGACCAACAAGAAACCATATAAGAGACCCCCTTCAGGGAGAGCGAAAACACCGAACCAACTAAGTAGAATCGTAGCCCAGCCATATTGATAAATTGCCTTCGCGGTAAACACTGAGCCTTTTACAACTGGCAGCATAGGTATCCCTACTGATTGATAGTCATCTTTAAGAAGGATCGCCAAAGCCCAAAAATGTGCAGGAGTCCAAACCATTACTAAAGCAAACAGCCACCAGCCACTGAGACCAATATGCCCAGTTGCAGCAGCAGCTCCTACTAACGGTGGAATTGCTCCAGCCACTCCTCCAATGACAATATTTTGAGAAGTCCGTGGCTTCAAAAATGCTGTATACAGGAGTACATAACTGCACAATCCAAGCAAAGAAAGTCCTGCCGCCAAACAGTTAACGCCACTAACCAACAAAGTGGCAGCAGCCAATGTACAAGAGATTGCCCCAGCGAAAACACTAGAAGAAGACAATCGTCCCGAAGGCAATGCTCTTGAGCTTGTTCGTTGCATTCGACCATCAAGATCCTGCTCCCAAAGACAATTCAAAGCACCTGCCGCAGCTGCAGCAAGTGCTCCACCACCTAGAGTGCACGCTAGTCTTGGTGAAGGCAATGGCCACCCTTCGCTTAAAGCCATACCCCCAAGAGTTGTTGCCAAAAGCAATGGAATAAGACGAGGCTTAGCAACTTCCAACCAAGGAGGAAGCTTTACTTTTTTTCTTGAAGGAACAACTTGATCACGGCTAGGAGAAGAAGAAAGTATCTGCGAAGAAGTGGAACTAACCATGACAAACCTCCAAAGAAGAATCTTCAACAGCTAAGCACTGACTTGAAGATGAGAAAGTTGGTGGTGTCCTACAACTAAGAGCTGCCAAGGAAGCAACTAACAAAGATGCAAAAAGCTGGTGAAATACTCTTACAAAAGGTTCATCTAAAGAAAGGTGAACGGAAAGTAATCCAAGACTAATTTGCATTATTAAAAAAAACAAAAGGGACAAAAGCAATGGCCATTGAGATCGAAACCAACCACCCAACAGAAGGGAGGTCCCTACAAAAATGACGATACTGAAAGCAATAGGGATTGACGAAACCTTGTGAGAAGCAAGCCAATAGCAATCAGCTCCATTGGCGATACATTTTTGTGCGGACCAAGTTGTTGCCATACGACTTCCCAATAAACTTTGGGAAATAATTAATAAAAGTGAACCTCCGCTACAAAACTTCCACCAGAAAGGAGAATTAGTTCCATTAGATAAAAGTAACCTCTGAGATAAACCACTCATGAGAGCTACAAGAGTTAACGCCAAAAACAAATGTCCAATTACAACCGTTGAGGGTAAAAGGTTGATAACAGTTAAAGCTCCAAGAACCCCTTGGAAAACAACTAAAAGAAGAATGATCAAGTTCATCCATGGCAACCATCTAGGCAAAACAGATCTATAAATTAAAGAAAAAATTAATTGAAGAGTAATTGCTATCCCAATAAAAAAAGCATCTAATCGATGAAACCACTCAAGAAAAACCTTTGCATTCATTTCCCCTAAAGGAAAAAATGACCCAAAACAAAGGGGCCAATCAGGGCAAGCCAGGCCTGCCTCCATAACTCGAGTAGCTCCTCCAATGACAACTAAAGCTATGAGAGCTACCACAATATGAGCAGCCAACTTCCCAAGACGTCTCCTAATCAAATCTGGCGCTAAAATAGGAGTACTAAAAACCAATCTAAGGGAGGCAATTCATGTATAGCAAGCTAGCTGTTCAGAAAATAACGGCACGTTATGTTTTCATACTTCAACTAAAAACATACTCTTAAAATCTCTCATTCCTGACAGAACATACTTTCCCTAGCCTTCTAAAGAATCAAAACCCCTTGAAAAGGAAGAAATTCTATCGAATTCATCTTGAACAGATAATTCGTTAATGCGAAAAAGAGTGATCCTATATAAGTTAGATAAAGATTAAATATGGAGTTTCATATTGCTGCAAAAAACAGCTATATACACGATTTCTATAAGTCTCCTTGTAATTATTGGGGGGATATGGGCTGAAGACAATTTAAATCTATTACCTGTTATTGCAAGCTCAAATGCACCAATATACGACGAATTGTTCAAGGTGCTTTTTGTTATTGGAATAATACTCTTTGTTGGGATAACAGGACTTATTATTTATAGCCTGATTCGTTTTAGAAAAAAGCCAGGGCAACTTGGAGATGGGATGGCGATCGAGGATAACCTTCCTCTTGAAATTTTCTGGACAGCCGTACCAGCAATAGTTGTTCTATTTGTTGGCCTTTATAGCTATGACATATATGAACGAATGGGGGGGATGCAATCACTATCTAGTAACTCACATGATCACCAATCTATGAATTCGGAGGGGAGAGTCTGGGGCGGTATTGGCTTGACATCTCAAAAGGCAACTGGGGGAAACTCCTTACCAAAGATTGATGTTGATGTAACAGCTTTGCAATTTGCATTCCTTTTTAATTATCCAGAAGGAGAAATTGTTTCTGGTGAACTCCATGTACCTCGGGGCCAACCTGTCAGTCTCAAAATGGAATCAAAAGATGTTATTCATGCTTTTTGGGTTCCAGAATTTCGATTAAAGCAAGACATCATTCCTGGTCAGCCAACTGTAATAAACTTCACTCCCACTAAAACTGGCAGGTATCCAATAATATGTGCAGAACTTTGTGGTCCCTACCATGGGGGGATGCGTTCAACTGTTGTTGTCGAAGAGCCAGAAGAATATCAAACATGGCTCAAAGAAAATTCTAAGCAACCAGAAATGGAACTATGAGTATTTCATTCCCCCCAACCACTGAAAACAATTCAAATAGTCTTCAGCCTACTGGTTGGTTGCGTTTTATAAGTTTTAGCCTAGACCACAAAGTCATTGGTCTTCAATATCTCGTCTGTGGTTTTATCTTTTATCTTATCGGAGGGATACTTGCAGGAGCCATAAGAATTGAATTACTAAGTCCTATTTCTGACTTTCTAGCAAGAGATGTATATAACCAAGTTCTTACTCTTCATGGAACTATAATGATTTTCTTGTGGATTGTCCCAGTTGTAAATGGAGCCTTTGGAAATTATCTAATACCTTTTTATGTAGGAGCTCGTGATATGGCTTTCCCACGTTTGAATGCTGTGGCATTTTGGATGATCCCACCGGCAGGGTTAATGCTAATTACTAGTTATTTTATTAATGGCGCAGCCCAATCAGGATGGACAGCCTATCCACCCTTAAGCATAACAACCCCAGCAGCAGGTCAAATTGTTTGGATAGTGAGTGTCCTTCTATTAGGCGGTAGCTCTATATTTGGAGGTATCAATTTCATAGCTACGATTCTCAAGCTTCGTAGACCTGGCCTTAAATTAATGCAATTGCCCATGTATTGCTGGGCAATGCTTGGCACAAGCATTCTAGTAGTTTTATCAACGCCTGTTTTAGCTGGAACCCTCATACTTTTAAGTTTTGACATTGTTGCCCATACAGGATTTTTTAATCCGGCTCTTGGTGGCAACGTAATTGTTTATCAACATCTTTTCTGGTTCTATTCTCATCCTGCTGTTTACATAATGGTCCTACCAGCTTTTGGGTTGGTCAGTGAAATACTTCCTGTTCATTCTCGCAAGCCATTATTTGGATATACAACCATGGTCTATTCAATAATGGGGATTGTGGTTTTAGGCCTCATTGTTTGGGCTCATCATATGTTTACGAGTGGGACACCTCCTTGGATGAGACTCTTCTTCACTATTGCTACTTCCTTTATTGCTGTACCAACAGGTATCAAGTTTTTTAACTGGGTTGCAACTCTCTGGGGGGGGCGAATATCCATAAATAGTGCAATTCTATTCTCTTGTGGTTTTATAGTTAATTTTGTATTAGGAGGAATTACAGGTGTTGCTCTAGCTCAAGTACCTTTTGATATTCATGTACATGATACCTACTTTGTAGTGGCTCACTTCCACTACATAGTCTACGGAGGATCTGTTTTTGTAATATTCTCCTCTATCTACCATTGGTATCCAAAATTCACAGGCAAGATGCTTGATGAAAAGCTTGGGATAATTCATTTTGCACTTACCTTTATTGGTTTTAATCTTTGTTTCGCACCTCAGCATTGGTTGGGACTTAATGGAATGCCAAGACGAGTCGCGGAATATGACCCGCAATTTACTTTAATCAATCAAATCAGTAGCGTCGGAGCACTACTAATGGCTCTCAGCACTCTTCCATTTCTTTGGAATATTATTTATAGCTTTTTAAAAGGAGAAACAGCTGGGAATAATCCATGGCACGCTCTTACGCCAGAATGGTTAACAACCTCTCCTCCACCTGTTGAAAACTGGCCTGGAGAAGCTCCTCTTGTAATTAAGCCTTATGGATATGGAGAAAATCGATCAGATGAAGGTAATCCTCCTCTCAATCAAGATTAAAAGTTCATGACAACAATTCCCTCACCAAAAGAAAAATCTGAAGAATTAGCTTCCAGTGATCACCACCACTCTGATCACAGATTATTTGGGCTAATAACTTTTCTAGTCGCAGATGGAATGACCTTTGCTGGATTCTTTGCTGCTTACCTAACTTACAAAGCTGTCAATCCTTTACTCCCAGACGCAATATACGAACTTGAATTACCTCTTCCTACTCTAAACACTATTTTACTGCTTGTTAGTAGTGCAACTTTCCACAAAGCAGGCAAAGCATTAGAAGCAGCTAACTCGAAACAATGTCAAAAATGGCTACTTATAACAGCTGGTCTTGGTATTGCGTTTCTCATCAGTCAAATGATCGAGTATTTTACTTTACCGTTTGGTCTTACAGATAATCTTTACGCAAGCACTTTTTATGCCTTAACAGGCTTTCACGGACTTCATGTAACTTTAGGGTCCATAATGATACTAATTGTCTGGTGGCAAGCTCGCTCACCAGGCGGTCGAATAACAAATGCAAATAAGTTTCCTTTAGAAGCAGCAGAGATCTATTGGCACTTTGTTGATGGCATTTGGGTGGTTTTATTCATCATCCTTTATTTACTTTAGTCTTGAATTCTTGATACCAAAAAAAGAAAGTTTGAAGTGTTTCTTGCCACATTTGCAGTTATTCGTCAGAATTAATAGAAATTAATAGATCTATTAAATGCTGGTAGGCCAAGAACTACTCAACAAAGCCAGATCATTAAGCAAATGCTCTGAGGATGAGATCGCTAAAGGATGCGGATATGTAGGACCCAGTGGAAGGGTCTTGCGTAAAAGCTTTTACAGGGCACTAGTCCAAGCTAAAGGAATCAAGCTGCGTTCCAATGGGCCTGGGAGGCCAGGGAACAGATCTTCAAGAGGACGCCAGGCTGAGTTCAGGACAAAAGTCCATGGAAATGGCAACCTTCTAATTGGGCATGCCTACACAAAGAAACTTGGTCTAGAACCAGGTCAAGAATTTAGAATCGATGTTCGGAAAGATTCTGGAGCCATATGCTTACTTCCCTTAAGTGGGAAGAGTCTTGAACTAAATTAGTTGATAGTCCTTAAATATTGAAAAAGCTAGGACTTGTTCTTGCATTTACATAACTAAGAAAATCCATTATTTGCAAGCCAAGCTAAGGATAAATCTGTTGATTTTTCTTTCTTAGACTCATTAGCCATTTTTCTCAAAAGATTCTCCGCATATTTAGCCATTAAATCAGCTTCTAAATTTATTCTTTCGCCTATTTTTAGATATCTTAGTGCGGTGTTTGACCATGTATGAGGTACAACAGCTATAGAGAAAGTGTCTCCATCTTGAGTGCTTTCTGAGACTGTAAGACTGATACCATTTAAAGCAATGCTCGCTTTTTCACAAGTATATTTAGCAAATGCAATATCTTCCCAACAGATTTTTATATTCCAGGACTTATTTAAAGATTCAATTGAATGTATTTTTCCTAAACCATCAACATGCCCACTGACCAGATGGCCACCAAGACGGTCACAGAGCCTTAATGCAGGTTCCAAGTTAACAAATCTCTTTTCATAAGCCTTCTCCCCCAAAGAAGTTCTTCTTAAGGTCTCTTCACTTATATCAGCTAAGAATGCATTCTTTCTTATTGCAGATACTGTTAAACAAACCCCATCCACCGAAATACTCTCGCCAAGCGTCAAAGGGAAAAAAGAAGTTGGAGGCTCAACTAATACACCCTCTCTATGAAGATGAATAGTTCCTACACCTTTAATAAGACCTGTAAACATTTAAAGAAACCTAAAAAACTCCTTAGTCCTAACCTGTTCCAAGATCTTACTTAAACAATGGATTCTTATGATAAAAATAAAGCTTCGTTTATTTAATATCTCATAAAGAAGTAATGAACATAAAACGAAATCAATTTGGGATGGGGCCCGATGTAAGCCTCTTCACATTGGGCACCATGAGAGCAACTGGATCTACAGAACAGATGTATTCAGTTGTTAAAGAAGCATGCTTGACGGGAATCAACCATATTGAGACAGCTCCTGCATATGGGAAAGCAGAGAATCTGCTAGGCACTGCAATGAGAAAACTGAACTCCGAAGGAGTTCGACCAGAAGGTGGATGGGTAATAACTAGTAAAATTCTTCCTGGAACAACTGTGAACAAAGGGAAGAGGCAACTGCAAGAAATTCTTACAACGCTAGGAATATCAAAGATTCATAATCTTGCAATCCATGGCTTAAATCTTGAGGAACACCTGAACTGGGCACTTAATGGTGAAGGATCTAAATTAATAAAGTGGGCAGAGCAAGAAAGATTAATTGGGCAAGTAGGGTTTAGTTCCCATGGAAGTTTCGAATTAATAAAGGAAGCTATTGACAGTCATAGATTTCGATTTTGTAGCTTGCATCTACATTTGTTAGACCAAGAGAGACTGCCTCTTGCCAAAAGAGCCTTAGAAAAGCATCTAGGGGTAATGGCTATTTCCCCTGCCGACAAAGGAGGGCATTTACATTCACCAAGTAAAACTCTCATTTCTGATTGTTCTCCAATCTCACCACTAGAACTTGCTTATAGGTTTCTGCTTTCTCAAGGAATTAGCACTCTTACACTTGGTGCTTCTGACATTAAGGATTTCAAAATTGCAAAAAAACTAATTAACTCAAACAATCCACTAAGCAAATCAGAACAAAATGCACTAGAAAAACTTAATCAAAAAAGCAAAGAACGTTTAGGAAATACTTTGTGTGGTCAATGCAGGGAATGTTTACCATGTCCAAATGAAATCCCTATTCCAGAAATCTTGCGCCTACGCAATCTTTCCATAGGAATGGATCTTCAAAGCTTCACAAAAGAAAGGTATAACTTAATTGGGAGAGCAGGGCATTGGTGGGAAAAAAATAATGCCAATGCATGTCAAAGCTGTGGTGATTGTCTGCCAAGATGTCCCCATCATCTAAATATTCCAGAACTCCTTAAAGAGACACATTGTAAGCTAGTTAATACTCCTAGAAGAAGATTATGGGGATGAACGGATCCAGCGACTCTCAAGTGCTTCCTTATCGAAGTTATTTAAAAGATTAAATGACCAAGAATTTTCGAATGCCTCCTCAGATTGATAAATAAAGCGATATTTTTCGGGCAATAAAGCACTTGCCTTAACTACTTGCGAATAGGCGATAGGTGGTATGACACCTTTTGCTAGCAGCTTAAGCAATAATGGGAGCCTCCATGTTTCCTGAATCCACTCTAATGGCAATGGTTGGATTGTTTTCTTTGGGCTTAGTAAAACCGTCCAATTCAATGCTGACCCTTCCTTTGGGAAAGCAATCCTTAAACGAGGGTCACTTGAAAGTGCTTTTAAGCAGAATTGAAGTGGAAGGACAGCAACTTTTGCCTGACCGGCAAGTAACCAATTTAATCCATTCTTGTCATCAAAACTTCTCGCTTGCAATCTCAAACGTTGCAATGAATTATCTACCTTCATCTGATCAGCCAAAGACATAACAACCCTGGGACTACTAGGTAAAATTACATGTCCTTTCAACTTAGGGTCCAACAAAACTTGCCATGACTCTCTACCTTGTAACCATAGATCCTCTTCTCCTCGAAAGATTAAGACCCAAGGTGAAACCGCAATAGGTAAAAATCGCGATGAAATTTCAGAAGTAAAACCATTCAAAAAGAGCTTTGCTTTGCTATTTAGTCGGGAAAAAATTTCATCAGCTTCAATTGATTGAAAATTGTCATATGGACATTCATTAAGCCATCCATCTCCAATAGCAATGAGGTCAATTCTTTTCTCTAAAACAGATTTATAAAAATCTTCTTCTGATTGAACTTCGAAAAACTGGTATTTCCATTGTGACGATAGTGCCTTCAAGGACTCACCAGGTAAAATACCTTTAGGCAAACCAAGAACTGCTCTATTAGAGGGAAAGGAACAGCCAGACAAACTAAAAATTCCGGTCAGTATTCCTAACCGAATAAAATCTCTCCTCCCGAGTGTCATGTCTGTCAAAATGACAACCCAAAACCTGTAACTAACATAGCGAAGAATTATCGTTTAACTGATCAACTGCAAGCTCACAGCCTTGAAGTAATTGCTTGCAACTAAAGCCATTTAATTGAGCTAACAGAGAGAATGCACCTGCACCAACTCCTTCTTTTATGAATCCACGTTCATAGTCTCTTAAAACTTTCTTAGAACTTTCAGAAAAACGCAACCCTGAACATAAGCCTAAAAGAGGTACATCAAAAAAATTCTCAACCTGTTCAATCAAAGAAAGAAAAGAACTCTTTCTTAAAGATGAAGAAATTGACTCATCAACAAGCCAGGCTGTAGTTCCAATTGAGACATCTTGAACAAATTCCCTTCTTAAAGAAGGATCAAGAGTAGACAATGCTAATGCCAAAACAGCTACCATCTGACTCCCTCCGCCTAACAAGACTGGCTGCCCTACTTGCCTTGCCCCTAACAACAGACCAACCGCTACTGGCTGAAATGGATCTCCAACTGCAGCTAATAATTCTTTAAAAGAAGGAGTAGCACCTAAGCCCGCGGCCCGCAATCCCTTCTCAACAGATCTTTTCTTTAGTTCTGTCGGAGGGTTTCGATTACTACCACTAATGAATTCGTCTACGCAAATACCTAATCCAGTTAATACCGCAAGAGCTGTTGTCGTACCACCAGGAACACATTCAGATAACAAAAGAGGATTTACTAAACTTGAGCCAAGTTTAAGGCCTGATCTGATTAGAGACTCTACTCTTTGAGGGTTCATAGCCTTTCCAGTAGTCACGCATTCAGCAGGGCCAAGACCGGTAGATTCAACTGCTATATAAGGGAAAGGTGGAGTCTGAAGCAATCCAGCAACAAGAACTTCTGTCTTCAAGCCTATTAAGCCAGAAGCAACATGGCCTATTAAAGCTGGCGAAACTCCTCCAGTGAGTGGAGGTAATGGCCATTTCCTTAGCTCCGACGGCCCTTTTAGCAAGAGTTCTCCATCAGCAATGGCCGTATACCGCCTGGACTCTTTTGTAGAACCAGCTGAAGAAATACCTTCTATCTCGGCAGTCTTGGAACCTGCTAAGACTAATAGGCTAACAATATTAGTCATAGCAGTTTTCCATGTTGTTTCCCAACGATTTATTAGAAGAGATGATGATCCAGAACCAAAGGCTCTACATTTCTGATGAAATTCTCGAAAAACAAGTTTTTTCGTATCTTGATTAAATTTCTTCAAAGGGGGTCCCACAAAATCAAAGCATGTAAAACTCGTGGTGGGGGGGGGATCGAAGCACGAAGTTTTGGAAAGATCCAAAAAGCAATAGCATGCAAAGTAAGCACAAAAATCAACTCTTGAAACACAACTAATAACAAAGCAATTACTTGAACAAAAAATAAATCTGGGACAAGAGGCAAATGAAAGATATCGATAATCCTCTCAAGCAATAACGAGCCTGCTCTAGTGACAACAACCCAAAGATTCTCTCCAACAAGAAAAGAAAGTAAAAAGACTCTGGCAAGAAAGCCTACTGTGCCAATGAATACCCCTACGCCCCAACTCAGCCACCAACTAAAACCTTTAAACCAACTCCAGCCAAGCCAAAGAGCAAGAAAACCATATGGGAATAACACCAAAGGGCCTCTAATTGGTCCCATAAGTGCTATTAGAAGCATTACTAAAAGAACAGTTCCTTCTAATCCTGACTTAGGACCTCTTCGTACTTGTAAAAGAGCCAAAGGTAGTGGTAAAGCAAGCCGAAAGAAAGCCGCACCTAAAGGCAAGTAATAAAGAGCTATCCATATCAATGCTGAAGCAGCAGTTAAATAAGATGTTTCTACTAGCTGAAGAGACTGCCCTGCAGTTAGAGGCTTAATGGAATTAGATGTTCTTTCAATAAGTAGTTTTTTGAGATCTGGCAAAATATTTACCTATTTAGAGGAATTGTTCAATAAAGGTCTTCCATCAAGACGTTCTATTCTCTCAACTTCAAAAGCAACCCCAGCATCCCTTAAAATTGTTGTAACGTTTTCTGCTGGAGCAGAAGGATTTGCCCCAGATAATCTAATAATAATTCGATAAGGCTGTGGAATAAATTTCTTAGATCTTCGGAGAGAAGGTTTTAATTGCTTCTTAGTTTTAACCTTTAAAGACTTTTGAGCATCAGGTTCTCTAATTTCCTTAGTAGAAGTTGATGGAATAGGTTTAGAGTTATCAGACTTTTCATCAGGAAAGTCTGATTTCAAAGGAGAGTCAAAACTATCAGCAAGTCTCTTCTCAAACTGAGAGTCTGAACATGCTTGAATAATAAAAAAGCAAAGAAATAAATATATTGCTTTCATGAATTTTTTAACAACATTTATCTTCAAATTATTCATTCTTTGGTCTTAATAACGTTTACATTGCTTACTCTCTGATGCCCTGATTTTGTTTTTGAAGGACTCTTCTTCTTAGAAACCGTTTTAGATTTCTTTCTCTTTGAAACAGTGGTTTTTTTACTTGACTTCTTAACCTCTAATAGTTGAAGGGCCTCTTCAAGAGTAACCTCATTTGCATCTTTATCTTTTGGTAAAGATGCATTAATTTTCCCTTGTTTAACATAAAGTCCATATGGGCCGTTATAGACATGAATATTTTCTTTCTCTCCCTTTGGTCTTCCTAAATCCCTAAGAGCCAATCTTCCTCCTCTCCCAAGTTTTGGAATCGCTAATAATTCAAGAGCTCGCTTCAAATCAATTTGATAAACATCATCTTCTTTTTTTAAAGACCGATTATCAGGTTTTTCTCCATCCCCTTTATCCCAAACTATATATGGTCCGAACTGACCAGTCCGAGCTTCAACTTTCCCACCATCAGGGTGATTGCCTAGGAAACGAGGTAAGCTTAATAATTTCAAGGCATCAGCTAGTGATATCTCCTCTGTTTTTACATCCTTAGGAAGCGACGCTCGTCGAGGTTTTTCCTTCTTATCAGTTGCCTCTCCAAGCTGCACAAAAGGCCCCCATGGGCCAAAGCGAAGATATACTTTTTCCCCAGTCTCTGGATGAGAGCCTAGATCAGAAGGCCCATCAAGAATTTGCTTGACTTTATTGATATCAAGATCTCCTGGTGTGATATCCATAGGTAAATTGCCCTTTGCATCAACCTCTTCACCATTTTCATTAATCCGCTTTCCCTCTAACCAAGGACCATTAGAGCCAATGCGAACTGTGCAAGGCAAACCAGCAAGATCCACCTTTCTAAAAGCCTTTCCATCAATATCCCCCTCTCTCTTATCAACTTGAGCTGCTAATCCTTTACTGCCTTTATAAAAAGCTTCTAAATAAGGCAACCATTCAACTGAACCTGAAGAAATCTCATCAAGAGAAGATTCCATTCGAGCTGTAAATGTTGTATCAACAAGATCTGGAAAATGTTCTTCTAAAAGAGACGTTACAGCAAATGCTGTAAAAGTTGGGGCCAAAGAGTTTGCATTTAAGGATGCATATCCCCTATCAACAATCGTTCCAATAATACTTGCATAAGTAGAAGGTCTTCCAATCCCTTCCTTCTCAAGAGTCTTGACCAAAGAAGCTTCGCTATACCTAGCAGGAGGCTTTGTTTGATGACCAATAGCATCAACTGCCTTTGAATCAAGCTCATCTCCAACATCGAGGTCAGGCAATAAGATCTCTTGGCCTTCCAAAGCAGCTTCAGGGTCATCACTACCCTCAACATATGCTCTGAAAAAGCCTGGGAAGTCAATATTCTTGCCAGTTGCTCTGAAGATAGCCTCACTGACACTTATATCTACAGAAAGCATTGTCAAGCGAGCTTCCGCCATTTGACTTGCAACAGTGCGTTTCCAAATCAACTCATATAAAGCTAAGTCCCGACCATTTAAAGATGTATCTTGGGGAACCTTAAAACTTTCACCTGCGGGCCTAATTGCCTCATGAGCCTCTTGTGCATTCCTTGTACTAGAACTAAATTTTCTAGGGGATTCGCTTAAATATTCCTTCCCATACTTAAGTTCAACGGATTGTCGCGCAGCATTAATAGCTTGTTGAGACAAATTAACTGAATCTGTCCTCATATATGTAATAAAGCCTCTTTCATATAAACCCTGTGCACATCGCATAGTTTCTCTAGCTGAAAGCCTTAACTTTCGATTGGCTTCTTGCTGAAGAGTACTTGTTGTAAATGGAGGGACAGGCTTCCTAATTGTTGGTTTTTTGTCTATAGACTTTACTGTCCATTTATCTTTTTCTAATGCATTAGCAAGCTCTTTTGCTTCCTTTTCTTTAAGAAGGTTTGCTTTACTTGTTTTCTTAAGTTTCCCTGATTTCTCATCAAAATCACTTCCTTTAGCAATTTTCTTATCTTTAAAACTAACTAAACGAGCTTCTATTGGGGTACTTTCTTTTTCAAGAATAGTTTTCAAATCCCAATAACTTGCAGAATGAAAAGCCCTCCTTTCTCTTTCACGTTTTACTAGAAGTCTTACTGATACTGATTGAACGCGGCCAGCAGAAAGTCCCCATGCGACTTTTTTCCACAACAAAGGGGAGAGTGTATACCCAACTAATCGATCAAGAATCCTTCTTGTTTCTTGAGCATGCACCAATCCCATATCTAAGTCTCTAGGCTTTTGAAGCGCTTTCGTAATTGCTTGTTTTGTAATTTCATGAAAAACCATCCTTTTTGTGGGGATTTTTGGCTTCAAGAGTTCCAACAAATGCCAACTAATACTTTCTCCTTCCCTATCTTCATCAGTTGCTAACAAAAGTTCTTTTGCATCCTTTAAAGCGGACTTCAGCTCCCTAACCACTTTCTTCTTATCTTTTGGAACCACATATAAAGGCTCAAAGTCTGCTGATGTATTTACACCAATCCTTGACCATTTCTCTTTTTTCAAAGAAGTCGGAATTTCGCCGGCTCCTTTGGGAAGATCTCTCACATGCCCCATTGAGGCAATGACTTGAAAGTCCTTTGGCAAAAAACTCTTTATAGTTCTTGCCTTTGTAGGACTCTCTACGATGAGCAAGGTGTGCGCCACAGGCGAACAAATAACTTTACATACTCATCTTTATCGCATCAAGCACCAAAATGCATAGACCATAGTCATAACTAAGGCATAATTTATAACATCGCTAGAGTTAAGAAATCAGGCTTTTTCTGGCAAAGCCACTATGCCCAAAATGGGTACTCTTTCATCTTTAAACCAACTATCGATGTCTGCTCCTGGAGACTTACTCAACCTTTCGCTTAATGCAAAAGCCATTCTCCCAGAAGGTTTTGTTCTTTTAGCTCTTGTTGGAACACTACTAGTTGATCTTGCTGGAGAAAAGACTGCTAAGCAGTGGTCCCCTCCTATTTGCTATGCAGGTCTAGGCTCTGCACTAATAATTCTTACTTTTCAATGGAATGGGATTCCCGAAAGTGCATTTCTAGGTTCATTTATCGTTGATAATTTCTCAATCGCTTTTAGAGGAATTGTCGCACTCTCGACTCTTCTATCATTGCTGATTAGTTGGAAATACGCTGATCAAAGTGGGAGTCCAATAGGAGAATATGCAGCGATTCTTTTAGCAGCAACCCTTGGGGCAATGCTTTTATGTGGATCTACAGACTTAATAAGTGTTTTCATTTCCCTAGAGACCTTATCCGTAGCTAGTTACTTACTTTCAGGCTATCTAAAACGAGATGCTAGAAGTTCTGAGGCAGCTCTAAAGTATTTACTTGTTGGTTCGGCAGCTGCTGCTGTCTTTCTATATGGAGCGTCTTTACTCTACGGGCTAAGTGGTTCGACCAGTCTTGAAAGCATTGGAATTGCACTCCAAACCAGTCCAAAACCATTAGCGGCTTTAGCTCTCGTATTCATTCTTGCAACAGTTGCCTTCAAAATAGCAGCCGTACCTTTTCATCAATGGACTCCAGATGTTTATGAAGGATCTCCAACTCCAGTAGTTGCATTTCTTTCAGTTGGATCAAAAGCTGCAGGTTTTGCTCTTGCAGTAAGACTTTTAGTTGGATGTTTTGGTGCCTTTGATATTCAATGGAAGTTACTTTTTACTGTTTTGGCAGTTTTGAGCATGACATTGGGGAATGTTGTTGCTCTTGCACAAACATCAATGAAACGAATGCTTGCTTATAGCTCAATTGGACAAGCTGGTTTTGTAATGATTGGACTTGTTTGTGGAACGGAAGAAGGATATGCAGCAATGATTCTGTATATGGCTGCATACCTATTTATGAATTTAGGTGCTTTTGCCTGCATTATTCTTTTCTCAATTAGAACAGGTAGCGACAAAATTTCTGATTACGCAGGTTTATATCAAAAAGATCCATTAATCACTCTTGGATTAAGTTTATGCCTGCTGTCTTTAGGTGGCATACCTCCTATGATTGGATTCTTTGGCAAAATATATCTTTTCTTTGCTGGCTGGGCTGATGGCCAATATCTATTGGTAATCGTAGGACTCGTAACCTCTGTCATTTCAATCTATTACTACATCTCTGTGATCAAAATGATGGTAGTAAAAGAACCGCAAGAAGCCTCCAATCTTGTAAAAGAGTATCCATTAATTCAGTGGGATTTGTCTGGGATTCCTCCTCTGCGTTTTGCTCTAATAACATGTTTGATTGCTACTGCCATAGGTGGTATTGTTTCAAATCCATTATTCAAATGGGCAAATAATGCTGTTGAGGGAACTCCTATTTTTCAAGAAGCTCTGGCATTCGCAACAAACCAAGGAGGGTTAGGGTAAACGCTTTGGATAATCTTGTCGCAAAGCTTTCAAATGTAAGCAAGGTCTATGGGGAAGGCGATTTAGAAGTCAAAGCACTTGATAGTTTGAACCTAGAAGTACATCGAGGGGACTATCTGGCTGTAATGGGAGCAAGTGGTTCTGGGAAAAGTACTGCTATGAATATTCTTGGTTGCCTGGATAGACCAACTTTTGGTAAATACCAATTAAATGGCAATTCCGTTGAACAGCTGACAGATGATGCCCTCGCTGACCTTCGCAATCAAGAACTGGGCTTTGTTTTTCAGCAATTTCACTTATTGCAAGATGCGACAGCCTTAGAGAACGTAATGCTGCCAATGCTTTATGCGTGTATACCTCCTTCTGAAAGACAAGAGTTGGCCGAGGAAGCATTGAATAAAGTAGGTCTAACAGACAGAATGAAAAACCGTCCTAATCAACTTTCTGGTGGACAACAACAGCGTGTTGCAATAGCTCGAGCAATCATTAATTCACCTTCCCTTCTTCTTGCAGACGAGCCAACAGGTGCTCTTGATTCAAGCACAACTGAAGATGTTCTTAATTTATTCGATGATTTACATGCCCAAGGAATAACTCTAGTGCTTGTTACACACGAAGATGAAGTGGCTTTAAGAGCAAAAAGAAGGGCTCTCTTTAAAGACGGGAGAATTATCAAAATTTCTTAAAAAAGACCAGTGCCTTAGTTCCAGCGATTCCAAGTTTCTTCTCTAATCCCATTACATACCCTTAGCTGGCCAGAAAGGTCTATTCCTTGAATAGACCAAATTTCCTCTGAATCAATCTTTTTGATTTGTTTTTGCCAAAGGAATCTCTCTCCCTCTTTACAAAGATGTGCGGGGTTCATCAAAAGGCATGAAGCTTTTTCAATAGCCATGAGGACTTCTAAAGACCATTCCAAACTTGAAGGCCTACGAAAAGAAAAAAACTCAGATAAAGACACCCCTTCTACAGGGACTGGGTTAGATACATTTAAGCCAATACCAATACACATCAATACTGGTGTTTGACCTCGATAAATAACTCGAGGGAGAAATCCGGCCACTTTTTTTCCATAAACAAACAAATCATTAGGCCACTTAATCCGAGCTGGGATGTTACTTCTTTCTAACCTATGAGCCAAAGCCACAGCAACACCAAGTCCAAATAAACCTGGAGATTGATTCAAGTTATTGCAAGGGAAAGATGCACTCATCCAAACACCACCCAAAGGAGAGTCCCAGATACGTCCTCTTTGGCCTTTCCCATGAGATTGTCTTCCAGCAAAAAAAGCTTTTGGATTATTGCTTGAGCTTCGACAACTCTTGAGCCACCTAGAAAGCTCAACTTCAGTGCTCCCACAAACTGGCTTCCATCTTAAGTGCCATGATTCTTTCAATCCTTTTGTTTTCCTATTTAAGTATGCAATCGGAGCGGCACCAGTCCATGAAGAAGGATTCCTCATCTTGGAAACTTTTAAGAACTTACAGACTCTTGAGCTATTACTTTAATCAAATTTGTTCCACTTTTTCCAAAGAAATCATGTATTTGATTAACAAGAAAGCTTAAAAAGAATATAGACGTAAGATAATAACAATTTTAAATAAAACCTCAGCAAGCTTAGAGTTAAAATAAACAAATGAGACACTCTGATCATGAGATAAATAACACCGTTAACTTGGAAGAGTCAAAACTTGAAAAAACTAAACAACCCTCTTCTTTATCCAATTGCCTTAATCAATTAAAAACTGATTGGAGAAAAAACAAAAATATTGCAGCATTATGGCAAGACTGGTCCAAAATAGCTGGCAGCCAGTTATCGCTCCACTGTAAACCTTTAACTTTTCAAGGTGGTGTTCTAACAGTCGGAGCTCAGCATCCACAATGGAGACAAGCCTTAATTTTTAACCGCAATCAATTAATAGCTGCACTTAGAGCGCAAGGACATATCATCAAAGATCTAAGGATCAAGCAATACTACCAACAAAAAAAACTTCTCAAAAAAGACGAAAAGATTATCTGGGCCAACCATCCAAGCAGATGGGATGTTCATGGGAAGACAATTTGCCCAATTTGCAAGGCTCCTTCCCCTGTTGGTGAAATTTCCTTATGGAACAAGTGTAGTCTCTGCCGAAGGCAAGATCTCTCTAATTAAATCAATATAGTGTTGCTTTTTATTTATGCTGTTAATAACAAAATCCCCATTTGACCTCCTAAGAGAAGTTCATAGCGAGCTTCATTAAATCCTATTTTTAATGCAATTTCCTTTTGAATATTTCCTTCAGGGAAATTCTTCAAGCTTTCCTCCAAATAAGCATATTCATCTCTGAGACCCATCAAAGAAGCAATAGGTACTACCACTCTTCGTAAATAGAATTTCTGAAAATAAGAGGTTTTTGAACCCTCAATCGGATGATTAAAATCTAATATCCCTGCTTGAGAACCTGGTTTCAAAAGCCGGTAGATTTCTTTTAAGCCAGCCTCTGGATTCTCCAGGTTGCGTAATCCATATGCCATGATCGCTCCATCAAATGAGCCAGACTGGAGGCCTGTATTCAATACATCCTTTTTGAGCCAGGAAACCGGCAAAGATGGATCTGCAAAAAATCGTTTTCGAGCCTGATCAATTTGAGAATGAGAGAAATCAACACCCAGAACACTCCCAAAAGGTTGCACTGATTTTGCTAAATGAAAAGTCAGGTCTCCTGTTCCGCAGCAAAGATCGATCCAGTTTTGTCCTGAGGAAGGTGCTAACAAGGACACTAATTGCTTTTTCCAAAGTCGATGAAGACCAAAGCTAAAGAGATCATTCAGAAAGTCATATTTATGAGAAATAGACTCAAATAATTTTTCAACTGATTTGGGATCTCGAGGTTTCACTTAAAGAAATTAAAGATACGAAAAAGCTTGTTATATTTTTTCAATTCTAAAGTCATATGATCTTAAAAATCATTCAATATTCAAGTGGTCTTATTAACAAATCCTTTTGTAAAAGGTAATTTTTGATTTGTGCAATGTTCAAGTCTTGATCATGCAAAAGAGACGCTAGTAATGCCGCTGAAGCATTCCCTTCATCAAAAGCTTGATAGATATGCTCAAGACAGCCTGCACCTCCAGAAGCAATTACTGGAACAGTTACTGAATCTGCAATAGTTCTTGTCAAGTCCAAGTCATAACCGTTTTGAGTTCCATCTCCATCCATTGATGTTAAAAGTATTTCTCCAGCGCCTAATGCACAAACTTCTTTAGCCCAAGATAAAACATCTAACCTCGTATTCTTTCTACCACCATTCACATAAACATCCCAAGCAAAAGTATTCTGGGATCTGCGCTTAGCATCAATTGCTACAACAATACACTGGCTACCAAACTGGCTCGCTCCTTGGCTTATCAGCTCAGGATTTCTAACAGCAGATGAATTAAGACTGATTTTGTCAGCACCTGCCCTTAGAAGCTCTTTAATCCCTTCAATAGAGCTAATTCCACCACCAACTGTAAATGGAATAGTTACTGACTCTGCAGTTCGGCGAACTATATCAAGCAATGTTGCCCTTGCTTCATAACTAGCGGCTATATCTAAAAAAACCAACTCATCTGCCCCTTCATTGCTATACCGACAAGCCAATTCCACAGGGTCGCCAGCATCCCTCAAGCCAACAAAATTGACACCTTTAACAACCCGTCCATTTGCAACATCAAGACAAGGTATTAAGCGAAGAGCGACCATAAACTTCAAATTAATGTACAACGACTGTTAGGGTTGCCCAACAACTCAAGCCTTGCAGATCATGCCTCAGTCAGCAAACCTTACAAGAATAGGATCAAGGGTCAAGATTAATCTTGATAAAGTTAAAGATCGGATAGCAGGTAATTTGATCCAAAAAATTTCTGCCGATCCACGCGCTACTGTAATGGATTACAAAATGACCGACGGAGGTGGTGTGGGAGTTGTCTTAAAGCTTGCTGATGGAACTAAGAATTGGTTCTTTGACAGTGAAGTCGCACGTGGTTGAGGGATAGGAAAGTGAGTGATACCCGTCAGCTCCTAGGAATAAAAGGAGGCTCTGAAACAACCAACATCTGGAAACTGCGTCTGCAGTTAATGAAGCCCATTACATGGATACCTTTGCTTTGGGGTGTTGTTTGTGGTGCGGCAGCAAGTGGCAATTACCATTGGAACATAAGTAATTTCCTTGCATCCCTAGCTTGTATGGTCATGAGTGGTCCTCTTCTTACGGGGTACACCCAAACTATTAATGATTACTATGATAGAGAAATTGATGCTATTAATGAGCCTAGTCGTCCAATTCCTTCAGGTGCTATCTCTCTAACACAAGTAAGGTTACAAATCTTGGCCCTATTAGGAGCAGGTCTTGCTGTTGCATATGGCCTTGATACTTGGGCAGGGCATTCAACGCCAACGGTATTCTTACTAGCTCTTGGTGGTTCGTTTGTTAGTTATATATATTCTGCACCTCCATTAAAACTCAAACAAAATGGCTGGCTAGGAAATTATGCTCTAGGAGCAAGTTATATAGCTTTACCGTGGTGGGCAGGACAAGCTCTTTTTGGACAACTCACATGGACAACTGCTTTTCTAACCTTGGCTTATAGCCTAGCAGGCTTAGGGATCGCAGTAATTAATGATTTTAAAAGTGTCGAAGGAGACAGAGAATTAGGATTGAATTCTCTACCCGTAGTCTTTGGTATCAAGAACGCAAGTTTTATTAGTGCGGGAATGATCAATGTATTCCAATTAGCGATGGTAGGGGTACTAATAATTATTGGACAACATCTAGCTTCAGTCATTTTAGTTTTACTAATTGTTCCTCAAATCACTTTTCAAGACATCTGGTTGCTTCGGGATCCTCTCGCATTTGATGTAAAATACCAGGCCAGTGCTCAACCTTTTCTTATTTTAGGAATGCTGGTAACGGCCATAGCCATTGGCCATAGCTCACTGATCAATCTTTAGTGCGCTCAAGAGTTCCCACATACTTGCTACTAGCAACAAGTGGTTTCATTTTAGGTTCATGTATAGCTATAACAGAAATTCTCTTAAGTAAGTCAATAGACTCGACTCTTCCTCCCGCCAGCAAAGTTAGGAAATTCAATAGGCCAGGAACAATAGAAATATTTGCATCAAAAGGAGAGGTTATTCAAAAGCTAGGACCAGCAACGCGTCAAAAAATGCCATCAGGAACAATCCCTGAAATCATCAAAAATGCTTTCATAGCATCAGAAGATAGACGTTTCTATAGGCACCAAGGTGTTGATTTTTGGAGCATAAGCAGAGCAGTGATGACTAATATCAAAGAAATGGCAATAGTTGAAGGTGGGAGCACGATCACACAACAACTAGCAAGAATGGTCTTTCTAAATCAGAGCAAGACTATTCAGAGAAAACTCAAAGAAATCGCTCTTGCTTACAAGTTAGAGAGACACCTTACAAAAGAAGAGATCATCGAACAATATTTGAACAATGTCTACCTTGGCTCCAATGCCTATGGTATTTCAGATGCAGCATGGATCTACTTCAAGAAAACACCTGCCTTACTAACCCTTGAAGAGATCGCACTAATAGCTGGATTAGCACCAGCACCATCTATATACTCCCCTTTAGTTAATACTGACCTAGCACTCAAACGTAAGTCGATTGTTCTTCATAAAATGAGAAAGGAGAACTTCATATCGGACTCAGAACTATCGGCGGCTTTGGCTCAACCAATAAAGCTCCAACCAGCAGTCCCTAAATATCTAAGGAGCAAGGCTCCGTTCTTTACAGATTTTATAGAGCAAGTGCTTCCTCAACTCTTATCTAAAGAGGCGATAGAGGTGGGAGGATTAAAAGTGAAAACTAGTCTCATTCTTGATTGGCAAGAAATGGCCAAAGAAGTCATAAAAGAGCAAAGAGCAATCAATACTGAAGTAGCAATTGTTTCGATTCAACCTAGTAGTGGACTTATTAGAGTATTGGTAGGTGGAAGAGACTATAGCAAAAATCAATTTAACAGAGCATTCCAAGCTCTCAGGTCACCAGGTTCAACATTTAAGATTTTCCCTTATCTAGCTGCAATCAATGCAGGTTACGAACCAGAAGATCTTCTCTTTGACACACCTAGGTGCTGGTATGGGTATTGTCCTAAGAACTTTGGGAACTTGTATTTTGGAGAAGTATCTATAACTGAAGCATTCATCAATTCATTAAATACAATTGCCGTCGATTTACTCGAAAAGGTAGGTTTTGAAAAGGTAATAGCTACTGCCAACATGTTCGGCGTTGGGAATGAACAAGAACTTGAACACTATTACCCCTTAGCAATTGGTGCATATGAAGAGACAGTTCTAAATATGACTGCTGCTTATGCTGGCCTTACCAATAGAGGTAGATATATTAAACCATCTGGGATTGAAGAAATAAGAGGTCCCAATAATAATCTTCTATGGAGTCATGATGACCAGAAGAGTAGCAGAGCTATTTCCACAGAAATAGCCGATAAAATGAACTGGATGCTACAACAAGTTGTTTTAAATGGTTCAGGGATAGCAGCCTCCCTAGAAGATAGAGAAGTTGCGGGGAAAACAGGAACTTCAGAAGGGAACCGTGACCTTTGGTTCATTGGATCTATCCCTCAACTTACGACTGGGGTTTGGTTTGGTAATGATAATAATGAAGAGACCAAAGTCAATAGTGGTGATGCTGCCTATGCATGGAAACAATTCATGGAAAAGATCACGGCCAACATGGAAATAAAAAGATTTCCCAAACGTCCCACCCATTCTAAAATGAGAACTAATTATCCTTAGTAACTTTTCACCTACACAAGTGAGTCAATTATTGCAGCAAAGAAACCATCTCCACCATGTGCTTCACCTTGCCATAATTGTTTCTGATACCTAAGTCGTAAGTTCTGGTGCTTTGAAAGGAGGCTTTCAATTTGTTTAAAATTCTCATCAGGATTAATAGTACAAGTCGAATAAACAATCCTTCCGCCAGGTCTTAATAAAGGTAAAATTCCTACCAACAGTTTTTCCTGGAGCCGAATTAATCCTTGTATTTTCTCAGGCGTCATCCTCCACCTTAAATCAGGATTCCGCGCCAATGTTCCCAACCCCGAGCATGGAGCATCCAACAAGATCTTATGGAAGTAGCCTTTCCATAATGGCTTGCGAGCTGATAGTTTTGATGCGTCAGCAAAAAGAAAATTAACACCTCTCAAGCCAAGACGAGTAAGGTTTATATTAGTTTTTTCTAATCGTTTTGGAGAGGAATCAACAGCCCAAATTTCGCCTTCATCATTTACTAATTCTGACAAATGACTAGTTTTCCCTCCTGGTGCTGCACAAGCGTCAAGAATACTCTCACCTGGCTTTGCTGATAAAAGAGGGGCTATCCATTGAGAAGAGCGGTCTTGAACAGACCATTCTCCTTCTTTATAGCCAGGCCAATT
>QCJV01000002.1 GCA_003215795.1 Prochlorococcus sp. AG-409-F19
CAAAGGCCATTTTAGAAAACCATTATTTTGGGGGTGTAGCAATCTGGTGAATGCAGCGAACTCATAATTCGCCTTAGGCGAGTTCGATCCTCGCCACCCCCATTTCATCAAATTCATTGATGCAATTTCTTCTACTAGGCATATTAATTGCCTTAACAGCATTTTTTGCTGCTGGAGAACTTGCGGTTCTTCGTTTACGACCCAGTCGTGTCGAAAGGCTTATAGAAGAAAACCAATCTGGAGCTAATTCTGTAAATCGATTACAGAGGAAACTCAGAATGCTTTTAATGGTTACGCAGCTAGGCATAACTTTTTCTTTAGTGGCAATGGGATGGCTGATAAACGGCTTTTCCCGGGTCTGGTGGCCTCAAGATGCTCAATCAAAGTCGATTTGGGATTTAATTGTATTTACCTCTTTTGTCGCGCTCCTAAGCTTACTGGGAGGACTTATACCAAAAGCATTGGTTCTTAGTAGAACTGAGAAAGCAGCTCTCAATCTTTCTCCTCTTCTTGAATTAATAATGAGAGGAATTGCACCAATCCTATTTTTATTAGAAAAAGTGTCGTCATCTCTCTTAAAGATAGCTGGACTAAATACAAGATGGGATTCACTAGTATCTGCACTATCTGCAGGAGAATTAGAAACTCTTATTGAGAGAGGTGACGTAACTGGATTACGACCAGATGAAAAAAATATTTTAGAAGGAGTTTTCGCCTTACGTGATACACAAGTAAGAGAGATAATGGTACCTCGCTCGGGGATGGTCACATTGCCTAGCAATGTAAATTTCTCGCAATTAATGAAAGAAGTTCACATGAGCAGACATGCTCGTTTCCTAGTCACAGGAAAGTCACTAGATGATGTTTTAGGAGTATTAGACCTTCGTCAACTTGCCGATCCAATATCAAAAGGAACAATGCAACTTGATACATCATTAAGAGAGTACCTTCAACCAGTTCCCAAAGTTCTTGAGACCTGCACGTTGGATAAGATTCTTCCTCTGATTAAAAGTGGCAATCCTTTTTTACTTGTAGTTGATGAGCATGGAGGCACTGAAGGATTAATTACTTCTGCTGACCTAACAGGAGAAATAGTTGGGGATGAGATTGATTCTGTAAAAGATCCTTTTCTAAAGCAAATAGCTATACTTCCTGAGAAATGGCTCTCAGCAGGGGATGTAGAAATCATTGAAATCAACCGTCAACTAATTATTGACCTGCCTGAATCAAATGATTACCACACACTCGCAGGTTTTCTTCTAGAAAAATTGCAGAAGGTTCCTGCGAATGGAGACTCTCTATTAGATAATGGAATTCATTTTGAAATAATCTCGATGAAAGGTCCTAGAATTGAAACAGTAAAGATACTCTTGCCATCAAAAGCATCAAAAGAAAATCTATAAAGGATATTCTGAGTGAATAATATGGTGACTTTAAAATGACCTCCGCCATTGTTCCGGTGAAGGTTGGTGTAATTGGGATCGGAAACATGGGCTGGCACCATGCGAGAGTTTTAAGTCTTCTAAAAGACGCAGAACTTGTTGGAGTAGCAGATCTTGATTCGCAACGTGGGCAATTAGCACAAGAGCAGTTCAATTGTTCTTGGTTTGAAAACTACACAGAACTGCTGCCAAAAGTGGAAGCAGTTTGTATAGCAGTCCCAACTTTATTTCATCACCAAGTTGGGATTCATTGCTTAGAAGCTGGGAAACATATTTTGATCGAAAAACCAATCGCTGCTAGTCAAAAAGAAGCAGCTGAGCTTATTGATGCCTCAAATAATGCAAACAGGTTATTACAAGTAGGGCATATTGAAAGATTCAACCCTGCTTTCAAAGAACTTACCAAAGTTGTCACCGAAGAAGAAGTGTTAGTCCTAGAAGCAAGGAGGCACAGTCCCCATCCTGACAGAGCAAATGATGTTTCAGTAGTACTAGATCTCATGATCCATGATTTAGATCTTATTCTTGAATTAGCTAATGCCCCTGTTTCAAGACTTGCCGCAGTTGGAGGATGCAGCCTTGATGGTCCAATGGACTATGTGAACGCAACACTTGGATTTACAAATGGAGTAATTGCAAGCCTAACTGCAAGCAAAATGAGTCATAGAAAAATACGTACTTTAAGTGCTCACTGCAAAAAAAGTCTTGTGGAAACTGATTTTTTAAATCACACCCTTCATATTCACCGAAAGACTCATGAGTGGTACTCAGCAGACCATGGGGAATTGCTTTATAGAACTGACGGTTTTGTTGAAGAAGTTAGCACTACATCAATCGAACCACTTTATGCAGAACTAGAACACTTTCTCCAATGTGTCAGAGGTCTAGAAGTCCCAGCAGTAGATGGTCCTCAAGCTTCAAGAGCATTGTTCCTTGCTGATTTAATTGAAAAAGCCGTGGAAGAGCCTGCTGAGGGGGTTACTTTAGATAAACCAATATAAAGCTGACTCTTGTTTTATCAACAAGAGTCAGAAAAAAATCTTACTAGATCCTGTCCCAGAAAGAAAAAACCTAAAGCTAACTAGACTAAGAGATTAACGAAATCCAACTGCTGCTTGCCAAACAAAAACAAGCAAGAAGAATAGCAATGGAATCAACGGCAGGACATCAACCGTTGGGGCATAAATTTGATAAGCCTCAGGCAACTGAGCAAGAAAAGCGAAGGTAAGCGGAACCATCCCTAAATAATTCATTGACGTTTGCAAGTGACGCTACCACGTGTGACGCGCAATCGAGTCTTTCTGCCACGGAGCGAAATCCTCTGAAAAACATCCATCTTTAATTGCAAGCGTCATTGCACGTGCAAAACGTATTAAATGACTGAGATTATGCAAGCTGAGGAGAGTAAGGCCAAGTAATTCATCGTTACGAATTAAATGATGAAGGTATGCTCTGCTGTGATTAATACAAGCTTCACAAATGCAAGTTTTGTCTAAAGGCTGATAATCGTCTTTAAAGCAAGAATTTCGTAGATTCCATCGCTCATCACGTACTAAAGCAGTCCCATGACGGCCAAGCCTTGTTGGCAGAACACAATCAAATAGATCAATCCCATTTGCTACAGCTATAGCCATCTCTCTCACAGTCCCAATTCCCATTAAATACCTTGGTACTTGTTCAGGCAAAAAAGAAGATACGTGACGAACTATCTTGTGAATTTCTGACGATGGTTCTCCAACACTAACTCCACCAATTGCTATGCCAGGCAAATCAAAACTTAAAACACGCCTAACGCTTTCCTCCCTCAAATGCGGGTAACAACCACCTTGAACAATTCCGAATAAAGCCTGATCTCTTCTTGTATGCGCTTTAGTGCATCTTTCTAGCCAATGGTGCGTTCTTTTAGAAGCACTCTCCACTTCAGCCTCAGTAGCTGGATAAGGAGGACATTGATCAAAAGCCATTACAACATCAGCGCCTAAGTCCATTTGAATTTGCATTGCTTTTTCTGGGGTTAACTCAATATTCCTTCCATCTCGAGGGTTCTTAAAAGACACACCTTGATCATCAATTTTATTGAGCTTGCTCAAGCTAAAAACTTGATAGCCACCTGAGTCAGTAAGAATTGGTTGATCCCAGCCCATAAAATTATGCAATCCCCCAGCATCCTTAACAATTTTCTCACCAGGTTGAATATGCAAATGAAATGTATTCGCAAGAATCATTCCCGCATTAATTTTCTTCAATTGAGTTGCAGTAATACCTTTCACTGTGCCTAATGTCCCTACCGGCATAAATTGAGGTGTACTTAAGTTTCCATGAGGAGTAGAGAAACTTCCTACTCTCCCAGAAGTATTCGGACATTCTGAATGAATTTGAAAATCAAACATTTTCAAATCTATAAAAAACAACCACAAGCTTTTGCAGCATTGAGTGCTATTACAACCTACTTTGTTAATGAACCACTCTTCAAAAGGTCTTCATCCTGAAATCACCCAATTGGTTAAGAGAGCTTTCTGGGGCTTGGATTTTCTATACTGTTCTGCCTCAATGGCCAACAATTAATCCAAGATTCAAACGGATTGCTCGTTTCGCTCCCTTAATGGGCTTGTTAATAGGGATCTTACAAGCATTCTTAATGCTGGTCCTGTTTTTGTTAAATTGGCCTAAGAGTTCATTACCTTTTGTTGGTATTGCTTTTAATTTATGGATCACAGGTGGAATACATTTTGATGGATTAATTGATACTGCAGATGGTATTTCAGCCGGTCCCCAAAAATGTCTTGAAGCGATGAAAGATAGTAGAGTTGGTGCTAGTGGTGTTATTGCCTTAATTATTAATCTTGCCCTACAGATAGCAGCCTTAAATAAACTTGGCTTGTACTACTTATTTGCACTCCCAATAGTTTCTTTCTGGGGAAGATATTCTCAGTTAATCGCAATTGGAAATTATCCTTCTATACAAAAAGAAAGTTCTTCAGACTTTCATAGAGATAATTGGAAAGGAAATTTCCAGGAATCTATTCCATCATTTATTATCATCTTGTTTTTCGTATTTACAATCACATTTTCAAGTCTTAGATTTTTCTTAAAAAAACATCTAATCATTTCTTCTCTAATTGGATTTATACCTTCTATCATAATCCCATATTTTCTAGCACGTAGAATTGGCGGGCACTCTGGAGATTCATATGGTGCTTCCGTAGTGCTAGTTGAAACATTTTTATTAACAATCCTAGCCCTTATCTTACCGGGAAGCTGATCACAAATGCATTACCTTCTTCAGGTAGAGATTCTTCAAAATTAGAGGGTTTGACAATTAACTTTAATTCCCCACCAAATTGTTCAGCTAATTTTATCCCAAGGCTTAAACCTAAACCTGAGCCTATAAACTCTTTACTTTTAGAACTCCTAAAACCACTAGTAAATATTTTCTCTCTTTCAGGAAAAGGAATAGGACTACCACTATCCCAAACACAAATTCCTTGATCATTAATAGAAATGCCTATTGTTGAAGATGGTGGAGAATATCTAAAGGCATTTTCTAAAAGGTTAGCAACTATTTCAGCAGCAACACCTTCACAAGCTGGCCTTAACTCTTTAATCCAATCAGGTAAATATGCTGGTCCAAACCATTCTCTACCTTGTAGTTTCGCGGTAGCTTTAGCACGCTCAATTAAAGGATTCAATAATTCCATCAGATCCAAAGGTTTTTCAGTTTGAATTAGTGGAGGCAACAGTAATCTAGTAGGAGCAATATCTTTAGAAACTAACTTTGCTTGAGAAAGCTCATCTAACGCCACTAAATATTTATCAACCTGTTTCTGCTCACTTAACAACCCCTCAACTAATGACCTCTGGCTACTTTCTGGTCCCAATTTCCTCAATAGCAGTTGAGCATAAGTTCGCAAAGCTGCCAACGGATTTCTTAACTGGTGAATCAAGACTCCAACTTGTTCTTTTTGTTCACTTAATTCATTAACCAGCTTTTCCCGGTCAAGCTCAAGACTCAAGAAATTTGCAAGGGTTGAAGCACTGATCTGCAATCGAGTATCTAGTGAATCAGGCCACCCACCATCTGAAGGATGCCTTTCCGCCCTAATTACTCCTAACAATATTGATCCTTGTTGCAAAGGATACCAACGCCGATTAGATGAAGGAACTCTCAAATCTGGGTCATTCTCAATAGGTCCTAATTTCTTAATCATTTGCTTTGGTCGCTGACCTACAATTTCTAAAGTTGGTGAATCTTTTTCATTCGTTTTCGCAACATAGGCAATAACAGCATCAAGTTCAGGGTCAAACTCAAAGCTACTTAACTGTTGGTCAATGAGATTTAAAAATCGATCCGAAAACTGCATAATTATTTTTAAGAATCTTGAGCATCTGGATAAAGAAGCGAAAAGCTTGAAAATTCAGAAAAAAGTATTAAGATATTAAAGGGCCATTTAAGAGACTTTACAAGAGACTCCCCTCATGGTCTATGTCTCAAAATTACAAACAGCGGGCTACTAAGGCTATGTCAGAGGTTGATGGGTCCCCTGAGCCAAGTCTTACTAAGTTGTGATAAAAGCATTTTGGTAACTTGATTATCCAAGAGCTTCTATCCAAAAATTATTCAAAATTCAAGCAGAACCTTTCTGCCTGTGGTTTTCTTTAATTTTAGCCGTTTAATTTCAATTCAATCCACTCTTCTTAGTTCCTTTCAGGGGGTCAACATCTCATGTCAAAAAAGCGCAAGAGAATTAGCCGCAGGCGCCTGGCTGGTCAAAGAGTCATGGCCCATGTCCAAACATTTCACCTTGAGACTGGAGAATACAAACCCGTAACAGCAGCTAGGCGCTACATAGCTGAAACTGCGATAAATGCACCTGCTATTGTGAATGTTCGTAGAAATGAGCATACGACCGATAGATTTTTCTGGGGAGAGAAAGGATTATTTAGTGCTCAATATGCCGAAGAAAATCATTTTCTTTTCCCCTCATTAAGAACAATTGTGGAAGCAGTAGGAGAACACAACATGTTTGAAGGCCTCGAATTAACAGCAGATGATTGGGAAGAGATCGAAGAATACGAATACGCTTTTGTTTAAGTAACTTTTTTAGTTGATCAAATTAGTCAAATTTAATTGCGAAAACAGCTTTCAATAAAAGACTTAATTGGTCCGTAGATCTCTTTGGGGATCTCATGTCCCCCTTCAAAAAGATGGATTTGTGCCGAACTGGAGTTCTGATGAAACAAGTCGAAAAGTTTTTCAGATCCTTTCATTGGAACTATTAAATCTTTAGTTCCATGCGTAAGGAATACCGGTGGGGTTTTCAATGATGGTTTGAACCCAGGGTGAGCATAAGCACTACATCCAATTATTCCTGCTAAAGGCAAAGTGCTTCCTGAACAAATAGCCATTGCTCCACCTTGAGAGAAGCCTAGCAAGATAGTTTTCTCTAAAGGGAGTTTTGATGAGCCAAGTCTCTGCAATCTTGTTTTAAGAGATTGCACAGCTTCAACTGCCTGGTCCCACTCTGCAGGGAAAAGTCCATACCATTGCCTTCCTATCCCTTCAGGGTGCATTTGGGGCGCACGAAGAGAGGTCAATTCAACTGTTAAACCTTCAAGTGAATTCACTAAATCTTTACCTAACAACATAAGGTCTTCAGCATCAGCACCCCACCCATGAAGCAATATCAATCTGTGACTAGCGCTTTCAGAAGGAAAACAAAAGAGTTCTTCTTCCATCAAACAAATTGCATGGTTAATGATTAAGTTAACTGTTGGAGTGGATTCATTTCTTGTCTTATGGCACCTATTGCATTAATAAGCGTTTCTAACAAGCAAGGTTTAATTCCTATTGCGGAGACTCTAAGCAGTGAGTATAACTATCAAATAATTTCCAGCGGTGGAACTGCCAAAGTACTTGAAGAGGCATCTATTCCAGTTACTCGAGTAGCAGATTATACAGGTGCTCAAGAGATCCTGGGAGGAAGAGTAAAAACCCTGCACCCCAAAGTACATGGAGGCATACTTGCAAAAAGAAAGGATCAATCCCATCAAAATGATCTTCAAAAAGCAAAGATCAATAATATTGATCTAGTTATTGTTAATCTTTATCCATTCAAGGCAACAGTTAAAGATCCAAATGTAAGCTGGGAAGATGCTATTGAGAATATTGACATTGGTGGTCCCGCAATGGTTAGAGCCGCTGCTAAAAACCACGAGTCAGTAACAATTTTAACTAGTCCAAATCAATATGAGAATTTTCTAAGAGAGCTTAGGAAGGGAGATATTTCGCCATCTCTTAAATGTAAATTAGCCCTTGAAGCTTTTGAACATACAGCAAGTTATGATGCTGCTATTAGCAAATGGATGAGAAATAAGGTATCAGCTAGGGACTCTCAATGGATTCAAGCACTTCCCATAAAACAAACTCTTAGGTATGGTGAGAATCCTCATCAAAAAGCTACATGGTATAGTTATAATGATAAAGGTTGGGATGGATCAAATAAAATACAAGGTAAAGAAATTAGTACTAATAATCTATTAGATTTAGAAGCAGCAATATCAACAATCAGGGAGTTTTATTATGGTGAGGAAAGTAGCAATAAATTATTCCAATATGCAGCTGTAGTTATTAAACATACCAATCCATGTGGTGTTTCAATAGGAAGCTCTATAGAATCCGCTCTATCAAAGGCATTGGATGCAGATAGAACTAGTGCTTTTGGCGGAATAGTCGCATTAAATTGTACTGTTGATTCAAAAGCAGCAATAAAGTTAAAAAGTCTCTTTTTAGAATGTGTTGTAGCACCAAAATTTAATGAAGAAGCTAAGTTAATTCTTTCAGAGAAAAAAAACTTAAGGCTAATTGAACTCAATAGTAGCTTTATAAAGAGTGCAGAAAGAAAAACCATTAGAAGTATTCTTGGAGGAGTGATTGTTCAAGAAAGTGATGATCTTTTAATAGATGAAAGCAATTGGAAAGTTGTCACAAAGCTAGAACCATCTTCTGACCAGCAAAAAGATCTTGCTTTTGCGTGGAAAGTAGTGAAGCATGTACGTTCCAATGCAATAGTTATTGCATCATCAGGGCAAACTCTTGGTATTGGGGCTGGCCAAACGAACCGGATTGGTTCAGCCAAAATAGCTCTAGAAGCTGCTGGTCAAAGATCAATCAAAGCAGTTTTAGCAAGTGATGGTTTCTTCCCTTTTGATGACACAATTCGATTGGCTGCTGAATACGGAGTAAGTGCAATTATTCAACCAGGGGGTAGCATTAAAGATGAATTATCAATCAAAGCATGTGATGAGTTAAACATACCTATGATTTTTACTGGAAAAAGACATTTCCTACATTAAAATTATAGATATTCACCATTAAATCTCATTTAAATTTCCAATTTAACTTTGGGAGCCTTTCGGATAATAAGTTACTTTATTCTTCTTTTGAAAGATTGCTAATCTTCCAGGCCCTGCACATAGGAAGTAGAAAGATATTGCAGCATAAATTGCAGATAATTCAAATATATAATTATGACCTTCGACTACTGCTAGAGGGAAACCTTCTAAGCCGGTATCCATAAAATGGAAATAAAGAGCAAAAAGCATTGTATTAAGAAGACCCAGGGCACAAAGCCTAGTAAATACCCCCAAAGCAAGACCAATTGGACAAATTACTTGAGTTATTCCTGCGGCAAATGTCCAAATTATGGGATCTCCAGGTAAAAATCCAAAATATTTTCCAACAACAAATTCTGCAAATCCTTGAGGGTCTTGCAATTTCTCAAGGCCATGATGAACCATGAACAAGCTAAAGGCTACTCTCAAGACAAAAGTCGCCAGTTCTCCCAAAATATTTACATCCCCATCAGAAGAACCTGCCACTACAACTTCAACCTTCTGAGACTGGTTAGATGAAGAAGAGTTGGGTTTTGGTGAATTAATTTGATCTAAATCAGCCATCAAACTATAAGCATTATAATTACATGTTAGTTGTTTGGCAGCAGATTCTGTTAGCTAAAACTAGTTTTTATTAAATTAAATAGTCAAATTTCTTTTTGGCATCGATTTAGCTTTTATTTCAAAAGATGATATTTAAGCTATTACTTTAGACTCACTAAGATTTATAAGTTTTTGAATTACATGCTCAACAATTCGGTCAGGAGTAGATGCTCCAGAAGTAATACCTACATTAATCTTCCCATCTGGTAAGAAATCAGATTCAACTGTTAAATCATTTCCCAATGGTTTATGAGTGATAGTGTTGTCTTTATCTCCGATTCTTTCAGGAGTGTCTATATGAAAAGAACGAATTCCTTTAGACAAAGCAATTTCTTGAAGATGAGTAGTATTTGAAGAATTAAAGCCACCAATAACTACTAAAAGGTCCAGTGGTTCATCTACTAAAGAAAACATTGCATCTTGCCTTTCCTCAGTCGCATCACAAATTGTGTTAAAGGCCAAGAAATGTTCATTTAATTCTGCAGGCCCATATTTCCTGAGCATCGTTTTTTCAAACAACCGGCCAATCTCTTCAGTTTCACTCTTGAGCATTGTTGTTTGATTAGCTACTCCAAGTCGCTTCAAATCTCTGTCTGGATCAAAGCCATTAGAAAAAGCCCGTGAGAATTTCTTCATAAAGTGATCTCGATCTCCCCGCCCAAGAATATATTCAGAGACATAGTGAGCCTCCTCAAGATCTAAAACAACTAAATAGGTTCCTGCAAAAGAACTGGTAGCTAATGTTTCTTCATGTTTAACTTTCCCATGAATAATTGAAGTGAATTCATGCTTTTTATGTTTCTCTACCGTATGCCAAACTTTTGAAACCCAAGGACAAGTTGTATCGATGATATGACAACCACGTTCATGAAGGAGTTTCATTTCTTGCACAGTTGCTCCAAAAGCGGGCAATATCACAACATCACCCTCCTTTACAGAAGAGAAGTCTTTAATTCCTTTCTCAGCTGATATAAAACGCACATTCATATTTCTTAAATGATCATTCACTGAAGGGTTATGAATAATTTCATTAGTAATCCAAATACTTTCTTTTGGATAATGTCGCCTGGTTTCATAAGCCATTGCTACAGCACGTTCAACACCCCAACAAAATCCAAAAGCTTCAGCAAGTTTTACCCTTAATCTTCCATGCTCTAGCAAATATCCATTATCACGAATAGAAGCTATTAAGTTGCTCTGATAGGCCTTTTCAAGAGCTTTAGCCCTTTTAGCAGGGGATTCAAAGCCTCTTCGGTTATAACGATCAGAATGATGCAAAGATCGTTTAAAAGCCTGGGTATCCATTTCTATTAAATCTACATTAATAATAGGACTCTATTCGGAAGAGTAAAAAAGCACAAAAAGCCTGGCATAAAGCCAGGCTTTTTGTAAGAAAACATTTTTTTCTTAATTAGAAGAAGCAAAGTCTGGATAAGCTTCCATACCATGTTCACCAATATCAAGACCCAAAGTTTCTTCTTCTTCACTAACACGAATGCCACCAAAGAAACTACCAATGATTGACCAAGCAATCCAGCAAGTAACTATTGTCCATATCGCATAAGCACCAGCACCAAGTGCCTGAACCAACAAGGTTGATATTCCGCCTCCATTTAGGAGACCAATACCAGCTGCAGATGGGTCCATTCCATCAACACCCCACAATCCAATTACCACTGTGCCCCAGATACCACATACTCCATGAACAGAAAAAGCGCCGACAGGATCATCAATACCTAAGGAATCCAAAACAGAAACTGCAAAAACAACTATTACCCCTCCAACAAATCCTGCAAGCCATGATCCTGTCAGGGTCATGTTTCCACAACCAGCAGTAATACTTACTAAACCAGCAAGTATTCCATTGATAATCATAGTTAAATCAGGTTTACCAGATGTAAGAGTTGAGATCACAGTCGCTGCTATAGCACCACCAGCAGCAGCAAGAGTTGTAGTAACAGCAACAAAAGCTACATATTGATCCATAGCTAACTCTGATCCAGGGTTGAAGCCATACCAGCCAATCCAAAGAATCAATGCACCAAGGGTAGCGAGTGCCATATTATGTCCTGGCATTGCTTGGGCTTTCCCATCAACAAATTTCCCTATTCTTGGTCCAAGAAGCATTGCTCCAATAAGACCTGCCCAACCACCAACTGAATGAACAATTGAAGAGCCTGCAAAATCAATAAAACCTAGTTCTGAAAGCCACCCTCCATTCCACTGCCAACTGCCTGAAATTGGATAAATAAAAGCAGTCAATATCAATGAAAAAACAATAAACTCTCCAAATTTGACTCTTTCAGCAACGAGTCCAGAAACAATAGTAGCTGCAGTGCCTGCAAAAGCAGCTTGAAAAAGGAAATCTACAGCAGGTACAAGGCAACCAGTATCGCCTGCAGCTGCACATTCAAGTGCTCCTGAAGGATCTGGGTCAAAGAACAAACCATTAAAATATAGCCATCCTCCTGCTATGGAATCTCCATACATTAGTGAATAGCCAATAAACCAATATGCAGTTACAGCTAAAGCAAAAACAAAAAGATTTTTAGCAAGAATGTTTACGGCATTTTTTGAGCGACACATTCCAGCTTCGACCATTGCGAAACCAGCATTCATGAAAATGACTAGGATGGTTGCAATGAAAAGCCAAAGGTTGTCTGCTAAGAAAGTGGCAGCTTGTGGTCCAGTTAGATCAGAAAGACCAACTTCCGCCCGAGCAGCGAAACTAAAAACTCCTAGGCCTAAAAGAGCCAAGGGCACAGTAGCTAACCAAATTAATCCTTGATTTGATCTAAAGCCGCGGATGCTTTTTAGAAGAAGCATTGGTCCTTCAAGAAGACTCACTTCCTGAAGGCGCGCAGTGCGACGCCTAGGTGGCGATTGCAAAGCAATGGTCATAAAAAAATTGGATTCTGCAAAAAAAGCTAATTTCTAAAAAAAAGCTATTACATATATCAATATGAGCAATTAAGAGAGACTGCCTGGTAATGGTTAATACATAATTAGAAATTCATTGCCTAAATCCAATTCCCAATTCAAAGTCTAAAATGACTAAATTCAATTCAGAAAAGCAAAAAAAGAATTCACAGGAGCAAGAAAATCAAAGATCAAATCCAATGATCTTCTGGGGTACTCTTTTAGCCCTATCCTCAATAGGATTATTGGCTTATGTCATTAAAACAAAAATCTTCCAATGAATTCCAATGAAATTGAAGAATTAGCTAACTATTCCTTTTCATCAAAAGGTTTAATGCCTTCCCAGGTTATCCGATCTAAATGAAAGCCAAAAGAGCATGGAATAACCTCTACTCCTTTTTTTAAAGCAAGTCTAAAAAGATCTCCATATACTGGATCAGCTGAATCTCCAGGAGCGAAAACTTCTACATCATTCCTACTTATGCACGGAATCAAAACAGCCCTAGAAGAAGGCAATTCTGCAATCATTTCCTTCAAATGCTTTTGTCCTCTAGTAGTTACAGTATCTGGGAAGAGACCTCTTTGACCTTTTACCCAAGTTGTATTCTTAACTTCTACAAAGATTTTTCGAGAATCAGAATTTCTCCCCTTAGGGGTTAACAATAAATCAATTCGACTTTTTCTTTCAACTCCATAAGTGACTTCATTTTTAATCTCTAAAATCTCCCCAAGTTCTTTGTTTAAAAGGCCCTCCTCAATCGTCACCCTTATAAGCTTATTAGGGAGCGAAGTATTAATCCCAACCCAAATGAGACCTTCTACAGAGAACACCTGAGCTTGCTCCCATGACCAGGCCAATTTACGTTTTGGAGATGGCGAGTATCTCAATCGGACGCGACCTCCAGGGGTCAAGACCCCTTTCATCGGTCCTGTATTTGCGCAATGTGCAGTAACCAATTCACCTGTATCTAATTCAACATCTGCTAAAAAACGTTTATATCTTTTCTTTAAGGTTCCTTCAATAAGAGTTGGAAAAGTTGAAATAGTCTTGCCAATCATGGAAATCGATTCGCTATTGAATACATTTAAGAAATCTGTTTAACAAAAATCTAAATAATTCATGGGATTTCTTAGAGCTAAGACTAAAACATGAAAAGGTCACTAAAAAGCATTTCGACGGTAATTGGCGTTGGCACGCTGCTCAGCAAAGCTGTTGGGATGATTAGACAAATAACTATTGCAGCAGTCTTTGGGGTTAGTGCTGCTTATGACGCTTATAACTATGCCTATATTCTGCCTGGATTTTTTCTAGTGCTTATAGGAGGAATTAATGGACCTTTGCACAATTCAATAATTAGTGTTCTAAGTAGAAAAAGTCGGCAAGAAGGATCATATATTCTTTGTTCTATCAATACAACAATTCTTATTCCATTAATACTCATTAGTGCAATTTTATTTTTTGCAGCAGATCCAATTATTCAAATTATTGGCCCAGGGTTGGGAGAAAAAACTCATGAGATAGCAACTACACAATTAAAAATAATGTCTCCTATTATATTTATTTCAGGGTTAATTGGTACAGGTTTTGGCTCATTAAATTCAAGGAATGAATTTTTCATACCGTCTATTTCACCAGTAATTTCAAGTTTAATTTTAATTAGCTTTGTAAGTATATTTGGCCTATATAAAAATGGGCAAAATGAATCTATAGATATTGCTTTAAAAGGCGGAATGATCCTAGCCAAGGCAACCCTAATAGGAGCAATTTTGCAATGGATAATTCAACTTCCTTTATTACAAAAAAAAGGCCTACTTAGATTCAAATTTATAGTTGACTGGAAAAATTCAGGAGTTAAAGAAATTTGGAACATTATTCTTCCAGCAACACTTTCTTCAGGGATGATGCAAATTAATGTTTTTACTGACCTATTTTTTGCATCAAATATTGTTGGGGCAGCCTCTGCCTTAAGTTACGCAAACTTTTTAGTTCAAGCCCCATTAGGTATAATTTCAAATGTTCTTTTACTACCTTTATTACCAGTATTATCAAGGCTTAGAGAAAAAAAAGATCGGAAAGCTTTTATAAAAAGAATCAGGCAAGGTTTTATTTTCTCGTCCGCAAGCATGATCTGCTTAGGATCAATATTTATAGCACTAAGCGAATCAATTACAAAAATAGTTTTTGGCAGAGGCGCATTTGACTACAACGCAATAAATCTTGTTAGAGGATTGCTCATCTTTTATGGTATTGGAATGCCAGTGTATCTTTTAAGAGATTTACTAGTACGAGTATTTTATACGCTTGGAGATGGCAATACTCCCTTCAGAGTTTCTACTGTCGGAATCGCTCTTAATATTATTTTAGACTGGCTATTTATTGGTAGCAGCTTACCATGGGGTTCTAAATTACCAATTGATTTAGGTGCCAATGGTCTTGTACTAGCAACAGTAGGTGTAAACATGTTTTCATGCATAATGCTGATATTTGAATTGAAATCAAAAATAAATCTAATACCATTAAAGGATTGGCTATTTGATTTCCTTAAACTCATATTTTGTGGATTACTTTCAGGTTTGCTAACATGGAAGATACACTCTATTTACTCACAAGAGTCAAGCTTCCTCTGGGCATTGTTTCAGTTAATATCTTCAACAATTTTCAATTTGTCCTCCTTTTTTATTCTTTCTAATTTATTTAAGATTCAGGAAGTAACAGATATAGTGAAAATATTTAAAGCGAAAATTACTCCTCATTAATATTCAGAGTAATATCGCGTGCTTCCCTAACTTGCAGAGGTATTTGAAGGGAGTCACCTTCATCCAATCTAGGCCCCTTAACGGAAATTATTCTTGCCTCAATTCCAAACTCCTGAAATGCATTTTCCATTTCCTGAATCAATGCTTTCTCAACTTGAGACTCTGCATCAGCTACTTTCCCAATAAGCCGTTCACCTAGTCGCCCAATTTGTTTTCGAACCACATCTCTTGCATTAGTAACTTCGATAATCAACATATGATCAACCCAAGTAAAGAAACCTTATCTGCAATAGGGGCCTAAAATCTCTTCTAAGTCAAAAATCTGAGAAGAAGAAATCAATCTAGACAATGGCAACTGACTCTTCCCTCCACCGAATTCAACTTGAACTGCATCCAATGCCTTTTGAGCCGCGAGCGTTGGACCATCTTTAAGATGAACTTGACATTCAATAGCAAGAGCCTCAGCCAAGCCAGCATTACCTAAGTAAAGATTCCACTTCTCAATTTGTATATACAATCGATCAGCAAGTAAGGACTCTAATTCACGCAATTGTTCTAGTTCAGTATTCATAAAAATTAAGGCAAAATAAACTGATTCATTCCTCTTTGAGAGAATCCTCAAGTGGAGCTGGTTTTCTAATAATGACGAAACCAAGGTGAACCATCAGTAAAAATAACCAGATTCCTGTAAACCATTCCAAATGTGTCCAGCCATGTCGAATCTCCTGAGCTAGCCAAAGCCCACTATTTAAGGCTGCGAAAGCCATAGCATGAATAGTAAAATTAACTATTCTTGAAAAATGTAAATAAAGAGGATCATTGGGATCCCCATTTCCATACCACCTAAGAGGCATTTGTTTTTTGTTTTAATGTGGTCTTTACCTCATCTTATAGTTGACGAAGAGGATCTCAAAACTCTTAACTAAAACCATAGGCGCCTGTAGCTCAGCGGATTAGAGCATCTGACTACGGATCAGAGGGTCGGGAGTTCGAATCTCTCCAGGCGCGTTTCTCACGTGATCAACAGATCAACACATAAAAGCAAACTTAAGAGAGATTTTTCTTGATGATTGCCAAGCTTTGTTTACTATCCCAACAGTTACTACCAAAGGAGACTATATCCCTTGATTTCGATTAGTTCAAATCTAGAAAATACCGACCCAGAGATATCCCTTCTCATTAACAAGGAATTCTTAAGGCAACAAAATCATCTTGAATTGATCGCCAGTGAGAATTTTGCATCCAAAGCAGTGATGCAAGCACAAGGGACTGTATTAACAAATAAATATGCTGAAGGTCTTCCTGGGAGACGTTACTACGGAGGTTGTGAACATATTGATGAGATAGAGAAATTAGCTATATCAAGAGCAAAATTGCTGTTCAATTCAGCTTGGGCAAATGTACAGCCTCATAGCGGGGCTCAAGCCAATTTCGCAGTATTTCTTGCTCTGCTTAAACCAGGCGACACAATCATGGGAATGGACCTCTCCCATGGAGGCCATTTAACCCACGGATCACCAGTCAATGTAAGTGGGAAATGGTTCAAAGCAGTTCATTATGGTGTGGATGCCGATAACGAAATCCTAAATATGGAGCAAGTTAGAAAAATTGCTCTTCAGCATCGACCCAAGTTAATTATTTGTGGATATTCTGCTTATCCAAGAATTATTGATTTCAAATCATTCAGAGCTATAGCAGACGAAGTCGGAGCCTATTTATTAGCTGACATGGCCCATATAGCAGGTCTTGTTGCAACCGGAGCTCATCCAAATCCAGTCCCCCATTGCCATGTAGTGACAACTACTACTCACAAAACTCTTAGAGGTCCTCGAGGTGGATTAATTCTCTGTCAAGACGAAGAATTTGGGAAACAATTTGACAAAGCTGTGTTCCCTGGTAATCAAGGTGGGCCTTTAGAGCATGTTATTGCAGCCAAAGCTGTTGCCTTTGGAGAAGCACTGAATCCAAACTTTAAAAGATATATAAATCAGGTCATATCTAATGCAAAAACATTAGCAAACCAGATCCAAGACAGAGGTATTGCTGTGGTAAGTAAAGGAACAGACAATCACATTGTTCTTCTTGATCTAAGAAGTATTAATATAACAGGCAAAAAAGCAGACGAACTTGTTAGCGAGGTGAATATAACAGCCAACAAAAATACTGTTCCTTTTGACCCAGAGTCACCTTTCGTTACCAGTGGACTAAGGCTCGGCACTGCAGCATTAACTTCTAGAGGTTTTGATGATGAAGCCTTCCTTGAAGTAGCCAATGTCATAGCTGATTGTCTTTTGAACAAAGAAAACTCATCAATCAAGAAGCAATGCAAAGAAAGAGTTTTAGAATTGTGTAATCGTTTTCCTCTTTACAATAACAATCAATAATCTTGACTAAAAAAAACAGGAATCAAGGGGTTGAAATCCTTGCTATTGGAACAGAATTATTATTAGGGAACATACTAAACAGCAATGCTAAATGGCTTGCAGAGCAACTAGCTTTGATTGGTTTTCCCCATTATCGTCAAAGTGTCATTGGAGACAATAGTGAACGCTTAGAAGAGATAATTCTTGAGGCTTCTCAAAGAAGTCAAATTTTAATTACTACAGGTGGGCTAGGTCCCACACCTGATGATTTAACAACAGAAACAATTGCACACGCATTCCAAACTAGTCTTGTCCCACATAAAGCAATTTTAGAGGATATTAAAGACAAATTACATGGTCTTAAGACACTACCTAAATGCAATCTAAAGCAATCGCTTTTACCAAAAGAAGCAACTGTTCTTCCCAATCCATTAGGAACAGCTCCAGGAATGATATGGTCTCCAAAAGATAACTTCACAATAATAACTTTCCCTGGCGTTCCCTCAGAAATGAAAAAGATGTGGGAAGAAACTGCCAAGCCTTGGCTCATTGCAAATAATCCATCTAAAAAAACTATAAAAAGTAAAACTATAAAAATCGCAGGGATAACAGAATCGGCACTAACTGAACAAATTTCAGATTTACTTAAGAACGAAAACCCAACCGTTGCACCCTATGCATCTTTAGGGGAGGTTAAAGTAAGGATAACAGCCCAAGCAGAAACTGCTCAAGAAGCAAATAGAATAATCAGCCCTGTTGAAACTGAATTAGGAAAAAGGATTGGGCTTAGTATTTTCGGCCGAGATGAAGAAACGTTAGCTTCAATTGTAATTGACCTATTAAGGAAAAAACGTGAGACGATCTCACTTGCCGAGTCATGTACTGGTGGTCAAATAGCATCTGCCCTGACTTCCATTCCAGGTTCTTCAGATGTCTTCCTTGGTGGAATAGTCGCATATAGCAATTCCATCAAACAAAACATTTTAAAAGTACCTTTTAACCTTTTGGAGAAGAATGGTGCTGTTTCCTCAGCCGTCGTCAAATCTATGGCCAACAACACACTTCAATTATTTAATAGCGATTGGTCTATTGCCGTAAGTGGAATTGCAGGACCAAGCGGAGGGAGCAAAAGTAAACCTGTTGGTCTAGTAGAAATATTTATTGCAGGGAAGAATACACAGGAATCAATCCAAGAAAACTTTGGCCTGCATAGAGGAAGGGATTCCATACAAAAATTGAGTGTTGTAAGAGCACTGGACAGACTTCGTTTATTTCTGCTCATGCAAAGCTAATGTCTATTGATAATTGGAATTAATCTGTGAGCTCAGAAACGCTCTATGACAAGATTTGGGACCTTCACCGAGTAAGAGAACTTACTGGAGGCTCCACGCAGCTTTTTGTAGGCTTACATTTGATTCATGAGGTTACCAGCCCCCAAGCATTTGCTGCGCTTAAAGAGAAGGGGCTAACAGTGCATTCTCCTGAGAGAACAATTGCAACGGTCGACCATATTGTTCCTACTACAAATCAAATAAGGCCATTTGCTGATCCATTGGCGGAGCAAATGCTCAAAACGCTTGAATCAAATTGCGAACAAAACGACATTGAATTTTTCCAATTAGGTTCTGGCTATCAAGGTATTGTTCATGTCATCGCTCCAGAAGCAGGATTAACTCAACCTGGCATGACCGTCGCTTGTGGTGACTCCCATACCTCTACTCATGGTGCGTTTGGAGCTATTGCATTTGGTATTGGAACAAGCCAAGTTCGCGATGTTCTTGCAAGTCAAACCTTAACTATGAAGAAACTAAAGGTTCGACGCATTTGGGTTGATGGAGAACTTCAGAAAGGTGTTTTTGCTAAAGATCTAATACTCCATGTAATTCAAAAACTGGGAGTGAAAGATGGAGTTGGCTACGCCTACGAATTTGCAGGACCTGCAATCAAAAGTCTCTCTATGGAAGAAAGGATGACTATATGCAATATGGCAATAGAAGGCGGTGCAAGATGTGGCTATGTAAATCCAGACCAAGTCACATTTGACTATCTCAAAGGAAGAAGATATTCACCAAAAGGTGCTAGTTGGGACATAGCAATTAAATGGTGGAAATCACTTTGTAGCAAAGAAAATGCAATTTATGATGATGAAGTGAGGTTTAACGCCTCTACAATTCCCCCAACGATTACTTGGGGCATTACCCCTGGACAAGCCTTAGCAATAAATTCATGTATTCCGAGTCTTGAGTCGCTAGAACCAAGCGATCAACAAATTGCTTTAGAGGCTTATCAATATATGAAACTAAAACCTGGGAGCTCTCTAGAAGGACTCCCAATAGACGTCTGCTTCATTGGCAGTTGTACAAATGGACGGCTAAGTGATCTTCAAATAGCAGCTGAAATAGCCAAAAATAAGCATGTAGCAAAAGGAGTTAAAGCATTTGTGGTCCCTGGCTCAGAGAAAGTCGCAAAAGAAGCTGAGTCTCAAGGATTAGATCAAATTTTCAAAAATGCTGGTTTTGAGTGGAGAAAGCCTGGTTGTTCAATGTGTCTGGCAATGAACCCAGACAAACTCGAAAAAGATCAGATCAGTGCAAGTTCCAGCAATAGAAACTTTAAAGGGAGGCAAGGTTCCTCAAAAGGAAGAACTTTATTAATGAGTCCAGCAATGGTTGCAGCGGCAGCTATTGCTGGGTGTGTAATAGATGTAAGAAAACTATTTAATTGAAAATTCCTAGCAAACTCTAGATTAATGAACACCAACTCCTTATTGCCAACAGGACCTATTCTCAAAGTTGAAGGGAAATGTATTTACTTGAAGGGAAATGATATTGATACCGATCGTATTATCCCTGCACGTTTCCTAAAATGTATCAGTTTTGACGACCTTGGTAAAAGCTTATTTGCAGATGATCGTTTGGAGCAAAAAGGATTGCATCCTTTTGACCAAGCCCAGAATCAAAATAGTTCTATTCTTATAGTTAATAAAAATTTCGGATGTGGATCAAGCAGGGAGCATGCTCCTCAAGCACTTATGAGATGGGGGATAAGAGCAATTATTGGCCAAAGCTTTGCTGAAATATTCTATGCGAATTGCCTATCCATTGGCATACCATGTGCAAGTATTGATGAATCATCTATTGATTCATTAACTAAAACAATTGAACATCATCCTGATCTCCTATTCAATTTAGATATTGATTCTCAAAGAATTTCTAGCGAAAAAGGATCATGGCCTCTCACAATCGAATTAGGCATGAAAGAAATGCTGATATCGGGCAAGTGGGATGCCACAACAACTCTCCTTAAAGAAAAAGACAGAATCAGCAGTACTAAGAATAGTCTTCCTTATATAAATCAATTCAATTCTCTATCTTTCGACAAGAAAAACTAACAGCATAAGGAATTAATAATATTAAATTTAATCAAAATGAGTCAGGCATACCATTATAGTCAAAACCATTTAAACGAAAGCTTAATCCACCTGAATCATTCTCAAAATCATAAAATAGGCCAAATTCGTAAGCTCTTCTTTGCCACATTACAGAGAATTTTGAAGTAATGGACTTACCATAATTATCGGAATTTTTATCAATATTGAACTCTTGCACACTTCTTGCTAGCAGTGGCCCTGCTAACTGCTGTGCCAAATCTATTTTTAATTTGATTAAATCATTTTCATTATCAAATTTGAATGGACTCTTCCCAGATATGAACGTATAGGAGGGAAGAATCGAGAGTTTTGTATAATCGAGATAATTTCTTTTTAAATTTCCAAAGGTTAGTTCAGGTCCTAATCCAACAGTCACAAAAGATTGAGAGCTATTACTCTCATAAATAAAGTTAGACGCAGTTAAAATACTATTTAAATAAAGGCCAGGATATATTGATTTGGGAGAATAAGGTGACTTCTGGTATTCTTGCAGTTCCTTTTTGCCGAACTCCTTTAGAGGGTATTTAACATCTAAATCATAAACCAAGTTAGATCTCCATAACGAAATAAGCTCTGTGCTTTTTAATTTATCTGCTTGATATTTTGCCATGCCAGAACTTAATTCATCCTCATATCTTGTCTTCCCAGATTGCCAGGAACCCTTTCTACTTAGATTAAGACCATATGCAGTATAAATATCAGTACTGCCTATTGATCCATTTAACACTTCATCTCTATATAAACCAAAAAGGCTGAAATCGAAGTCTTTAAATTTGCTAATATCCAACTTCCTTGTGATCTCAGCAGAGAATCTAGATCCATTTTCAAATCTTTTACTATTAAGTGTACTAATATCTCCAGAAATATTACTATCCCAATTAAATAATTTACCCTGCAATTCCACCTCCAGACCAAATAAGTCCTCAAACTTAGCTGGCTCTGATACTTTCTTACTATTCACTGATGATCCATCTGCCGGATAAGATGATGTCTCCCCTTGTATTGATCGTTGAATTAAATATTGAGGTTGCAGAGATAAGATATAGTTATCATTCAATATAATAGGCTTTAGCTGTCTACCTATAAAAACACCATCTTTATCATTTCCATCAATTCCAATAGTCCATTTTCTTACTTTCCATTTTTCATCAAGTCTAAGTTTTCTATTCCCAATAGGAAGTTTAAATTTATCTTCAAAAGTCAGATGGCTTTTTTCTGCAATAATAATTCCATCTTCTAATTTTCCTTCATTGAATCTAATTTCTACCTTACGAGAGTCAATTCTTATTTGTGCAGGTTGAAAGGGGTCGTTAGTAAAACTAACCTTGTTTGCAGTCAAGCTATCCTTTGCAAAAAAGATCTCAGATGCTTTTATACGCCATTTATTTATATAATTTTTTTTATTTTTTCTATGCTTGATCATCTCCATATTTTGATCAAATCCACCTTGAAAAATAAATCCATCTACAAATTTAACATCTCTAAGTAAATCTTTCCCTTTATCTATAGAGGAAGAGTCATTAATATCAATTCTTTCCTGTAAATTTAAATCCTTTGCAATCAACTTTATATCAATTACTCCATAAACATTCTCGAGTTTGCCCTTCTTTGCTTCGAGATTATATCTAAAAGAACTAGCAGAAAGTAATGTTTTTCCGTTACGAAAATAGACATTTCCTGAAGCAAAAGCAATATTTTTTGATTTATCAATTTCAATTCTATCTGCTGTAAGACTACCTCCATGAAGAACTACCTCTACATTTCCCTCAGCAACAAATAGATTCTCATTTTCCCAGGATTGACTATCAGAGCGAATTTGTAATTCAACAAAAGGTGCCCTTTGAAGGCCTTGAGATATTTGATTTATCTGACCAATTTGATCGAGAGCTAAAACTGACTCATGAGAATCTTTAAAAGCTAAGTATTTCTTGCTTAAGAAAGTCTGATCTGAACCAGACGAACAAAGTTCACATTTCTTTCTAGAAGAGAAGTCACCTAAAAACCCAGTAGAGGCAAGCTTTGCTTCTACTGGTATACAAAGAAAAAAGGCCACAGATATGTAGCCTGGGAGGAATCGCATAAAACCTATCTTCGCCAAAAACTCCTTACATCGAGTAGAAAAATTCCATAAAAATACTAATACTGGCTTAAATTAAACCAATATTGCTTTTAGTTGGATGTAAGGAGCAAGACTAACGAGTTAGTCTTGAGGACTTTCTAGGTCCTTCCTGGCTGGGGTTCTTGTTGGGTCACTAGCCAAGAAACCAAAGAGGAAAACACCAACAAAAAAGAAGACGACCGTGTATACGGAAATCTTTAGGGCAAGCATGACTAGCTAAATTGACTATGGAAACAAATGTATCTTATGGGCAGTTGCACCCTAAATGGCCCAATTATTACCTTGGATTGAAATGTTTCTATGCTGTTTAACTTAATAATAAGAATTTCTTCAATGTTTCAATCGTCATGATCGTCCCAAGGGTCTTCAAGGCTCCTTGCAGGTGGGCCAAAGGCTGTATAGACCCCAAAAGCAGTCAGTCCCAATAAAACGACCAGGAGAGACACAGCTATTGAAAGTGCGGGAGATGAAGTTTGCATCAAATCTTTCTACAGGTTGTAAACCTTAGAGGCTATTTCACATACAATATCCAAAATTATTCATTAACTGAGGCTCGAAACTAAAAATGGGACAAAAAACCCCTCTGGGCTCACTCCTTAAATCAATTGGCAATTCAGGTCAAGGCAAAGTTGTAGCAGGCTGGGGAGCAGTCCCCGTAATGGCTCTTATTGGTGTATTGCTACTGGTTTTCCTAGTAATCATGCTGCAAATTTACAATCAATCACTTTTACTTCAAGGATTCTCAGTTGACTGGAACGGAGTCAACTAAATTCATTACTATCTAGCTCAAGCTGTTAGCTAATGAACATCTTTGGAGTAGGGCTGCCTGAAATAGCAGTCATTGCAGCACTGGCATTGGTTATTTTTGGACCCAAGAAGCTTCCTGAGATTGGAAGAAATCTTGGGAAGACGTTAAAAACACTTCAAAAAGCATCTTCTGAGTTTGAAAGTGAGTTCCAAAAAGCAGTATCCAATGCAGATGGTGTTGACAGTGAAGTTCGCTCTGAGCTAAAAGCTCAGGGCGATTCTGCTGACAAAAATAATAAAATATAATTTCGGCAAAGCTTTTCAAGCAATCTCAATGAGTTTGAGTGATTTCCGGTTATTAGTTGGCCTTGGCAACCCTGGTTCAAAATATGAAAGTACGCGTCACAATATTGGATTTATGGTCCTTAAAAAGCTTGCTTACAGAGATTCTGTCTCTTTCAGCCTAAATAAAAAGCTTTATGGGCAACTAGCCGATATTCGCAATGGATCGCAAAAAAGAAGATTGTTAATGCCAACTACCTATATGAATAACAGTGGGAGATCGATTAATGCAGCAATGAAATGGTTTGATCTAGACATACATCAAATTCTTGTTCTCGTTGATGATATGGACTTGCCATTAGGAAAATTAAGATTTAGGGAAGAAGGAGGTTCTGGTGGACACAATGGTATGAAAAGTATAATTTCTGAATTAGGAAGAAAAGATTTTTGTAGACTAAGAATAGGAATTGGTCCTCCATCTGAAATAGCTAGTAATCGAAAAGACCAAGCAGTGAATCATGTTCTGGGGAGATTTACAAAAAAAGAAAGCACAAAAGTGGATATTGTTTTAGATAAAGTCATTAGAGGCTTAGAAGTAATCGAAGAATTTGGCTTAAAAAAAGGTATAACTTTTCTAAATTCATCTAATGCAGATCAATTATAAACCTATGAAAAAAAAACCTTCCACAACAGCCAATATAAGAATCTTAAAACAAAGCTTTGCGACTAAATCTATTGAAGGAGAAGTTTCTGCAGGCGGCTTTAATTGGCAATTTAATTGGCAATTTAGCAATGGACAATTATTAGTAGAGCCTCCTCTTGGTAGAGCTCTTATAAAAGATGCACTACTTCGTTTTTTAATTAAAGCTGATTATTCCCTTGAGCCTGGAGGCAATTATCATTTTACAGTCAGGGCCAAATTTTAAGTTCAATAGATTTTGACCATCTAAGCTTAGTCTTAAAATAATCTTCTATAAGAATTAAAGCGACAATTGCATCTAAATTCTCAGGGGGTAAAATCAACCCCTTTGGAATAAACCTTACAAAAAACTCTGGGGGGAAAATTTCTAAATACCTCTCTCTTGCTCGAAGTGTTGTCATTCTTTCATCAACAAGTTTTATAGGAGAAACATTTCCTAAAAGAAGTTTAGACTGCCAATACTTGCTGGTTGTACCATTACCGAGCAAAATTAATTCAACTGAATGCTTTTCTCTCCAATAGTTGATCAAATTAATGACACATGAATTTATAGATGTCTTCCCATCTATAGCTACAGAGTGCTCTAAGTCTGCTAATACTAATCCACATTTCTTATGTCCCGGGTCAATTCCAATTACCTTTTTCATTGAATAATAAATGATTATCTATATAGGTTGCTTAGTTACTCTTAATCTTACAGAAACTTTGTCTGCAGTATCACTCTTTCTGATAGAAATTGCATCTAATTTCAAAATACTCTCCCTCTTAAACTCTAATTGATCAAAGAGTTTTTGAATAGAGTTTGAATCAACTAAAATTTCTGTAGCAAAAGAGCCCCTCGTTTTCACTTCAGCCAATGTTGAAGCAATTAATATTTTAATTTGTTTTCTAAGAAAATCTCTTGTGAGCTTAACATTCCTAATATTTAAACTTGCTATTACTTCACCTTTACGAACAATATTTTTATTGGGAAGTGCTACAGGGAACGCATATAAAAAGCCTTCTCCTAGTAAAACATTACTTGCAGAACGAATATTTATTACCCATTCACGCTTATCAGATATCTTCTCTTCCAAACGCTCAATATGATCACGTCTGACTAAGACTATTCTAGAAATAGGTGTGTTCCCTGGTTTAACTCTAATAAATGCATTGAAATTTGCTTTAGCTAATAAACTTTCTATCTCTTCTTTTGCATTGGATTTGTTATCCAACTTAACTAAAAAAATTCCAAGGCTTTGACCACTAGCAATTACTACTTCTCCCTGGCGAAAAGCAAACAAATCTTTTCCAAGTTTTACTAGATCTTTTTCAGCCTTCTTAATCTTCATCTCAAGAGTTTCTCTTTGTTTTTTTAAAGGTACTAAGGCCTGTCTACTCTCTTTTAATTTTGCTTGAATATCATCTAACTCAAACAAGCCGACTCTAAGTTCTCTACTCACTACAAGCATCAGACTTAATGAGATAGCACTTATTAAACTGCCAGTAAATATTGTTATTAAAATAGCAGTTCTGCGGGGCCTTAATTTAAATACGCTAAGTCTAGCCTTACCTATTCGGCTACCAAGCAAATCTCCAAGTGTTGAGAGAATACCTCCTAGAAGAAGCAAAACAATAATAAGCAACCAGCCTGCCACTTCAGAAAATATTAATTAAGGTACTTAGAGTAACTTACTACTCCAAGAAAAAATTATTAGTTAAAGCGTTTAGCAAGAGCAATTGGATCAAAAACTGTTATTTTCTTTCTATCAATCTGTAGTAAGCCTAGATTTCGCAAATCACCTAGCAATCTTGTTATCGTCACTCGCGTAGATCCAATAGCTTCTGCTATAGCTTGATGCGACAACCTTAGATCAATGGTAATACCTTTTTCAGTTGGAACACCAAAGTCTCTGCAAAGCACAAGCAAAAAGCTGACCAACCTTGATGACATATCCCTATGAGTCAAAGTCTCAATCATTGTTTCCGTTTGCAAAATTCTGCTAGACAATCCTTGAAGAAGTAAAAGCCCAACCCCACTGTCACCTTCTAAAGCATTCCTTACTGAACCTGCAGGTGCTGAAGTCATCTCAACCTTAGTAAAAGCGACTGCATGATAAAAACGATCCGATCTGTCCCCAGTCAAAAGAGAGAGAACTCCGAAAAGACTATTCTCTCTTAACAAAGCAACAGTTATTTCTTCTCCAGATTCATATACTCTCGTTAATCGGACAGCACCTCTTCTAATCAAATAAACTCTTTCAGCTGGATCACCAGGGAAAAAAATTGTTTTAGACCTCTCAACAGTCTCATTAGCCGCTCCATCAAGTCCCCTAATAACATCTAGGAGGGTCCTCTTAATTGGCGTTTTGTCGTTAAACTTACCAATAGGGTTCGTCCCAAGAGATTGGTTCGAATAACGACTGAATGAGCTTGAATTAGCTGTCATCTTGCAAACCAATTGAAAGGAGATTAAGGAGTACAGCTAAAATTACATGTAGCAAAAACGACGTTTTTGAACTTAATCAAGCCTATTACATCGCTTTTTTAATTCAAAACCGTTACACAATGGCTGGTTCATATTAATAAAAGCTGAATTCTACAAAAGATTGGCGCTATGGATAGTGTCGAATGACTTGTGAACCTTCACACTGGCGCTAGATTTAAACAAGATTGTCCACAAGAGTGATTATCAACTTTTTATGACAGCAAGTCCTAGTGCCACAACTGAATCCAGCTCAAGAAATAAATATGGTTTAACCGCTATTAATTCTGGGCATAGTCAGGCAAAACTAAAGATTATTTCCTCACAAGGTCAAATACAAGTTCATTCGTCTCCTTACCGTGGAAGTTTCTCAGTGGTATTAAGCGAAGCTCTCCGCTCTGCTGGTTTAGGAAGCCGCGTACTAATAGCACAATTTTTAAAAGGGGGCGTTTCGCAAGGGCCTCAGAATTCAATACGACTTTGTGGGAGCTTGGAATGGCTGAGGCCAAGTATCTATGGTTGCATAAATAAATATGAATCCCAGACACAACTACAAGAAGAACTTGCAAAAAATGAGAACGCAGTTCAAGAAATTTGGGAAATCTGTAAAAAACAATTGGCGAATAATCAATTAGATAGATTAATACTCGATGAAATAGGTCTCGCTATTGAATTTGGGTTTATTACTGAAAAAGATTTGATGGCATCCTTAGAAACTCGTCATAACTCGCTAGATGTAATTCTCACAGGACCGTCTATACCCAGTAAAGTTTTTTCTATAGCTGATCAAGTCACTCAATTGAGGTGTTCTAAATAATGCTTAAAAATGATCGCTGGATTATTCAACAGTCTGAAGCAGGAATGCTTCATCCATTCCAATCAAATCTTGTCAGGCATTTAGATCCAAGTGCTAAAGAAAAGCCTGTATTAAGTTTTGGCTGTTCATCCTATGGATATGACCTAAGACTTTCTGCAAAAGAGTTTCTTATCTTTCGACATGTACCTGGGACAATTATGAATCCCAAGAAATTTAACCCTAAGAATTTAGAAGCAACTCCTATTCAAAAAGACCAAGACGGTGAGTATTTCATTCTTCCAGCTCATTCATATGGACTAGGAGTCGCATTAGAAAAAATGAAGGTTCCAAAAAATATAACAGTGATTTGCTTAGGTAAAAGCACCTATGCAAGATTGGGGATAATTGTAAACACAACCCCAGCTGAAGCAAGTTGGGAAGGACATTTAACACTTGAATTCAGCAATAGCTCTGGGGCAGATTGTCGTATATATGCAAATGAAGGCATATGTCAGTTACTGTTTTTTGAAGGAGACCCTTGCGAAACAACATATAGCGATAGAAAGGGGAAGTATCAAAACCAGCCAGAACAAGTTACCCTCGCAAAAATCTAATCATGCATGATGTACATCTGGTAACAGTTACTCCAGATGCGGAGAAAATGATGGCATACATTGCCCGAGTAAGTAATCCAAGAAATCAAGACAATCAAGACTTCAAGAAATTAATTCAATACTGCATAAATAACGAACATTGGAGTGTATTTGAACAAGCTTATATGACTCTGCAAATAGAAACAAATAGGGGTATAGCAGCTCAGATACTTAGACATAGATCATTTACGTTTCAAGAGTTTTCTCAAAGATATGCAGATAGCACTCAACTTGGGGAGATACCTATCCCAGAGTTAAGAAGACAAGATAAGAAAAACCGGCAAAATTCTATATCAGATTTACCAATTAATGTATCTAATGATTTTCAAGAAAGAATAGGACTTCAATTCAAGGAAATATTAAGTCTTTATCAAGAAATGCTGGAGAAGGGAGTTGCAAAAGAGTGTGCAAGATTTATTCTTCCATTAGCAACTCCAACTAGGATATATATGACAGGTTCATGCAGGTCTTGGATTCATTATATAAATTTGCGCTCAGGTCATGGCACACAAAAAGAGCATTTAATTATTGCAAATCATTGTAAAGAAATCTTTTCTGAACAATTTCCAACTGTTTCGAAAGCACTCAATTGGAATGAAAATTAGAAATGACTTTTTGGCCCTACATTACTAGAGCTAATATCGTCAGGGATAAGAGAGAAAGATAAATTACTAGAATCACCTTCCATTCCTCCAGGGAAATTAGGTGGTTTTTGATTATTTACCAATGAATACCCTAATTGATTGATTTGATCTTGTGACTTGAATCCTATTGACTTACTTATCATTCTACCATCAGCATCAAATAAATTTAACTGAGGTATGCCATTAACATCATATTTATCAATGAGATCTAACCATTCAGCATTATCTACATTTAATAAAACAAGATTAATTTCGTCCTGAAAATCTCTTTTAAAGTTATACATAGATGGGGTCATTTCCTGGCATACTTCGCACCAATCTGCATAAAACTCCAGAACAGTAGGTCTACCATTGTTAAAGGCAAGCTCTGGCCGAAGCGATTTTCGAGCCAGTTGATCCAGCGACTGATCAGAACTAAACCCATTTCTTACAAACAGCAAAAGCAGCGCCAATAGAAAAGAGATAGTAAGCAAAATTATTTTTTGAGTTTTACTCAATTCAACAAACTTAGAGGTTTCCACTTAACTAATTTAGTTATCACTACTTTGGCATTTTTATAATGCTTTGCGTGTAGATTGTTTCTATTTAAGCTAATGTTTGAATATGGTTAAAGTCTTCCTTTCCGCTTCTGAGAATCTAATCAATGGACCTTGTTAGTGGAACAGACGAACAAAAAAATATAATTTTTTTTGGAACAGACGGTATTCGTGGAAAAGCTGAAACACTTTTTACGGCAGAGCTTCTTCAAAAACTAGGTTTTTTTTCTGATAAAGTACTGCCTCAAAAGAAGCCAATTCTAATCGGCCAAGATTCACGATTAAGTAGCCCAAAAATTGTCAAAGAATTAGCTGATGGATTAATGGCATCTGGGAGAGAAGTTTGGTTATTAGGACTTTGCCCTACCCCTGCCGTTCCTCTTTTAATCAAAAAATATGATGCCGCTGGAGGCTTTATGATCTCTGCAAGTCATAACCCACCAGAAGATAATGGTATAAAAATATTTGACTGCAATGGCGAGAAGCTATCTTCGCAAAAGAAAAAGATTATTGATAAGGGTTTACAAGAGAAATCACACTTTAGTTCCCATGCCAGAAATAATTGTATTTGTCGCTATGACCTTCTCAAAGAATATGAAAAAAGTCTAATTCAAACGATAGAAATAGAAGATTTCAAAGGCACCCCTATAGTTCTAGATTTATGCTGGGGCTCAGCCACCGCATGTGGAGAAAGCTTGTTCCAGTCTCTAGGAGCAGATGTCACAAGCATTAACTCAAAAGCAAATGGAAAGAAAATAAATGTCAACTGTGGTTCTACTCACCTTGAAGAGATTCAGAAAGCAGTCTTAGAGACAAAATCTGAAATGGGATTCGCATTTGATGGTGATGCAGATCGGATGATTGCAATAGATGGGAGAGGCCGTGTTGTAGATGGAGATAATATCCTTTATTTATGGGGATCGGCCCTAAAAGAAAAAAACGCGCTGCCAGAGAACAGACTTGTCTCAACGGTGATGTCGAATCTAGGTTTTGAAAAAGCATGGATTGCCAAAGGTGGGATCCTGGAAAGGACTCCAGTTGGTGATCAAAATGTTCACAAAGTAATGGTAGAGAAAAAAGCAACTTTAGGTGGAGAGCAGTCAGGCCATATTTTGTCGACGATAAATGGGCTATCCGGAGATGGTTTTTTAACTGCTCTACAGATTTCTAATATTTGCAAGATAAAAGGATTAAAGCTTGAAAGGTTGTTGGATCAAAGTTTCAAAGCTTATCCTCAAAAGTTAATAAATGTTCCTATAAGTACAAGAATTAGTGATGGCTCCTTGAGTCAATCAAGAAAATTTCAAAATTCTCTTAAGGAAGCCGAATTACAAATGGGTGAAGAGGGTAGAGTATTTATAAGGAAGAGTGGAACCGAACCATTGCTAAGAGTAATGGTTGAATCAATTGATGAATCAATAGTAGAGTTCTGGTCATCTAAAATTTCAAAAGTCGCATCAGAAGTATTCAATTAACTTTTGACAAATAGTTGCAAGAATTAGACTAAGATTAGAATTATTTAACCTTGTTAGAATTTCGATAATAAATCTGACGAAATACTTTTAAGCCTTGACTTTTTACATACTTTTCTCTTTCCGTAAGTATAGGGAAGGGGTTTGAAATTGTAGATAATTCACTATTCGGAAATTTACTATTAAAGCATTTACTTAGATCAATTAAATTAGTCATGTCATTCATAATACTCCTAACATCACTCTGAATGAATAATTCAGAGCCAGTATCTAAATTTTCAGTTAGTAGGGTTAAAAAAGAAGAAGTTAAAAGCCTTCTTTTCCTATGCCTTTTTTTAAACCATGGATCAGGAAATTGGATTGATACTCTTTTAACCTTACTTTTACCAAAGTTAATTAACCAATTCTTCAAACTTACATTTGCATTGCAAAATAAAAAACTTAAATTATTTAAACCTAATTTAACTCTGTCTTTCTCCGCTCCGATTACCAAAGATTCTCTAATCTCAAGGCCCAGAAAATTCCATTGACTATTAGATGAAGCCATTTCAAGGAGGAAGTTTCCTCTACCACAACCAATGTCAAGGTGTATGGGCAAATAAATGTTGTCAAATAATTTAGAGACCTCAGGAAGATCTTTTTCAAGCTGAAAGAAATGACTCAATGGATTAACGTGTTGTCGCACTATTGAAAAGTTTTTACTAATTTCCTAGCGTTAGCCTACTTAAGGGGCTTATAGGTTGATAATAAATAAGTTAAAGCTTTCTACGTGTCAGAAATTTCATACCGCTCACTTGTTTGGCTAAGCTATAGGCTTGGAGCGACTTTTGCTTTTGGGATTCCATTAGTACTATTGATTTGGTCGTCAATAAAAAATGAGCCTTCCATTATTAGGCTTTTATCAATCTATTGGAAAGTTGCTAGTTTAATGCTCATTAGCATGCTTCTTCTAACAGGGAATAGATCTATAGGTTATTTAACTTCATTTCTATCGCCATTTTTAATGATTACATGTCTATGGTTTTGGATAGACCTTAATGAAGAGCTAAAAGAGTTACCTCCCCAAAAAGCATTGCCTTTTGTCTTAAAAGCATGGCGATGGTCATTGAGTGTTTATGGTTGTTTTTATGCATCACTCTCGTTCAAAAGCTTAAATTGCCTAAATCAAACAACCAACTCTCAATGTTCCTTGTGGAGAGAAGCACCATCCGGACTAAATCAAGTAATTAAAAGTATCTTTAATTTTCTTTTTGGAGCTAGCTGGACAGAAACATTATCAGCTTTTATAGGTTATCTGGCATTAATAATTTATATTGTTGGAGTAATACAATGGTTAATTATAAGGCTTCCTAAAAAAGGGCGGATCGCTGGAGACTTTTAATCTGTTAAAACCGATAAAAATGAAACCTACTAAAGAGATTTCTTTTTTCTTATCTTCAACTATAAAATTCTTAAGGCAAACGTTGTAATGTCCTAATGCACCTATTACATATGGATTTATGAATTGAGTGATGGCCTATATCAACTTCATAATGCCAACATCTTTCACACTTTAACCCTCTCGATTTCGAGACCTCAATAATAGCCATACTATCCTCTTCATTAAACAAAATCTCAGCCCATGGCTCGCCCCCAATTTGGACTTTAGAAACAATTAACCAATCGGACAATCTATCGACTTCTGGATCACCATTTTTTTCCATGTATGCCAATGCATCATTCAAAGAGTCATTAATAGGTTGAATTCGTACTGATGCCTCAAGAGAGGAGCCTAACCCTTGTTTGATTCGGCAATCTTCCAAGGCCTTGTTAACGGATGTTCTTAATTCTCGCAATTGGTAAACTACATCATTTAAAGAATCATCAATCCAAAGGGAAGGAACTTTAGGCCAACCTCTTTGAAAAACTGATTTTTCTTTCAATTCGTAAGGAATATTTTGCCATATATCTTCTGCCATGTGGCATAAAACAGGAGCTATAATTCCTGATAAATTTTCAACAATCAAAGATAAAACATACTGACATGAGCGCCGCCGATTATCAGAGGGGGCACTTATATATAAACGATCTTTAGCTATATCTAGATAGAAATTTGACAAATCAACAACACAAAAACTTTGCAATAGCTGAAAGAACTTAGAAAACTCATAGTTTTCATATGCAACTGACATCTGATTAATAACTTCTGCAGTTCTATTAAGCATCCATCGATCTAAAATAGATAGATCTTTAATTTGCAAGGAGTTCTGAGAGGGGTCGAAATCATGTAGATTACCTAATAAATACCTTGCAGTGTTTCTTACTTTTCTATAAACATCAGATAACTGACGTAAAATATTAGATCCAATTGGTACATCAACTGAATAATCAACGGAACTTACCCACAATCTCAAAACATCTGCGCCAAAAGCAGGTTCTAATTTCTTATTATTTCCTCCATTAATAATTACGGAAGGGTCAATAATATTACCTAAAGACTTACTCATCTTTCGACCATTTTCATCTAAAGCAAATCCATGTGTGAGAACTTTTAAATATGGGGCATGCCCAGATGCAGCTACTGAAGTCAATAATGAAGACTGAAACCAACCTCGATGTTGATCTGAACCCTCTAGATAAAGATCAGCTGGATAATTCATATCCTTTTTTCTAGAAGTAACCGCTGCCCAACTAGATCCAGAGTCAAACCAAACATCCATAGTATCTGTACCTTTTTGCCATTTATCTGCTTCTGAAGAATAATTACTAGGCAAAAGATCAGATTCATCTAGTTCCCACCAAACATCAGAGCCATGCTTCTCAACCAAATCTTGAATATGACTAACTGTAGTTTTATTAAGAAGCACTTCATTCCCTTCCTTTGAATAAAATACTGGGATGGGAACTCCCCAAGTACGTTGCCTAGATATACACCAATCTCCTCTATCAGAAACCATAGTTTTAATACGTTTCTTACCCGATGAAGGGATCCATTCCACTTTCTCAATTTCATCTAAAGCATCACTTCTAAAACCTTCTACAGAAGCAAACCATTGCTCCGTTGCACGAAAAATAGTTTCTTTCTTAGTTCTCCAATCATAAGGATATTTATGCATATATGGTTTTTCTTTCAAAAGATTTCCAGATTCTTTTAAATCTTTAATTATCGCATTATTAGCATCCTTCAGAACATTTAAGCCTTCAAATCTACCAGCATCAGAAGTAAATATACCCTTTTCATTAACAGGGCAATTTATAGGTAAGTTATACTTAATTCCTGTATTGTAATCATCAATACCATGCCCAGGAGCCGTATGAACTATTCCTGTACCGGATTGAGTAGTAATATAACTTCCACCTATAACAAAAGGACAGACTTTATCAAACAAAGGATGCTTATATAATGCTCCATCAAGCATGCGTCCTTTTATAATTGCTACTTTTTGATATTTGCAACCAATCTCTAAACTTACTTCTTCTAAAAGATCCTCAGCTAAAATAATAAATTGGTTATTTTGACTTTTAGCAAAAACATATTCAACATTTTCATTAATTGCAACAGCAGCATTTGCCGGCAAAGTCCAGGGAGTTGTTGTCCAAACTGCAACTTTAAGCTTGCCACTTAATTCATTTTCATTAAACGATAAATTCAAGCCTTGTTCACTAAGTAATTCATTCAATTTCCTCGGAATTTGTACAACAGGGAAAGACACGTAGATACTTTGGCTTGTATGGCCCTGGGGATATTCCAACTCTGCCTCCGCTAAAGCTGTCCTGGAACTAGGGCTCCAATGAACTGGCTTTAAACCCCGATAGATATATCCCTTAAGAGCCATTTCACCAAACAATCTAATCTGAGCAGCTTCATATTCTTTCTGAAGCGTAAGGTAGGGGTTTTCCCAATCAGCCCAGACTCCCCATCGACGAAATCCATCTTTCTGACTTGCTATTTGCTTGTGCGCATAAGCGGCTGCTTTTTTTCGCAACTTTATGGGAGTCAATTCCTCTCGCTCTTTTTTGCCGAGTTTCTGAAGTACTTTTAATTCAATCGGTAATCCATGACAGTCCCATCCTGGAACAAATCTAACCTTACGTCCCTTCATGATCTGATATTTATTGATTATGTCTTTAAGAACTTTATTAAGAGCATGGCCCATATGAAGATTTCCATTTGCATATGGAGGGCCATCATGCAAAGTAAATATTTCTCCTTTATTTCCTAAGCCAATAGACAAATCTATACCTTCATTCTCCCAAAATTTTTGCAATTCAGGTTCACGAACAATTGAATTTGCCCGCATCCCAAAGTTTGTCTTTAAAAGGTTTAAAGTTTCTTTGTAGGAAGGACGCTTGTCTCCATCCTTTTTTTTCTCGTTATTCACAATGATGATTGATCAGAGAAGATTATTAAATGTCGGAAGATTTATTCCCCGATTGTAATGTTGAAATCTGATCGGAGACTAAAGTATTTTCTTCAATAATAACCTCTTGAGAGGATTGGATCTTGTCTTCTGAAGGTTTTTTTTCATCATTAATTTCTGGCCTAACCCACTTTTTCCCTATTTTGCTTAGTTTGGACTTAGGTTTAAGAAGGTTGAATAGCTCTAATATTATAGAACCAAGTTTTTTTCCCGCTAAAAAAAACCTGGTTAAAGCTATCTTTCCAACGATTCAAAGTCTTCAAGGAGATTTTCTCTTCTTCGCTAAGTTGCTGCCATCTATATTGAGAGATCTCTATAAGAAGTCTCGAAATAATTAAAAAGCCTAATAAGATTACTAGCATTGGCGAGCCATCAAGGCTTTCATAGCTATTTATTAGAACGAGGCCTAAAAGCATAATTATTGCTGACCAAAGAGCATCCCTAGGTCGACTTAACTCAGCAAGCAAGAGGGATGCAAGTAAAATTGAAAACCCTAAAGAAATAGCAAGATATCCAATCAACAATGCAGGCATAATTTCAAAAGTAGCTATTCATATACCTATTTTGTCCAAGGTTGCTAAATAAGCTCATTTTTAAAATAAAAAAGAGCTTATTAACTACTAAATCAAATACTGCCCTGACATGACTGAGCTAAGTTTTCTAAAACGAAAGTTAGATAAATTAATCTCAAAAGATCTTTGTGAATCTATCGATAATGATCGGCCAGCTTAAAAAAATGAGCATATCAGCCGCTATAGTAAACAAGGGTAAGGGAGGTCTTAACGTCCATTAGCCCATCTGGCGGAATTGGTAGACGCGCTGGTTTTAGGTACCAGTGACTTCGGTCGTGGGAGTTCAAGTCTCCCGGTGGGCATCAATTAATGTGTAAGTAGGCATTTGTTTGTTTCTATGTTGTAATTCAAAAGATCCATGAACAAAACAATAAATTCTATTCAAAAGAAAGATCAATCTTTAAATTTTCAATCTTCTTCTTTTTGGCAAAAACGTATTAAAGAATATTTAGATCCGCCAGATTTTCTAAATCCAACTGTGGGTCTATTCCTTGGTGGCTATGCAATAGCATTCTTAACAATTTGGCAGTGGTATAAAGGTATTTGGCCATTACCAGTATTAGTGGGTCTTGCATTCCTTGCGCTACATATGGAAGGCACTGTTATTCACGATGCATGCCATAAAGCCGCACATCCAAATAAGTGGGTTAACCAAGCAATGGGCCATGGGTCAGCAATATTATTAGGTTTTAGCTTCCCAGTATTTACAAGGGTTCACCTTCAACATCACTCACATGTAAATGACCCCAAACATGACCCTGATCATATAGTCAGTACTTTTGGACCGGTATGGTTAATTGCTCCAAGATTTTTTTATCATGAATATTTCTTCTTTCAAAGAAAATTATGGAGAAAATATGAACTCATTCAATGGGGCTTTGAACGCTCATTTTTTATAACAATTGTAATGGCAGGTATACATTTTAATTTTATGAATGTCATTTACAATTTGTGGTTTGGCCCAGCCTTAATGGTCGGTGTAACTCTTGGAATATTCTTTGATTATTTGCCTCATAGACCATTTATGGCTCGAAATAAATGGAAAAATTCAAGGGTATATCCTAGTCGAATAATGAATATACTTATAATGGGTCAAAATTATCACCTTGTTCATCATTTATGGCCTTCTATTCCTTGGTTTGAATATAAACCAGCATATGAAGTAACTAAACCATTATTGGAGGAAAAAGGTTCTCCACAAAGAATAGGTATATTTGAGTCCAAAAAAGATGGTCTTAACTTCCTTTATGACATTCTACTAGGGGTAAGGAGTCACAAAAAGAGTAGAAGTAAGATGCGGCCATTAGCAAATCTTATACCAAATAAGCAATGGCGAAAGAAATGGATTTATTTACTACGTAAAACTGCTGTCATCCCCGATAAAAATTAGATTTTAATTATTCTGAAAGTATCTTTGGAACTTTAAAAAATTCACCTTCTCTTTGAGGAGCTAGGTCCAAAATTTCTTCTCTAACACCAGAGGTGCAAGAAACTACAGTATCCTCTCTTAATACATTGACAACCTCAACAGCTCTAGATGTTGGGGGTACATTACTGGTGTCAATTCTCTCAAGTTGAGAAATATATTCTAGAATTCCTTCCAGTTGATTTGAATACTTTTCAATATCATCTTCAGGAATCTCCAAGCGACAAAGTTTAGCAACTTTTCGTACATCATCTGGGGAAATTCTTGTCATGCTTCTTTAAGAAAATCTAATAAGTTTTTAGATAAAGCATCAGCTGCTTTATCTAAAAACTTTTCACCATCTCTTGCATTGGCCAAAAATGGATCTGATCCCATTCTGCCATCAAAGTATCTTTCACGGAAGTCTTTATAATCATATATAGGACCAGCAGGAGAAGGTGGTGGTAGTTCAAATTGCTTGCTCAATAACATTGGTTCAAGATACAACGTAAGAGCAATCTCACTAGGCGTTGCATGCTGCCCCTCTTTATCCCCATAGATAGATTGAGCCTCTTTGAAGACTTCTGGAACCATAAACCAATTAGCAAGTTTACATTGAAATGATTTTGATTCTAATAATTCCATCTTTGATATGGTCCGATAAGCCTGAGAAAATGCAGATTTCATAGTTGCAATATTCCCTCCATGACCATTAACAATGAAAATTTTTTCAAATCCATGTATAGCAAGAGATATCAAAAGATCATGAACTAAGGCAAGGAGTGTTGTAGGCCTAAGACTCATTGTTCCTGCAAAGCCAAGATGATGTTCTGCCATCCCATATGACTGAGTAGGAGCAACAAGTACACCAGTTCTCTTGCTAACCTCATGTGCTACAGCTTGAGCAGTTAATGCATCAGTTCCTATTGCTCCAGTTGGACCATGTTGCTCTGTTGATCCAATAGGCAAAATAATCCCTTTACAATGCTGCAAATATTCCTCTACTTCTGGCCAAGTAAAAAGGTCTAATCGAATAGTGGGATTAGTCTGGTCCAAAAATTGTTTGTTTAACTTAGACTTTTTCTTCATTTATTTAATTAACTATTCATTTAATCTAATGTGAAAGAGTACTTATAGTTTTAGACATAGCTTTCGAAAAAAGTAATTTTACTCATTTATTATCCTTATTTAAAATAGATCATTCACCATTACCAGCAGATTTTTTTTGCAAGCCATCGGAATTAGTAGCTCCTGACTTAATAGGTTGCCTGCTTGTGAAGCGCAAAAGTAATCGGCAACTTCTCTGGGGTGTAATTGTTGAGACAGAGGCATATTGTCAATCTGAACCTGGATGCCATGGCTTTCATAAAAGAACCAAAAGAAATGAAACTCTTTTTGGGGAGCCTGGTCGTTTATATGTTTATCTCACATATGGCAAATATCACTGCGTGAATATAGTGACTTATAAATCAGGGTGGGCTAATGGTGTCCTTCTGAGAGCAATAGCAATCCCAAATGAACATGAACGTATTGCAGCAGGGCCAGGGTTACTGGCAAATAGATTTGGATTGAACAGAAGTCATGACAATTTACTAGTCTCTATAGAGAATGGTATATGGGTCTGTAAAGGAAAATCAGCTAACAATATGAACAAAATTATTCAAACAACAAGGATTGGGATTTCAAAAGCAAAAAGCCTACGATGGAGATGGTACATGAAAAGCAGTCGAAGTGTTAGCAAACGAGCCAAAGGGGATCGTTGCCCATCAGTTTTGCAATCTTGGCAACCAAGATTGGAAGAAGGCCTATGAGTAACTGGAAACATAAACACATTATTGATTTAGCCTCCTTCTCTTTTGAGGATTATAAAGAGGTTCTCCAACTTGCTAATCGCTTCAAAAAACTTCCTCAAACAGGGTCAAGAAAGTTACCGGCATTACAGGGCCGTCTAATAGCAACTTTATTTTTTGAACCAAGTACAAGAACACGAAGTAGCTTTGAACTTGCAGCGAAAAGACTATCTGCAGAAGTTCAGTCCTTTTCACCGTCATCAAGCTCCTTAAGCAAAGGAGAAACCCCTCTTGATACTGTTATGACCTATGTAGCAATGGGGGCCGAGGTTCTTGTCATAAGGCATAATTCTGCTGGAGTACCTGCTCAGCTTGCACAATACTTAGATCAGAAAAACAAGAAAGTTTCAATCCTCAATGGAGGGGATGGACTTCATAGTCACCCAAGCCAAGCACTTTTGGACTTATTTACATTGACCAATTACTTTGGGGATGAACAAAGTACTCCTGAAAGTCTTGTTGGGAAAACAATTACGATTGTTGGAGATATTCTTCATTCAAGAGTAGCTCGTTCAAATCTATGGAGCCTTACTGCTTGTGGCGCAAACGTAATTCTCTGTGGTCCACAATCACTCCTCCCAGAAGACTTCACAAGATTTGCTGAAAAGCCTCCGTCCGGGCAAAAAAACGACCCAATTAAGAGACGTGGGAAAATTACAATCTGTAGATCATTAATGAAAGCATTAGAAAACACAGATGCGGTGATCGCATTGAGACTACAAAAAGAAAGAATGAGTGAGAATCTAATTTCGAACTTAAATTTATATCATCATGAATATGGAATCACTCACAAGAAGTTAGAATGGTGCAAGAAGAGAATACCTATCTTACATCCTGGCCCTGTTAATAGAGGAATTGAAATAAGTAGTGAATTATTAGAAGATAATTCTATTTGCTTAGTTAATGAGCAAGTTTCCAATGGAATACCCATTAGGATGTCTCTGCTCTACCTTCTTGCCGCAACAAATATCAATTAAGTTAAAGTTAACAAAAAATTATCATTCTCAAAATAATTTAAATCCCTCCATAAATAACCCATAGACAAAGCCCATTCTAAAGCTATCTATTACTGCCCTAGGAGTAGATCTTGCCTCTTTTCTATTAATCTCTGACCTTCTAAAGCGAACAAAAAGTTCAATCAGAATAACTGTAAAAAATGCTCCCACAGGATCCATCAAAGATAACGCTCCATTGATCATTCCTATAGAGCTTCCTAAAGAAAATGCAAAGAAAAAAATTATTATTAGTAATGAGTACTTCCTCCATGGATTTGCAACCCATAAGTCTAAACGAGAAATGATATTTATAATATTTCGGCTAAACCCTGTTGACTGGTACTTCATTCAATAGAAGTTTAAATTTTCAACCGTGTTGAAGATTTAAAATATAAGTATTAATTAAATTTTACAAGCTATTCAAATATTCTTCAAGGTGTCAATACTGGCAAAAAAATAATCAAGCTAAAAAGGGAAAAACAGAACGGAGCTAAGCATCTTCTTGTTTCATTTTGGACTTTGATTTACCTTCTAGCAATTCATGCAAAGCCTCCATTTGGGCCATAACTCCTCTAATTTCTCCAGGTTCAGGTAATAATCCATCATCCAACACTCCTTGATGCATCTCTCGAAGCTCTTGCCTGATGTATCGAAGATGGCTTACGACCTGCTCCCTTTTTGATTGAGACATAAAATAACTTTTCCTTCATAGCTTCTTTTACCGCATTAATTTGCTTCTCGCAGGGAGAACCAAGCAATTGAAGATAAAGTCAACATCAAAGATTTAGAATTACATCTATCATCAATAAGAATGGTCTGCCAAATTTTCAAATGATATGGATAAAATCAAAGCTTTTTATTGATTACCTTTTTTAATAGGATGACTAATTAGCAGTGATTCAATTCAACTGAAGAAACCATGGCTAAGAAAGATATAGATTTAAATTGCTCAAACCTTAAAATCACCGAAGAGCTTCTCTTAAAGTTCGATGACCAATCAACTGCTCAACTAGCAGAAAGGCTAGAAGAAGAGGATTATACTAGTCCTTTTGATAGCTTAAATGACTGGCACCTTTTAAGAGCTCTAGCGATACACCGGCCAGAATTAACTCTTAATTACCATCATTTAATCGATCAGGAACCATTTGATGAAGATTGAGGAAACTCAAAAATTAAAAGGCCAGAAGATCCTTGTAATTGCTACTGGGAGCATCGCAGCTGTAAAAACTCCACTTCTAGTTAGCAATTTAATTCAAGTTGGGGCAGAAGTTCGATGCATAGTCACTTCAAGCGCTGCGCGTTTGGTGAGTCCCCTCTCTTTAGCCACTTTAAGTCGAAATCGCTGCTATGAAGACAAAGACCAATGGGATCCTCAAAGAGAGAAACCATTGCATATTGAACTTTCTGAATGGGCAGATCTAATTGCAATTGCACCATTAAGCGCATCATCTCTTTCGCGGTGGGTCAATGGTCTTGGTGAGGGCTTAGCCGCAAGCGTACTTTTAGCGACAGAAAGACCTGTCATTGCAGCTGCAGCAATGAATACAGGTATGTGGAAGAACTTAGCAGTAAAAACAAATTGGCAGAAGCTGCAACAATTCCCCAATGTAATCACTTTGTCTCCCGCAGAAGGTCTATTGGCATGTGATCGAATTGGAGAAGGTCGAATGGCTAATTCTGAAATAATTCAATTGGCATTAGAAAGCGCCACAATACAAAGGTTCCCACTGGAAAAAGACTGGCAAGGCATAAATCTATTGGTAACTTCAGGAGCAACTATTGAAGATATTGATGCAGCTAGGTATCTAACTAATAGAAGCAGTGGGAAAATGGGTGTTCTATTAGGACAAGCAGCAAGATTCAGAGGTGCAAAGGTTGACTTAATTCATGGCTCACTGCAAATCAATCCAGCGTTATTAGAAGGATTAAATTCTATTGAGGCTAGAAGCTCTAACAATATGCTTAGTGCACTTGAGAAATTACAAACTTCTGCAGATGTAATTGCAATGGCAGCAGCAATCGCAGATATCCAAAGCAAGAAATGCAGTTTTGACAAAGTAGAGAAAGGAAAGCTTTTAGAATCTCTTAAGGATAAGTTTGAGATAGTCCCAGATTTACTAAAAAGTCTAGTTAAAAAAAAGCAGGCACACCAAGTTTTCCTTGGCTTTGCCGCCCTAACTGGCAATGATGATGAAATACAAAAACTTGCGATTTCAAAAAAGCAAAACAAAGGCTGCGATCTATTAATGGCAAATCCCATTGACAGGCTGAATCAAGGTTTTGAATCAGAATTAAATGGAGGTTGGTTGATAGGTCCAGAAAATAAAATACTCAAAATCCCAATAAATTCAAAATTCTCCATAGCTCATCATTTATTGGATGCTATAAAAATTCAATTAATGACCAAATGAGAAAAAATTAACAATCCCGTTCACAAATCATAAGTTACAAAAATGTACTGCGCTGGAAGAGATCTCAAGGAATCTAGCCATTTTTCAGGAAAATAATTAAGCTACGAGTTGTTTAGAGCTGCAAAAGGCTCTACATAAGGCGCAATTCCCCCTGTAAGCTCCCAACTGAGTAATAGGGCGGTTTTTATACCGCATACATTTGGCCTTTAGGCTTCCCATCCATGAGATTTCGTCCTTTGCTAGCCCTGGTGCTTGCTTTCTGTCTCACCTTCATAGCTGCCCCAAGTAGTGTCTCTGCTTCTGGAGAAAGGGGTAATGCAAGATTTGCCGATGTTGTTAATACCGGCAAAGCAAATGACTGCCCAACAATATCTGCTGGATCTCAAGGATCACTCAGCATTGATGGACGTCTTACTGATATCTGCATGCACCCAACTGAAGTGTATGTAAAGGTTTCTAGATCAAAGAGAGCAGAAGCTGAATTTGTACCAGCAAAAATCATTAGTCCACGAAACAATACAACCGTTGAGCAGGTCTATGGTGATGTTTCTGGAAGCACCTTCAAAGAGCAAGGTGGTATTGACTTTCAACTAATTACTGTTCTTTCTCCTACTGGAGAAGAGTTCCCATTTGTCTTCTCAGCCAAAGAAATGGCTGTAGATTTCAAAGGTAAGTCAATAGCTCCAGGTTCTGAAGCTTCTGGCACTACTTATACTCCTAGCTACCGTACCGGTGATTTCCTAGATCCAAAAAGTAGAGCTAAAGATACTGGTGTTGAATATGCACAAGGTCTTGTTGCTTTAGGTGGTGACGATGAAGAACTTGCAAAAGAAAACATCAAAAGAGACCTTGATGGTAAAGGGGTTATCACCCTTTCAATTGATAGTGTCGATTCTGATACATCTGAATTTGCAGGTACTTTTGTTGCAGTTCAACCATCAGATAACGATTTAGGTTCAAAAGAGCCAGTTGATGTCAAAATCATTGGTGAGCTATATGGTCGCAAAGCTTAAAATCACTTTTGATTTTTAAGTAAAGACCAACAACAAAAAAGGGTCCTTTAGGACCCTTTTTTGTTGTTCAATCATTACCTCTAGTTTTTTTACTATATCTGGGAGAATTTCTCGGATCTATTTACTCCTAATGACCTTTCAACAAACATTGTCAAATTCAAGATCTGAAGTTATACCGCCCTATGGTGGAAAACTGGAAAACTTAATGGTTCCCTCCGATGCTCGTGAAGAAATACTTGCAACAACAAGTAAGACCATTGAATGCTCAGATCGAAATGCTTGTGATATTGAACTACTTATAATTGGAGGTTTCTCGCCTCTTAAAGGCTTCATGAACAAAGAAAATTACGAGTCTGTGGTTGAAAGAAACAGAACAGCTGATGGAAGATTGTTTGGCCTACCTATCGTTATGGATACCAATCGTGAAGATTTAGAAATAGGGGACAAAGTAATTCTTCGCTATAAAGAACAAGATCTAGCAGTTTTAACTATCAATGATAAGTGGGAGCCAGACAAAGTCCTTGAAGCTCAAGGATGCTATGGAACTACTTCATTAGAACATCCTGCTGTAAGGATGATTGCAATGGAAAGAAAGCAATTTTATCTAGGCGGGGAATTAAAGGGTATAGAGCTCCCAAAAAGAATCTTTCCGTGCAAAACACCAACAGAAGTTCGAAAAAATCTTCCTAAAGATCAAGATGTAGTTGCTTTTCAATGCAGGAATCCTATTCATAGAGCTCATTACGAATTATTCACTCAAGCGCTTCATGCTGAAAATGTAAGTAAAAGTGCTGTCGTACTGGTTCATCCAACATGTGGTCCAACTCAGGAAGATGATATTCCAGGAGAGATTCGCTTCCAGACTTACGAACGGTTAGCAGATGAAGTAAACAATCCAATGATTAGATGGGCTTACCTACCCTATTCAATGCATATGGCTGGTCCAAGAGAAGCTCTGCAACATATGATTATTAGAAGGAACTATGGATGCTCACATTTCATCATTGGTCGTGACATGGCCGGTTGCAAATCAAACTTAACTGGTAAAGATTTTTATGGTCCTTACGATGCTCAAGATTTTGCAAAAGAATGTTCTACAGAGCTAGAAATGGAGACTGTTCCTTCATTAAATCTTGTTTATACAGAAGAAGAAGGCTATGTAACAGCCTCTCATGCAGAGAGTTCAGGCTTGAAAGTTAAAAAGCTTAGTGGGACACAATTTAGGCAAATGCTCCGAAGTGGCGAAGACATTCCAGAATGGTTTGCATTCCGGAGTGTGGTCGAAGTACTTAGAAATACCTAACAGATCGGGCAAAATCCTATTAATATTGCTTCATACGAGTAAAGAACCTTGAACAAACGCTGGAGAAACATAGCTCTCTACTTCCTTATGGTTGTAGTAATCATCTCTGTTGGCAGTACTCTCTTACAACGTCCTAACCAATCCGAAGGACCAAGCACACTGCGATATAGCGATTTTATTGAAGCAGTACAAGACAAACAGGTCAGTAGGGTTTTCCTTTCTCCAGATAATGAAACAGCACAAATTATTGAAAATGATGGGAGTCGAGCTGAAGTCAATCTCGCTCCAGATCAAGACCTATTGCAACTTCTGACAGAAAATGATGTAGACATTGCAGTTCAACCTGCACAACAAGCTAATCCATGGCAACAAGCAGCTAGCAGTCTGTTTTTCCCATTTCTACTTCTTGCTGGTCTCTTTTTTCTATTCCGTCGTTCCCAAGGTGGAGCCGGGGGTGGCGGTAATCCAGCAATGAGTTTTGGTAAAAGCAAGGCTCGATTGCAAATGGAACCTTCAACGCAAGTTACTTTTGGTGATGTTGCTGGAATTGAGGGAGCAAAGCTAGAACTTTCTGAAGTAGTCGACTTTTTAAAAAATCCTGACCGATTTACTGCAGTTGGAGCAAAAATTCCTAAAGGAGTTCTTCTAGTTGGACCTCCTGGTACTGGTAAAACACTATTAGCAAAAGCTGTTGCTGGAGAAGCCGCAGTACCTTTCTTTTCTATATCTGGATCTGAATTTGTAGAAATGTTTGTAGGAGTAGGAGCAAGTCGAGTTAGAGATCTTTTTGAACAAGCTAAAAAGAATGCACCATGTATCGTTTTTATTGATGAAATTGATGCTGTTGGGCGGCAAAGAGGCGCTGGCCTTGGCGGTGGGAATGATGAAAGGGAACAAACCCTGAATCAATTGCTAACGGAGATGGATGGATTTGAGGGAAATACTGGAATCATTATCGTTGCAGCAACCAATAGACCAGACGTTCTTGACTCAGCCTTATTAAGACCCGGTCGTTTTGATCGACAAGTTGTTGTTGATAGACCTGACTATCTAGGGCGCCTACAAATTTTAAAAGTACATGCTAGAGGGAAAACTCTTTCAAAAGATGTTGATCTTGATCAAGTAGCAAGAAGAACACCAGGTTTTACTGGTGCAGACCTTTCTAATTTGCTCAATGAAGCTGCAATACTTGCTGCCAGAAGAGAGCGGACGGAAGTAAGCAAGCTCGAAATTGGAGATGCCATTGAAAGAGTTATGGCTGGCCCTGAAAAAAAAGACAGAGTTATGAGTAATAAAAGAAAGGAATTAGTTGCTTATCACGAAGCTGGCCATGCTCTAGTAGGTGCCGTTATGCCTGATTACGATCCAGTTCAAAAAATATCAATTATTCCACGAGGCCAAGCTGGAGGATTAACTTTTTTCACTCCCAGTGAAGAAAGAATGGAGTCTGGTCTTTATTCAAGGTCTTATCTTCAAAATCAAATGGCAGTTGCACTTGGGGGACGCGTAGCAGAAGAAATAGTTTATGGAGAAGATGAGGTGACTACTGGAGCTTCTAATGATCTAAAGCAAGTTGCTCAGGTTGCAAGGCAAATGGTTACGCGCTTTGGCATGAGTGAAAAACTTGGCCCGGTAGCCTTAGGACGCTCACAAGGAGGAATGTTCCTAGGTAGAGATATAGCTGCTGAAAGAGACTTTTCTGAAGATACTGCTGCCACAATTGATGAAGAAGTGTCCTACCTGGTTGATATAGCTTACAAACGAGCCACTAAGGCACTAGAGGACAATAGATCTGTTCTCAATGAACTTGCAGAAATGCTTATTGAAAAAGAAACAGTTGATTCGGAGGACCTACAAGAACTACTAATCAAAAGAGAAGTAAAAGTTGCTGAATATATCTAAATCAAATTCATTTAATGGATGGAAAGAAAAGCAGGATTCTCTTATTTCTTCTCTTATTTCTCAGCCATTAATTATAGTATTGAGAATATCTAAAGACAATCTTGATCAATTATATTTTGAGGATATAATTTGCTTAATAAATAGACTCATTGGTTATGATATTAAAAATATAGAAATTGCATGGTCTTCGCATCCTAATTGGGTTCCTTTTATAAAAGAAGTTAAAAAGCAATTCACTGACATATCATTTGGAGCAGCTTCTTTAACCGACCCAAGGTCCTTAGAAACAATTACAGAACTTGGCTTTAGGTTTTCAATGTCTCCATTCTGGGATATTAAACTACAATTAAGAGCTCGAGAATTAGGTCAATTAGTAATACCAGGTGTCTTTTCCCCTTCTGAGATTCAACAAGCAATTAATTTTGGATATCGAGCCATTAAACTCTTCCCAGCATCATTACTAGGAGTCAACTATATCAATCAAATTGGAGCGTCTTTTCACCCTAGCCCTTTTTTCATTGCTGCAGGTGGCATGAAGATTAGAGATATAAACCTATGGCTTTCAAATGGTTGTGGAGCGATCATTCTTGGGAGAGATCTAATAAACAATTATCATATAGACCCAGATCTCGAGAAATGGCTCAAGGAAAAATAAGTTGTACATTCTTGGTCTCTTGACCATAAAAGCATAGAAGATAGAGATGATTTCTATTTACAAACTCTATGCATTCAATTAACTACCAAAGACTGCATTGGCCTTTATGTCTTAAAAGATGATCTGCCAATACTATTGCAACCATTGCTTCAACCATAGGGACCGCTCTAGGTAAGACGCATGGATCATGCCTCCCTTTTGCAGCAAGAACAGTTCTATTACCTTCTGAATCAATGGTTTTCTGCTCTTTTCGAATAGTTGCTGTTGGCTTAAATCCAACCCTAAGAATTATTGGCTCACCATTACTAATTCCTCCTTGGATCCCTCCGGAGTTATTTGAAGCAGTTCGCAATCTATGAACATCTGAGGACAAAAATTCATCATTATGATCACTTCCTCGCAAGTATGTTCCTCTAAAACCTGATCCAACTTCAAACCCCTTGCTTGCAGGCAATGACATTAAAGCCTTTGCAAAGTCTGCCTCTAATTTGTCAAAAACAGGCATCCCAAGGCCGCCTGGAGCATCACGAACAATGCATTCAATAACACCTCCACAAGAATCCCCGTCTTGACTAATCTCCTCAATTCGTTCGATCATCAAACTTGCATTTTCTTTATCTGGACATCTAACAATATTTGATTCAATATCCTCAAGGCAGACCTTAGTGATATCTATTTGGGCATCAATATCATGAATACGTCTTACCCAAGCAAGAACTTCAGTCCCATAAGCTTTCTTAAGTATTTGCTTTGCAATAGCTCCAGCTGCAACTCTTCCAATTGTTTCTCTTGCTGAAGCTCGGCCACCACCACTTTGAGCCTGAATTCCATATTTCAATTGATATGTACCATCGGCATGAGAAGGTCGAAATACATTCTTCATTTCACCGTAATCCCTTGGTCTTTGATCCTTATTCCTAACCATCATGGCTATTGGTGTGCCAAGGGTTTTCATATCAACTGTTCCGCTCAAAATCTCGACTTGGTCTAACTCTTTCCTTGGCGTAGTGATTTTGCTTTGGCCAGGTCTTCGACGATCAAGCTCTTCTTGTATTTTCACAACATCTAGTTCAAGCCTAGGAGGGCAACCATCTACCACAACCCCTACGCCCCCTCCATGGGATTCACCAAATGTGGTAACCCGAAAGAAATCTCCAAAACTACTGCTCATGAATTTCTTATTTTGCGGATATAACAAAAAGGTTTATTTCAGCAAAAGCCTAATCAATCATTGGCCATTTAGCAGAAATTAAAAATTTTTCGAAAAAAAAACCCCTCTAAATTAAGAGGGGCTTAAAAAGCAAACAAAAGTGTTTATTCGTTCTTAAAAAAACAAATATCAACCAATTGCAGGAGCAACTAATGCCACAGAAGTGGATTCAGCGGCTGCCAAGTCAAGAGGGAAGTTGTGAGCATTGCGCTCATGCATAACTTCCATACCTAGGTTTGCACGGTTTAGTACATCGCCCCAAGTTGGAACAACCTTACCATTTGCGTCAACCACTGACTGGTTGAAATTGAATCCATTTAGGTTGAATGCCATGGTGCAAATGCCCATAGAAGTCAGCCAAACGCATACAACTGGGAAGATTGCCAAGAAGAAGTGAAGACTACGACTGTTATTGAAGCTTGCATATTGGAAGATCAAACGTCCGAAGTAGCCATGAGCTGCAACGATGTTGTATGTTTCTTCCTCTTGTCCAAACTTATAACCATAGTTCTGAGACTCATTCTCAGTGGTTTCACGAATAAGTGAAGAAGTCACCAATGAACCATGCATAGCTGAGAACAAGCTTCCACCAAACATTCCTGCAACACCAGCCATGTGGAATGGGTGCATAAGAATGTTGTGCTCTGCCTGGAACACAAACATAAAGTTAAATGTTCCTGAAATTCCTAAAGGCATTCCATCAGAGAAAGATCCCTGACCAAATGGGTATACAAGGAAAACAGCAAAAGCAGCGGAAACTGGTGCTGAATAAGCAACACAGATCCATGGACGCATACCTAAACGGTATGAAAGTTCCCACTGACGGCCCATCCAACCGCAAATACCGATGAGGAAGTGGAAAATAACTAGCTGGTAAGGACCGCCGTTATAAAGCCACTCATCAAGAGTTGCAGCTTCCCAAATTGGGTAAAAGTGAAGACCGATTGCATTACTAGAAGGAACTACAGCACCAGAAATGATGTTGTTTCCATAAATGAAAGATCCTGCAACAGGCTCACGGATGCCATCAATATCAACTGGAGGAGCTGCTATAAAAGCAACTACAAAGCAGATTGCTGCCGCTAAAAGGCAAGGGATCATCAATACACCGAACCAACCGACGTAAATACGGTTGTCAGTAGATGTGACCCACTCACAGAATTGCGGCCAACCGCCTAGCAGCGCGGAGCGCTGCTTTCTAATGGTGGTCATGAGGACGTGAATTCAAATCCCAAAAGGGATATTTATGTAAGAACGAGGACGAAGCCCCGCCAGGAGGAGTTTATATGAAAATCTGCAATTACGCGAGCCTTCCTGAAAGTTTTCTTATAAAGAAAATATATAGATACCTTACAACTTCGCTTATGGATAATTTTACGATAAAAAATGGATGCTCCTTGTCTACTAAATCAGAAGTTCAAATTCCTAAGATTAAAAAATCTATGTTGGGCAAGGTTGACATCAATCAAAGCAATAGATTCCGTTAAATCATCTAAGAAATTACCAAGAAATGATCTCTTAAGAAACACTTAATCAGTAATCAATTCATAGAAAGTAAATATCTAGATTTTTTATTTAGAGAATTTACTTTCTATGAATTGATTAAAGCGTAAAAGGCATCTCTCCAACAATCATCAAATCTCCAAACTTCTTTTTTAGTTAAGGAAAGTGCTATATTTTTTTCAACATATGCCGCCTCATTAATAAACACTGGAAATACTTCATCTATAAAAGAATTATCGCAAAGGTTTACTATATCTCCATTTAAATACTCAAATAATGGATATCCATTTTTAATTGGCTGCCAATCCTTACCTTCAAGATCACCATGAATATATGCAATGGGTTGTCCAGAGGAATCTCTTGGGAAATCAATACTTTTTAAATGTCTATGAACAACTAATTTCTCTGGAAAGCAGCTCTTAGAAGTAATTGATTTAGATATTTCCTCTAAGCAAATCTTTAGGGTTTGAAACGTTTGTTGAATAATTCTGCTATTGAGTGATCCCTGAGGAACAGGTCCTATTTCGACAACAAATCCACAAGGCCACGCTTCTACTAAAAAACCTTTTTGCGATGAATTTCCCTCGTGCAAATATACTGGTAAGCCTATACGATTCTGAATCAGAGAGACTAGTGCCAAGTCAACAGGTCGTCTCCCATAAATGACAAGACTTGAACCCATGCAGGCGGTAGTGCTGTGAAAATCAATTGCTATTTGAGAAGGATTTTGACCACTAGGTCCATAAAGAGCTAAAAGCTGCTTCGCACGAGAAATCTCTGAATCAGTATTCTTTTCAGAATTAAGTAAATCTAAAGAGAAGCTTCTGTTTAAATCTCTATGCAAATATCTTGTTCCCTTTTCAAAAGCCAAGGGATTTCCTATTACTGAAATAACCTTTAAACCGCACCTATCTATAAGATCTTGGTTTTCTTTCCACTGATTAAAAACCCAAGGGGCATTTATTTCATTTCCATGGGTGCCTGCCACCAAAAGCACCTGTAGATTTGACATCAAAGATTATTAAATTGTTTCCTATTTCTGAAAATATCTACAAAATAATTTGCATGTCAATACCTCCAACAATTGTTTCATCAGCCCGAGCGGGTTGGAAATGGCAATGGAATCAATTAATGAATGGCCTTGCTCCTGCTGACAAATCAGGAAACTTTTGCCGCAAACCCAGCCAGGCACAGAATGCCATTCTTCCAAATCCAGAAGATCTCTTAAATCGATCAATGCATGAATTCCCTATTCTCGTAATTGGTCGAAGCTGTCCTTGGGCCCATCGAACATGGCTAATGTATGAACTAAGAAATTTAAGTAGTTCATTAAATCTTCTAATAGCCCAACCTGACTACAAAGGAGGATTGTGGAAACTCTCGCCTAGTTGGAAGGGTTGTCAATCTCTTCTAGATCTTTATAAATTCTTTAATTCTCCTCCAACTCATAGAGCGACGGTTCCTGCCCTCTTTGATCCAAAAGAAACCATCAAAGAAAAACCTAAATTACTAGGAAATGAAAGTGCGCAATTAATAGAAATTCTAAATCAGTGGCCTGCTCCAGATGGTATTCCAAATTTTTGCCCAAAAGAACTACAAAAAGATATAGATGAATGGCAAGCATTAATACAAGAATCAATAAATAATGGAGTCTATAAGTGTGGTTTTGCTAGAAACCAAAAAGCTTATAACAAAGCCAGCGAAAAGCTTTTTGATTCTTTAAAAACTATTGAAGAAAGTCTTTCTCGTAAGGGACCTTGGCTCTGCGGAAACAGGCTAACGCTAGCAGATATAAGGCTTTTCCCAACCATCATTAGATGGGAATCAGTCTATTCTCCTTTATTTGGCTGCACCCAGGAATCCTTATCATCTTTTCCAGCAATTCTTAATTGGCGAAAGAAATTTTTTCATCTCCCCAAAGTTTCAAATACTTGTAATACTACAAATTGGAGAAATGACTATTTCGGAGCGCTATTTCCACTGAATCCAAGCAATATAATCCCAAAAGGGCCTAATGTGGATCAAATAGTTAATAGCTATTGAACTAAACTGTGTTTAAGCTAAATTCATGGAAAATACTCTTGAAATTGAATTTGAAGGAGTTTACGGGAAATACAAAATTACACAAGAAGATAAAAAAGAAGTAAGGAACTATCGATTAGCTCTTTTGATTTGTGGGATATCATTTACGGCTGGTATGTCTCAGTGGTTATTAATTGGTAATTCTTTTGCCTGGATTTGGCTTATCCCAATGTCCATTTCATTAGGCCTTGCTTTGAAATGGATACATATCTATGTTCAAGTCCTTCATAGGACTCTTCAGCTTTTCTGGGCCATAGGGGCCTTAGGCATTACTGCTCTCATTTTGAAGGGCAATTCACAAGAACTAATTTCTGATCTTGTATCTAGGCCAATTCTAATATTAATAATTGGCCCTTACTTTGCAGCAATGGCTGGATTAGGCTTTAAAGAGTTTTTTTGTTTCCAGCGACCTGAAGCCATTGGCCTAACTCTTTTACTACCAATCAGTCTTGGTAGTCACTTACTGGGAGTACTCCCTAAGGAGATAGAAATGATATTGCTATGTTTGTCAGCTGTACTTTTCTTAATCCTTGCGGTGCGAAAATTTGGAATGGATGCAGCCTCTGATATTGGAGATAAAAGTATTTTTCAATACCTCAGAAGCAAAGATCAGACAGCAAAGTCTTAAATGAAAAACTAAACCTAAAAACAATTTTTTAAATATCTATCTAATTGATCATCAAAAGCAGACATTTGAACTCTATAATATAGCTATAACTGGGTTCTAGAGAAAAAGGTGTTGTAAACCAAACCAACTTTTAGTGGCAGAAATGAATAATCTATTTAGTGTAATAAAGTTGAAAGCTAAGGCTTAAAGCAACAAACCAATGAAATCAATCGACGAACACATTCAGAAAGATCAAAGTGAGATTCTTTCTGCAAAAGCAGAGGGAAATGTTCCCAAGGCAAGGCATCTTGAAGAAGAACTTCACTCGCTTGAGGAATATAAAGAGCATCATCCAGATGATAAGCACGATCCAACAGCATTAGAATTATTCTGTGATGCAAATCCAGATGAACCAGAATGTCTTGTATATGATGATTAAAAAAGTGGGCTAAGGCCCACTTTTTTAATGAAAATTACTTCAACGCTATATTCAGTAATCCATATTAAAATCTGAGGGGCTTCCTGTAAGTGAACAAACTACAGATTCTTCGTTTCTCATTTTTCTAACTTCTTTTATAGGTCTTCCCATTCGCCTCAAGACTTCAATATCTTGAGAAGTTTGACATCTTGCGATGACACTACCCTGATCATCAAAACATGTGTAAAAAGTCATAAGAAAGATACCCTTATTCCTATTTATTACCAATTCTTCTACTCTCGACAAGTATTAATTTGCGCTAAAATATGGAAAGAATATTAAGCCTCTAGTTTTTGCCATATTGTAGTTAAAAGAATATCAAGCCCTTCATTCATCGCAGCAGAGATAACGAATACATTACTACCTAATTCTTTTTTGAAATTTTCACATAATTCTTTAAGCTTTTTATCACCTATCAGCTCTTTCTTATTCAAAACTAAAATTCTCGGCCGATCGAAAAGTCCATGTTGATAAGCTAAAAGTTCTTTCTCAACCACTTGAACATCTTTTAAAGGATCTGAAGAAGAAGCGTCAACAAGATGAATCAACAATTTTGTTCTTTCTATATGTCTTAAAAACTCATGCCCCAAGCCAATCCCTTGAGCTGCACCAGCTATAAGGCCAGGAATATCAGCAAAGAGAGTTCCATCACCACTTGGCTTACGTACAACTCCAAGGTTAGGGATCAATGTAGTAAAGGGATAATCAGCAATTTTCGGCTTAGCAGACGAGATAACGGAGATCAATGTACTTTTACCAGCATTTGGCAAGCCAATAATCCCCACTTCTGCCAATAATTTTAATTCCAAATTCAATCGCCATTCTTCTCCATCTTTCCCCTCTGTGAACTTTTCAGGTGCGCGATTTCTATTACTTAAATAATGAGCATTTCCTAGACCTCCACTTCCTCCGAATGCAACTACAAGAGTTTCTTCATCAACTGTTAGATCTCCAAAAATTATGCCAGTGTCCAAGTGTTTAACTTCGGTACCACAAGGAACTTTTAAAACAAGATCATTACCAGAAGCTCCACTACATCTATTGGGCCCTCCTCTTCGACCATCTTCCGCAGAAATTAATTGCTTAAATTTAAAATCAAGCAAAGTCTGAAGATTTGAATCAGCTTGGAAAATCACCTTTCCACCATCACCCCCATCACCCCCAGAAGGTCCACCTGCGGGGACATACTTCTCTCTTCGAAAAGAGACAATTCCATCACCTCCTCGTCCAGCTCTAACTTTTATAATTGCTTGGTCAATAAATTGCATTGTGAGTTTTTGCTGCAGTTAGTTTAGAGAATGAAACGCGAGCTAAAACTCATCTATTAGCGCATATCATTAGGCTATAAAGAGAAAGATAGTACTTAAAAGTAAGATAAAATCCTACTTAGAAACATTCACTATATTTATCAGGGGAACTATGAGATAAAGGTTTTTCTAATGCAAGTATATCAACACTGAAAAGCATGAGGATTAAAAATTCTGCATATTACTTAGAGGAGAATTCGTCTGAGCAAAATATTTGAAACTGAAATTTATAAAAGCTAACAGGTAAAAGCATTTTGTAAAGCGAGCAAAGAATCGATCACTTCAACCAAACAACAGTACACCCTGCTCCTCCATCAGTTTGCTCAGCACCAGTAACTTTTTCAACATAATCTAGTTTTTGCAACCACTCCAATAACCCCCTCTTCAAGCGTCCTGTCCCTATTCCATGAATCACCCAAAGTGGTCCTAATGAATTACGCAGTTTCTCTTCAACAGCAGCCTCTGCTTCATGAACTCTTAATCCTCTAACATCAATTGTATTTTTGTTAGTACGAATATTAGATTGATGAGTTAACGCAGCTCTTGATTTGATTGTGACGACTGAATCTTTAGCTGAATCAATAGGTTTCTGTCCATCAAGACTTTCAACTGCATTCAAATCAACTGTACTTCTAAAAACTCCACACAAAACTGTCAATTGCGAGCCATCGTCAGATACTTCAATAACTTCACCCGATTTACCAATGGAACTAACTCTAACGCGATCACCTTTTTTAGGTAACCAACTCGGATGATGATTTTTGATTTTTTCTTGACGATAAGTTGCTTCCATTTGCCGCAACCTTTGTCCAGTTTTTCTAGCTATTTCACCATCAGCAGACCCATCACGTAATCGCCGAATTAATTCTCTAACCTCTACTTGCCCTCGACGAATAGAGCCTTCTAATTTCTTACGACCTCTTTCCTCAAAATCTTTTGATTGACGACATTGTTTCTCCCATTGACTAATTAATTCTTCATGAAGTAGTTCGGTACGAGCCAACAAAGAAGCAGCATCCTCTGCTGCTTCTTGTTGCTGACGCCTTTGCTCCTCAAGGCCTTCAATAACATGATTAACATTATCTATACCCTTCCTCTGCATCAGTTGTCGAGCTTTCTCCATAACGACCTCATCAAGTCCTAATCTGCTTGCAATTGCTAATGCATTACTTCGTCCCGGAATACCCCATTGCAAATGATAGGTAGGTTCTATCGTTTCACTATTAAAGCCAACAGATGCATTCTCAAAACGAGAATCACTATATTTCAAAGCCTTGAGTTCACCAAAATGTGTTGTAGCAACTGTCAAGCGGGCTTTATCTGCTAATGACATTAATAATGCAGTAGCCAAAGCAGCTCCTTCTGTTGGGTCGGTCCCTGCACCTAATTCATCAAGTAAAACTATTGATGGTCCAGGGTGTTTCGAGATTGAATCTAAAATTCTAGTAATTCGCACAATATGTCCACTAAAGGTTGATAAATTTTGCTCAAGAGATTGCTCGTCACCAATATCTGCCAACACTTGATAACACCAAGGTAAAGATGGTTCTCCCGCACAAGGCAGTAGCAAACCAAGCTTTGACATTAGAATTGCTAAGCCGAGACTTTTCAATGTAACTGTCTTTCCACCTGTGTTTGGTCCAGTAATTGCAAGTACTTTCAAAGTCGAAGATACTCTGAAACTAATAGGAACAACTGCAGAACCTTCGTGATAATACTCTTGCCATATAAGTAAAGGATGCCGAAAATCTTGAATGAGAAATGGAGCATCCGATTCTTCTTTCAGGTCAGGTGCTACTCCTCCTAGCCAATAACCATAACGTGCCCTTGCTAAAGCAAAGTCCAATTCTAAAAGCATCTCGTAAAGATGGTTGAGAGAAATATAATTCTCACCAATTTGACTACTCCAATACGCTAATAACCTTTGTTCTTCGACATATATCTTGGCTTCTAATTTCGCAATCTTATCTCCCAAGGAGATGACCACCTTCGGTTCGATAAAAACCGTATTACCTGAAGACGATGTATCGTGAATAGTTCCTAAAATATGATCTACTGCACCAGTTTTCAACGCCAGAACAGGTCTTTCATAACGTTCAGAAATAACAGTATCTTGCAAGATTGAATGAAATCTTCTGATGAGATCCTTTAAGAGATCTTTTCTCTCTATCCTCATGATTTGGACTTGTCGGCGCAAATCAGCCAGCTTATCGCTAGCACGGTCGGCAATACGCCCCCCTTCTTCTATTCCAAATTGAATAAGTTTCTGCAACTCTGGCAAAGTAGACACATCAGAAAACAGTTCTGAGATTATTGGTCTGTTGATTGGATCTTCAATCTGACGTCGCAAGCGACGAGTAGTTCTCAATGTTTCTACTACTTCTAGTAGTTCAACAGCAGAAGCAACACCTCCCTTAGCACATCTTGATACAATCTGTTCTATATCATGAACTCCAGCAAGGCTGATCCCATCTTCCTCTTCTGAGTCTATTGCTCCTATTTCTAATGTCTCCGCAAGGTATCTACGACTAAGAGTTAACTTATTAGGGATAGAGCAAGCTATGCATCTTCGCCTACCTTGAGCAGTGCTGGCAAATAATGAAAGTTGTTCACAAAGCTTGTTCCACTCCAAAAGTTGAAGTGTTTCTTCAAAGGCAGAGTTAGCAATAGATATTTGCCGTCCTTTATTTTGAGAACTCATTCAACGGCCTCACTAACTCATTGATTGGAAGGTACCCCTGCTGGAGGATGGTAAAGCATTTCCAACCAATTGCCTTCAGGGTCTCGTAGATAAAAAGAAGCAGTTCCATCACGATGATCATGCAAAGATCCCACTTGGGTGCCAGTTGCACGCAGTTGTGCGTGCAACTGTTCTATTTCACCTTTATCAGTAAAGTGAAAAGCAAAATGAGGCCCTGCTGCTTTATATCCTGGCCCCAATAAAGCAAGTCCATCATGTTCAGGGCCTGCTTCTAAATAACACCAATCAGGATCATCCCAGATAAGTTTCATTCCCAAACCCATGTAAAATTTTTTTGCTCTGTCGACATTATGAACACGTATGGCAACATGTCCAAGTCTTCCGACATTCACAAAGCTGTTTTCTAAATTCTGCTCGGCCATTATAGAAAATTTACGTAACTTGAATAAATTGAATCAGAGTCGATTTTACTGGTCCTCATTCAACCTTCTTCAGCCATGCTGCAGCATCACATGCGTGATAGGTCAAGATAAGATCAGCTCCAGCTCTTTTAAAGCTCAACAAAGTTTCTAAAACTACAGATCTTTCATCTATCCAACCCTTTTCTGCAGCGGCTTTAATCATTGAATACTCCCCGCTGACATTATATGCAGCAATAGGTAATTCAGATTCCTGTCTGAGCCTATAGATAATATCAAGATAAGCAAGTCCAGGCTTAACCATGAGAATGTCAGAACCTTCTTGCTCATCTAATTGCGCTTCAGTAATAGCTTCTCTTGCATTAGCAGGATCCATTTGATAAGTGCTTTTATCCTTAGGTATTGGTTTTTCATTGAGAGATCTTGGTGCAGAATCAAGAGCTTCCCTGAACGGACCATAATAGGCTGATGAATATTTGGCTGTATAACTAATAATGCCCACATTCTCAAAACCTTCATCATCCAAAGATTCACGTATGGCACCAACACGTCCATCCATCATGTCACTAGGTCCGATCAAATCTGCTCCTGCCTCAGCTTGAACAATTGCTTGTTTGCAAAGGTTTTCAATTGTCTCATCATTTAAAACAATTCCCTCGGCACTGACTATCCCATCATGGCCATCTATTGAATAAGGATCTAACGCAACATCTGTCATGATTGTCATTTCTGGTAATTCTTTCTTCAAACGTCTAATAGCCTTTGGAATTAAACCATTCTCGTTAAAACACTCTTCGCCTGCTTCGGTTTTAAGAGCATCATCAACCTTAGGAAATAAGACAACACATCTAATACCTAAATTCCATGCTCTTATGACTTCTTCGACCAAGCCGTCCAAGGTCCACCGGTTTGCACCTGGCATGGCAACAATCTGTTCAATGTCATTCCCCTCATGAACAAATAAAGGGTAAATAAAATCAGACGCAGCTAAGCTGTTTTCTCTAACCATGCTTCTTAAAGCAGGTGTTCTACGAAGACGGCGAGGACGATAAGTTAGTTCCATATGGTCAAAAAACAAATTAATTACTCATGATCGTAAAGCCTTTTATAAACGAGCAGAATGAATCCAATCCTTTCGAGGATCAGAAATACTGAGCTCTCGTAATTGATTAAATAGATCAATCTCTTTAGAAGATAAACAAGAAGGAAAGCGCAATGCAAGAGTGAAAATCAAGTCTCCACGGCCATTATTGATAGGCCATCCCTTGTCTTGCAATCGTAAGCTTGACCCTGGCAAAGTCCTAGCAGGAATAGTTAATTGAGTTTCACCATCTGGTGTCATAGCTGTAACAATTGAACCTAAAAGTAACTCATCATAAGAAACAGGTAATTCTGCTTTGAGCTGATCTCCATCCAATTGCCATACCTTATGTTTTTCTACTTCGAGCTTGATTAATATATGCCCTCTTCGTCCAGTTCCAGGCTGCAAATTTCCTTTTCCTTTTACTCTAAGACGATTACCATTAACAACTCCTCGAGGAATTCTTACTTCCACTGGCTCCTCATTTACAAAAAGTGTTCGCTGGGTTCCCCAAAAAGCCTCTGAAAAAGTTATTTTCACTATAATTTGCACATCAAGATTTGCTGGTTTTCGAAATTCACTAAAAGACGAATTATAAGACTGAGTAAATCCTTCCATTCCTCTTTTACCAACAAATCGTCCAAGAAGATCATTAACAAAATCATCAAAATTGCTATAACTTCCAAAATCAACCTTTAGATCATCTATTCCAGAACCAATACCTGAAGATTGATTCCAAAATTGTCCAAATTGTTCATATTTTCTTTTCTTCTGAGGATCAGATAAAACTTCATAGGCCTCATTAATTTCTTTGAATTTTTCCTCTGCTTTCTTTTTACCTGGATTTACATCAGGGTGAAACTTCCTCGCAAGCCTGCGAAAAGCACTTTTTATTTCATTCAAATTTGCATTCTTATGAACTCCAAGGATCTTGAAATAATCGCGGTAATCATCAGTCTTCATAAGAATTTTGAATCGACTATAATTTGATGAAAATTGACTGAGAATACTAAAAATTGCAAAGAAAACCTCTCTGAAAAGAGCTTTTCAACCATAAAAAATCGAAACAAGTCACCTTAACAAGATAGGCTGCTAGGAAATAAATGATTGAAGGAGTCTCTGAAGTGGCCCTAATTCATGGATTTCATCTCAAAAATGTCAGAGGTGATGTTCTAGGCGGACTTACCGCAGCAGTTGTTGCACTTCCACTAGCCTTAGCTTTTGGTAATGCTGCGCTTGGCCCAGGAGGAGCTATATACGGATTGTATGGAGCTGTTGTTGTAGGGTTTCTAGCTGCTTTATTTGGAGGGACTCCTGCCCAAGTAAGCGGCCCTACTGGGCCAATGAGCGTAACAGTTGCCAGTGTTGTGGCAGCCCTTGCAGCAGCAGGAGTGTCTGACAAGCTCTCTGCAGGTGAAATTTTACCGCTTGTAATGGCAGCAGTTGTTCTTGGTGGTTTATTTCAAATTATTTTTGGAATTTTAAAACTTGGCAAATACATAACACTTGTTCCCTACTCGGTTGTATCCGGTTTCATGTCAGGTATAGGTGTCATAATTATTTGTCTTCAAATTGGACCTCTTCTTGGAATTAGCACTAAAGGTGGAGTATTAGCATCCCTTTCAACTGTTGTCAGTGGATTTGAACCTAATGGTGCAGCAATAGGCGTAGCAGTAATGACCCTTGGGATAGTATTTTTAACTCCTAGAAAAATCAGCCAATGGGTACCATCTCCGCTTCTAGCATTATTAATAGTTACACCTCTTTCACTGCTTCTTGGAATAGATTCAATAGATAGAATTGGTACGGCTGGCCCTATCCCAGAAGGACTTCCTTCCTTAACTCTTCCTAGCTTCACTCAATATGGTGGAATTATTTTAAAAGCAGGACTTGTTCTTGCTGCATTAGGTGCAATTGACTCTTTGCTTACATCTCTTGTTGCAGACAATATTTCTCAAACTCGACATAACTCAGATAGAGAATTAATAGGTCAAGGCATCGGAAACGCAGTTGCAGGTTTATTTTCTGGTTTACCTGGTGCTGGGGCAACAATGCGAACTGTTATCAATGTCAAATCTGGAGGATCTACTCCTCTGTCTGGCATGGTTCATTCAATAGTACTTTTACTAGTTCTATTAGGAGCAGGACCTCTGGCTGAAAAGATCCCTGAGGCACTTCTTGCAGGAATTTTAATAAAAGTTGGACTGGATATTATTGATTGGGGATTCTTGCTCAGAGCTCATAAGCTATCTCTTAAAACTGCCACAGTGATGTATGGCGTACTATTAATGACAGTTTTTTGGGATCTAATTTCAGCGGTTTTAGTAGGCGTTTTTGTTGCAAATATGCTCACAATTGACTCAATCACTCAAACACAATTAGAGGGAATGGAAGAAGACAACCCACTAGAAAGTTCATCAGCTTATGATTTACCTCTTCCTGAAGATGAACAAAAAATCTTAGAAAGTTGCTCAGGTGAAGTAATGTTATTTAGGCTAAAAGGGCCTCTAAGCTTTGGAGCAGCGAAGGGAATTACTGAAAGAATGATGTTAATTAGAAATTATAAAATCTTGATTCTAGATATAACTGATGTACCGCGATTAGGAGTTACAGCAACATTAGCTATTGAAGATATGATTCAAGAAGCTCAAGTAAGTTCAAGAAAAGCCTATGTTGCTGGTGCTACAGGAAGAGTGAAAGAGAGACTATCAAAATTTGGAGTTGAGGGTCTAATTTCTACAAGGAAAGAAGCTCTTCAAATAGCAAGTAATGAAATACAAAAAGCCTAAGTAACAATTCTGAAAGTCTAATAAAACTATGGAGACAAATCTTGTTCTTCAAAACGTACTTACACCGCCTGTCCTTTTCTTTTTCTTAGGGATAATTGCAGTAATTGTCCGATCAGATTTAGAAATCCCAGCACCGCTTCCTAAACTTTTCTCATTATATCTTCTTCTAGCAATAGGGTTCAAGGGAGGTATGGAGCTTGAGAAAAGTGGGTTTAGTGGGCAAGTCCTACCAACTGTGTTCGCAGCAATAGCAATGTCTTTGATAATTCCACTTATATGTTTTTCTATACTTAGACTAAAGCTTGATGTATTTAATGCTGCAGCAATTGCAGCAGCATATGGTTCAATAAGTGCCGTTACATTCATAACCGCAGAAAGTTTCTTAGAAAGTCAAAGTATCAACTTTGATGGTTTCATGGTTGCTGCACTTGCATTAATGGAATCCCCAGCAATTATTGTTGGGCTATTACTTGTAAAACTTGCAGGCCCCCAAAATAGACCTAAGTCTAGAGAAATGAAATGGAGTTCCATTTTCCGAGAGTCAGTTCTTAATGGTTCTGTTTACTTACTACTTGGAAGTCTCCTTATTGGATTCTTAACAGCAGCACATAACCCAGGGGGAGTAGAAAAAATGCTACCTTTTACAGGAAAACTCTTTTACGGCGCAGAGTGTTTCTTTTTACTTGATATGGGAATAGTTGCAGCACAAAGATTACCTGGTCTAAAAAAGGCAGGTCCATTCTTAATTTTCTTTGCTGTCTTAATGCCACTTTTTAATGCCTTTTTGGGTGTATTTGTAGCTAGAGCTTTGCTTCTAGAGCCAGGTAATGCACTTCTATTTGCTGTACTTTGTGCTAGCGCATCTTATCTTGCAGTCCCAGCTGCCATGCGAATGACTGTTCCTGAAGCTAAAGCAAGTTATTATATTTCTACTACTCTAGGCCTTACATTTCCTTTTAATATTGTCATTGGAATACCTTTATATATGGGCCTTGTTAATAACATCATTCCCTCTGCAGGTTAAATAAATGAAAAGATTGGATCTTATTTTTAGTGAAAGGGAACTAGAAGCTATCTTGTCAGGACTTGAGTCTGCAGGTGTTCCTGGTTATACAGTTACAAAACATGCTACTGGGAGAGGACCTGAGACTATAGTTTCAGAAGATATGGAGTTCTCTGGCCTTGGAGCAAATGCACATGTAATTGTTTTCTGTGAAGAAGAAATTATTAGTAACATAAGGGATAATGTTAAATCAATTCTTAGTTACTATGGTGGTGTTGCTTACGTCTCAGAAGCAATTGAATTATAAAAAGTGAAGCTTGTTAATCTCAGTTTTTAGAATTTTTTTCTAAGAATGAACCCAATCCACACGAATTGATTTACGACTATTTAAGTATCTATCGATAGCCATAGCAGCAATACATCCATCAGAGGCAGCAACTACTGCTTGTTTAAAAGGAGTGTTTCTTATATCACCTATAGCCCAAACACCTTCAGAAGTTGTTGACATAAAGTCATCAACAACTACACCACCATCTTCTTTTAATGCAATTTGATCTCCCAAAAAATCAGTAATGGGCTTTGAACCACTCATGTAGACAAATACCCCTTCTACTTCCAACAATTGATTCTCTTCTTGAGAACGATTCTTCAAAAGAACTCCAGTTACTCCTGCATCACTTCCCTCAATTTTCATTAATCTCGTCTTACTCCAATGTTTAACATTCTCCTTATTAATCAAATCGATCGCTTGGTGATCTTCTTCTTTAGGATCATTTGATGTAATCCAATGTACGGTTGATGCGAATTTTGTAAGTACTTGCGCTTCCTCTATAGCCTCTTTATTGACACCGACAACAGCAACCTCTCTTGATTTATAAAAAGCTCCATCACAAGTTGCACAGTAACTAACTCCTCTCCCAAGGAACTCAGCTTCACCCTTAAAGGATGCTGGCCTACCCATTGCACCACTAGCTACAACAAGAGCACGACCTTTAAATGTACCTTCTGGAGTAAAAACTGTCTTCCAATCACCACTGGCATCTATGCCAAAAACCTGTGCTCGCCGATAGTCAGTACCATATTGAATAGCCTGATCTCTCATTAGTTCCAACAATTTCTCACCACTAATATCAGTAGGAACACCAGGATAATTTGCAATTTGATGTGTAATAGCAAGCGCCCCTACTGAGGGGTTTTTATCGAGAATAACTGTTTTCAAATCTGCTCTGGATGTATAGAGAGCACAACTGCAACCAGCAGGTCCACCTCCAACTATCACCACATCAGTTTCAATTGTTTCCAAAATTTTTAACGCTCCTTTAAAATTTGTTGTTGCTTAAGGCAGCATAGAAGACTGATAAAGGGAAAAGGGGGCATAGGTTTTGAGTCAAAATCAATTAGCACGCCCCATTTAGGTCAATTTCAAACTGCATTTATTCATTATGATGTCGTATATGAACAAGGACCAGATATCTAAATAGAATTAGAAAAAACAACAGGAGATAATTTTAAAAATCCTGCTTAAAGAGATCCTTTATGGAAATTTAAATTTCTCATATCTCCGTGATGAGCAAATCGAGAAACAGTTTTCAAACAGCAAGCAATTTTTGGCTTCTACCATCTTTAATTGGTGGATCGCTAGCAATAGGATATGAAATTTCCCATAAAGCCTTTGAGAGACTTAAAAAAAATCAACCATAGCCATAAATTCCTAAAAAAGAAATTGTTATGACAGCAAACGTAAAACAATACAAGCAAAATTACTTTTCTAAAGCATTGAAAAATCGTCCCATCATTTAAGGCGTCTTAAATGATGGTTCTCTTAATGGTCAATTCTTTAAGAGAATTTAGCTTCCAGTAAATAGCCTTGAATTGCTTTAGGTTTATATACGCATAGTAGAAAAATCAACTTAGGAAAATCATGCGACATCGAAAATCTTCTAAGATTCTGTTCTAAGTGCAGTAGATTGATGACAACCTCTGAAACTTTGCTCAAAGCTGTTTTTAACCGCCTTAAAATTCGAATAGACAAGAATGTCACATCTTCAGTCTCCGAAGCATCAGACTTTCTAAAAGTTGCGCCTGGTCGCATAAAAAAAGAATGGGATCTATTTAAAGAAGAAATTATTGAAGAAGCTGATCGAATTAATGATAGGCAGAGTGAAGAAAAAAATATAAGGGCAGATACCTTACCAAAAAAACCTCCTAACACTCTTCAAAATAAAATTAATAAAATAAGAAAAGAAATTGGAAAGCTATCAATTCAAATTGAGGAGTTCAATTGATAATTCCAAGCTCAATAATCAAATTCGTACGTCAATATTTTCGTGCTATAAGAATTTGGAAATCTGTAATAACATTATTATTTCTCTTGTGGCTCGACTCACAGAAATGGACTTATATAGGTGGCTTCTCTTATGAAAAAGAAAATATAAGACAACAAATTAGGGCAAAGTGGCTTACAAAAGAATTGCTAAAACTAGGCTCGGCCTTCATAAAGCTTGGACAACTAATTTCAGCCAGGCCAGATGTATTAGCAAAAAGTTGGATAATAGAACTAGCAGGTTTACAAGATAGAGTCCCAGCATTTGGCTTTGGGACAGTTCAAGAAATTTTAGAAAAAGAGCTTGGAGAGAGATGCAAAGAGATTGTCGATCTTGATGACAAGCCTATTGCAGCCGCCTCAATCGCACAGGTTCATAGAGCATGCCTAAGTAGCGGAAGAAAAGTCGTTTTAAAAATTCAGCGTCCAGGCTTAGAAACATTCTTCAAAGTAGATCTAGAGATAATGCAACAAGTCGCTTCGGTACTCCAAAAAAAGAAATCTTTGAGCAAAGGGCGTGACTGGGTTGCAATGGCTAGAGAATGCAAAAGGGTGTTATTAAAAGAACTTGATTTTCAAGTAGAAGCTCAATATGCCGCAAGATTTCGTCAGCAATTCCTTGATGAACCAAACATCAAAGTGCCTGGGGTCATCTGGGAACTAAGCACAAAAAAAATTCTTTGCTTGGATTATGTACCAGGTATCAAAATAAATGATAAAGCAGAAATTATTAAGAACGGGATAAATCCTTCTTCAATTGCAGAATTGGGGGCATCTAGCTATTTAAAACAACTCATTGAATTTGGTTTCTTTCATGCAGACCCTCATCCTGGGAATCTAGCGGTTTCTGCAGATGGTTCCCTTATTTTTTACGACTTTGGAATGATGGGAACGATTTCCGATCGTTTAAAAAATGAACTTGGAAGTATGGTTAAGGCAGCTGCCCTTGGTGATGCAACTCAGCTTGTGAAAAAGCTACAAGAAGCGGGATTGCTTGCAAAAGGAATCGATTTAGGTCCGGTGAGAAGATTAGTCAGGATAATGTTAAAAGAAAGACTTACGCCGCCCTTTGACACAGATACAATAGAAAAATTATCTGTAGATCTCTATGAGTTAGTTTATGGTCAACCATTTAGGCTTCCTGTTGAGCTGATTTTTGTGATGAGAGCTCTATCTACTTTTGAAGGTGTAGGTAGAAGTCTTGATTCAAGCTTTAATCTAATCGCAATAACAAAGCCATATCTAATTCCACTAATGACATCTAGTAATTCTAATCCAAATGATTTGATCAACGAAATAGGTCGTCAATTTGGTGAGCTAGGAAGCAAAGCAGTAGGGCTCCCAAAGCGTCTTGATGAAAACTTAGAACGACTAGAGCAAGGGGATCTCCAACTACAAATCAGACTTGGAGAATCTGACAGGCAACTGCGCCGAATGATCAATGCTCAACAATCAATGGGGCAATCAATACTATTGGGTTGCCTTGGCATTTCAGCAGCTCTTCTAGCCTCGGGCAACAAAGCAATTTTCTCTTTATTGCCAATAGGCATAGCTTTCCCTATTTCTCTAAAATGGCTAAAATTGCAAATGAAGATCAGAAGAGACGAAAAACTTGAGCAACTACAAAGAAAAAATGAATCAAAAAATAATTAAAGAGCAAGATTGAAACAAGTTATTTAATGACCATGCCTCTAGGTCCTAAACCTATTGACCCTGCATAGATTGCTTGATCACCTAATTCATCTTCAATTCGAAGAAGTTGATTATATTTTGCTACTCTTTCACTCCTACTTAAAGATCCAGTCTTTATCTGACCTGACCTAGTAGCTACAGAAAGATCTGCAATTGTAGTGTCTTCTGTTTCTCCACTTCTATGACTGATAACACTAGTATATCCAGATCGTGTAGCAAGTTCTATTGCTTGCAAAGTCTCTGTTAGAGATCCAATTTGATTAACTTTAATTAAAATAGAGTTCGCTATGCTCTGATCAATTCCCTTCTGCAGCCGATTTGTATTAGTTACAAATAAATCATCTCCAACTAGCTGAACCTTACTTCCTAGTTCATTAGTTAACTCTTTCCAACCTTCCCAATCATCTTCAGCTAAACCATCTTCAATTGAAATAATGGGATAGGAGCTAACTAATTTCTTCAATTCATCTATCATTTGCTCACTTGAAAACCGTTCATTAGCAAAAGAATAAAACCCATCCTGAAAAAACTCAGTACTTGCGACATCTAAAGCTAAAGAAATTTGTTTTCCTGGAATAAAACCAGCCTTTTCAATTGCTGTAACAAGTAAATCTCCCGCAGCATTATTGTTTGATAGATCAGGTGCAAACCCACCCTCATCCCCCACTGCAGTTGACAATCCTTGTGCAGATAGCAAGCTTTTTAGAGTGTGAAAAACTTCAGCACCCATCCTAAGAGCTTCTCGAAAATCAGTCGCACCATGAGGGACAAGCATAAATTCTTGGAAGTCAAGATTATTGGCAGCGTGAGCACCGCCATTAATCACATTCATCAATGGCACAGGCAATAATGAAGACATTGGATTTCCTAAATATCTATATAGAGGCATTCCAAGTGCATTCGCAGCAGATCTTGCTGTAGCAATGCTTACTGCCAAAATTGCATTAGCACCAAGATTAGACTTATTTTCCGTTCCATCTAATTCATTCATAATTCGATCAACAGTAACTTGGTCTGAAGCAGACAAGCCACACAATGACGGAGCTATCCTTTCTTCTATATTCTCAACAACCTTCCTAACACCCTTACCCATATAACGAGATTCACCGTCACGTAGCTCATGAGCCTCATAAGCCCCTGTACTCGCCCCACTAGGAACAATTGCTCTTCCCTTAGCACCTCCCTCAAGTAAAACCTCTGCTTCTACTGTGGGGTTGCCCCGTGAATCAAGAACCTCTCTTGCAAAGATGGTATCAATAACTAAATCCAGGGAATCAATCACGTTGAAAATTACGCTTTATTAGATCTTATGAGCTCTAGGGCCCATTTACTTAGACTTTTTTAGGGTTTTGGCATTTGCTTGGCTTTTTCAAAAATGAAAACTACAGGCAAAATGGAGATAACTTCAAACTAAAAACTAAAGACTTCCTGAAACATGCGAATACTTCACACCATGCTTCGTGTTACTGATTTAGAAAAATCAATTTGGTTTTACTGCGAAATATTAGGCATGAGACTCTTAAGACAAAAAGATTACCCTTCAGGCCGTTTTACACTTGCATTTCTTGGTTATGGAACAGAAGAGGACTCTGCTGTTCTTGAGTTAACTTATAATTGGGATACTCAGAATTATGATATAGGAAATGGTTTTGGTCATATTGCTCTAGGTGTTCAAAATATTTATAAAACCTGTTCATCAATTGAAAAAAATGGCTACAAAATTCATCGAAAACCAGGACCAATGAAACATGGTAAAACAATTATTGCGTTCATTGAAGACCCAGATTCCTACAAGATTGAATTAATAGATCTTGAATCTAAAGAGAGAAATAGGTAACTCAAATGCCATATCAAACATCCCAATCACTATCAATGTCCCATAGTCTAACTTCTACTCCTGATCGTTTTAGTGATGATGCTTGGAATCTCTTACTCAAAGGTGAACAAGAAGCACGTAGATGGAAACATGAATATTTTGATGTAGAGCATCTTCTTCAAGTTCTATTTAATGATGAAAAGTATCTAGATCTAGTTGAAGCACTTCCAGTCAATGGTTTAGAGCTGCTAGACAAATTGGAAGAGTTTCTTGCAAATATTCAACCTTGTAACTCATTAGAATTATTTATTGGTGAAGATCTAGAGATACTTCTTGATAGGGCAGATACATTTCGTGGAGGTTGGGGTTCAAGGTTTATTGAAATATCACACATACTTTTTGCAATTGCTAGAGACAAACGAATTGGTTCTGAACTTTTTAACGAACTTGGTTTGACAAGTGAGATTTTAGAAGGAGAGTTAAAAAGTCTTCCAAAACCAATTATCCAGAGAGCATCAAAAGAACCTATATTTAAATCTGAGAAAAGATCAGGAATAGCAAATAATAATGAAGTTGAGCAAAATGAAATTAGTAAAATTACTATAGATACGAGAAAGGTAAAAGAAAACAATCAGCTGCAATTAGAACAAGAATCTAATGCACTAGAATTATATGGGAAAGATCTTACTCTTGCCGCAGAGAAAGGTGAGCTTGACCCAGTAATTGGGAGAGACGAGGAAATTCAACTTACCATAAAAGTGTTATCTAGAAGGGGTAAAAATAACCCCGTCCTAATTGGCTCATCTGGTGTAGGGAAAACAGCAATCGCTGAATTATTAGCTCAAAGGATTATTAAAGGTGATGTTCCTGACTCTATAAAGGGTTTAAAGTTAATTTTAATAGATGTAGGAGCCTTAATAGCTGGGACAAAATTCCGTGGACAGTTTGAAGAACGCTTTAGATCAGTTCTAAAAGAAGCAAGCAATCCTACTGCAGGAATTGTTTTATTTATTGACGATTTGCATACAATTATAAGCAGTGAAAGATCAAGTACTGATGCTGGAAGTTTGTTAAAGCCTGTCCTCGCAAATGGAGATATCAGGTGTATTGGAGCCACAACACCTGAAAGCTTTAGAAAAACCATCGAAAAAGATCAAGCTCTGAATAGAAGATTTCAACAGGTTCATATTAAAGAGCCATCTCTTGAATTAAGCATCGAGATACTAAGAGGAATTAAAGAGCGTTATGAAAAACATCATGAAGTAAGTATTGCTGATGAAGCTTTAATTACAGCAACTCGTTTGTCTGACAGATACATTAGTGATCGATGTCTCCCGGATAAAGCAATTGATCTTATCGATGAAGCTGCAGCTCAAATCAGAATGGAATCAACAAGTAAACCTAAAATGATTCAAGAAACAGAGTTAAGTCTTAAAAAGATAGAGTCTATTTTATTAAATGATGAGAGCGGAATAACAGATCAAGATAAAGAAGAGTATCAGAATAAAAAATACATTCTAGAAAATAAACTGAATGATCTAATGGTGATATGGAATGATGAAAAAGATATCTTAGATGAACTAAAAGAACTTTCTTACCAAGAAAAGGATATCGAGCAATCTATTGCTGAAGCTGAGTTAAATGGCCAACTAGAAGAAGCTGCAAGGCTTCAATATGATGAACTGCACCATCTACAGAAAAAAATATATGTAATCTCCAATGAAAGGGAGACCTTAAAACGTGATAGTAAATCAATAATTAAAGAGCAAGTGGAATCAGAAGATATTGCAGAGATTGTTGCTCGATGGACTGGTATACCAGTAAATAAAGTGCTTGCTGAAGAAAGACAAAAACTATTAAATCTCGAGAAAGACCTATCCAACAAAGTTATCGGTCAAAAAGAAGCTGTAAAAGCTGTTGCTGCCGCAATCAGAAGGGCCCGTGCTGGAATGAAAGATAGTCGAAGACCTATCGGGTCTTTTCTATTTCTTGGACCAACAGGGGTTGGCAAAACAGAACTTGCTAAAACACTTGCTTCGTCTTTATTTGATGAATCAGAAGCTTTGGTAAGACTTGATATGAGTGAATTCATGGAAAGAAATGCAGTAGCTCGGCTGATTGGCGCTCCTCCTGGATATGTTGGATATGAGCAAGGAGGACAACTCACCGAAGAAATTCGTAGCAGACCATATGCAGTCTTATTACTGGATGAAATAGAAAAAGCTCATCCTGATGTATTCAATATTCTTTTACAAGTTTTAGACGATGGTCGTTTAACCGATTCGCAAGGCAGAACTATAGATTTTCGGCACACTGTAGTTGTCATGACAAGCAATCTTGCAAGTAGAGAAATTCTGGAAAACGCAAGATCATCTCAGAATCAAACTGACGATCCCATTTCACTGAAAGGAAAATTGGACAAGAGTATTAATGATGCCCTAAGCAAAAATTTTCGTCCTGAATTCTTAAATCGAGTTGATGAAGTTATTCGTTTTAATCCGCTCACGCAAAATAATCTTCAAAAAATAATCAAGCTCCAATTAAACGAATTAACAGATTTATTAGGAGAACAAAACTTAGAGCTTCGCGTAGACGAGTCAACTATTGAAAGTCTTTCAGTAGAAGCCTATGAGCCTGAATATGGTGCTAGGCCTTTAAGGCGTATTCTTAGAAGGCGTATAGAGAACCCCTTGGCAACTAAATTATTAGAAAACGAATTTTTAGGTGCAAAGGCAGTAAGAGTTACCACTTCTAAAGAGAGTCCAAATTCATTAGAGTTTTGTGCAGAAAACTAACAATTTGCTTATCTCCTAACCTATTATTTATAAACAGCCATTGCACTTGCCAAGGCATCATTAATTTCAGGCTGATATTTTGTGACAAGTTCAACTCCTCAAGAACCCACCAATTCACTCTCTCCACCAGAGAAAAAGAAACCCTCTCCTAACAAGAGCTTCCTAGGCTCAACTTTTGATGAGTTGAAACTAGTTATTTGGCCAAGTCGTCAACAACTCTTTAGCGAGTCGGTAGCAGTGATATTAATGGTTACACTATCAGCAGCATTAATAGCGTCAGTCAGCCGTTTTTTTGGCTGGGGGGCATCACAAATCTTCAGTTGAATCAAGAAAGTTCAACATCTTTTCTTACAACTCACTTAAATTCTCATCACAAACGTGTCAGAAATTGATCCCATACTCCAAGAATCTACTCAAGTAATGGATACAACTTCTCCCTCCTCTAATACAGAGGACAGCGGTTCTCTTGGGAAAACAACTATTGCTCGCTGGTATGCAATTCAAGTTGCTTCCAGTTGCGAAAAAAAAGTGAAAGCCACTCTTGAACAAAGAGCTGTCACATTAGGTGTCAGCACTAGGATCCTAGAGATAGAAATCCCTCAAACGCCTGCTGTAAAAGTAAAAAAAGATGGAAGTAGGCAATCTACCGAAGAGAAAGTCTTTCCTGGATACGTACTTGTGCGAATGGTTCTTGATGAAGACACAATGATGGCTGTGCGAAGTACACCAAATGTCATCAATTTTGTTGGAGCTGAAGACCGTAGAGCAACTGGTAGAGGGAGAGGTCATATAAAGCCAAGACCCTTAAGCAGGCAAGAAGTAAATAGGATATTTAAACGGGCAGCAGAAAAGAAAACAGTTGTAAAGCTCGATTTAGCAGAAGGAGATCAGATTATTGTCACAGCAGGACCATTTAAAGATTTCCAAGGAGAAGTAATAGAGGTTTCTGGGGAGCGAAACAAGTTGAAAGCTCTTCTTTCCATTTTTGGAAGAGAAACTCCAGTAGAGCTGGAATTCTCTCAAATTAGTAAGCAAAACTAGCTTATTAATTGCTCATTAATTAATTTAGTGTGCATACAAATGAAGTAGGTTTGCCATAACCTTTTCAAAATTTTCCTTTTTACAAGGTAACCCGTAATTAATCATTTCCTCAATTAAAAGATGGCAAAGAAAGTTGTAGCCGTGATCAAATTGGCCCTTCAGGCCGGTAAAGCAAATCCTGCGCCTCCAGTTGGGCCTGCTCTTGGTCAACATGGAGTCAACATTATGGCTTTTTGCAAGGAATACAATGCCAGAACCCAAGAAAAAGCAGGCTTGGTGATCCCTGTTGAAATTTCTGTTTTTGAAGACAGAAGTTTCACATTTATAACTAAAACTCCTCCAGCCTCAGTACTAATTACAAAAGCGGCAGGAATTGCTAAAGGTTCTGGAGATTCAGCAAAAGGTCAAGCAGGTAAAATTAATCGTGCCCAACTAGAAGAAATTGCAAAAACCAAATTGCCCGATCTAAACTGTAATAATATTGAATCAGCGATGAAGGTAATTGAAGGAACTGCCCGCAATATGGGTGTTTCTGTAAGCGATTAATTCTCTTATCAATTATCTTATTAAGAAAATTTTTCCACCATTAATTAGGGGGAGACAAACCTGTCGCTCGAACCCCAGAAATCTCATGACAAAAACTTCAAAAAGAATGGCCGCCCTATCCTCCAAAGTCGAGGAAAGGCCATATCTCCCGTTAGAAGCAATCCAACTAGTTAAAGCAAATGCTACTGCGAAGTTCGATGAAACAATCGAAGCTCACATTCGCTTAGGTATTGATCCCAAATATACAGACCAACAATTAAGAACAACAGTTGCACTGCCAAAAGGGACTGGTCAAAAAGTACGAATTGCTGTTATAGCAAAAGGAGAAAAGGTTGCTGAAGCCAGTAAAGCAGGGGCAGACCTTGCCGGAGAAGAAGATTTAATCGAAACAATAAATAAAGGAGAAATGGATTTTGATCTGCTCATATCAACCCCCGATATGATGCCAAAAGTTGCAAAGCTAGGAAGAGTACTTGGTCCTAGAGGCCTAATGCCAAACCCTAAAGCAGGCACCGTAACTACAGATCTAAATGGAGCTATACAAGAGTTCAAAGCTGGAAAACTTGAATTCAGAGCTGATCGAGCGGGGATTGTTCATGTTCGTTTTGGAAAAGCAAGTTTTTCTGCAGACGACCTTTTAGAGAATCTTAAGGTCTTATATGAGACTATTGATAAAAACAAGCCCAGTGGAGCAAAAGGTCGTTACTGGAGAAGCTTTTATATAACTTCAACAATGGGAGCTTCTATAGAAGTAGATTTTGCTTCTTTGCAAGACAATAAAGAAGATTAGGGACCTCTTTGTTGTATCGTTAGTCTATTGGTTTATTCCAAACGGGCATGCGCCCGGCCATAGACAGCAGGTTGCGATTAATCTGAACAATTTTCAGGCTAATTAATTTAAATCCTGCCGAGGTAAACGCAAAGATTTTCCAAAAATGGATTGAATCAAGAGCGACCTCGTCTCTTAAGAAACTAGAGATTAAACGGCCGTGTGTCCGGCTTCTTCCCCCGATTCGATCCAATTCCTATGGGCCGCACGCTGGAGAGCAAAAAACAAATTGTCGAAGAGATTAAAGGCCTCCTCGATGAAGCCGAAATGGCTTTAGTCCTTGATTTCAAGGGCTTATCCATTAAAGAGATGTCTGACTTGCGTGCTCGTTTAGAGCCCAGCAAAGGTATCTGCAAGGTCACTAAAAACACCTTGATGCGTAAAGCTATTGATGGAGATGCTTCTTGGAACGGCCTTGAATCTTTATTAACTGGCACCAATGCATTTGTTCTTGTAAAAGGCGATGTAGGAAGTGCTCTTAAGGCAGTCCAATCATTCCAAAAGGAAACCAACAAATCCGAGACTAAAGGAGGCCTTTTTGAAGGCAAACTTCTTTCTCAGGATGAAATAAAAGCAATTGCTGCTCTACCTTCTAGAGAAGCACTCATGGCACAGATTGCTGGCGCATTAAATTCAATCACTACAAAAATTGCTGTTGGAATTAATGAGGTTCCCTCCGGTATAGCAAGATCGCTCAATCAACATGCTGAAAGTAGCGAAAGCTAACTAGCAAAATCTTCGACTAAAACTTTTTCTCCCAAATACTTGTTGTATTCCAATCATGTCTTCAAAAACAGACGAGATTTTAGAGTCACTTAAAACTCTTTCTCTGCTAGAAGCCTCTGAGCTTGTAAAACAAATAGAAGAGGCCTTTGGTGTCTCTGCTGCTGCTTCTGCTGGCGTTGTTATGGCGGCACCAGGAGCTGCCAGTGGTGGTGAAACTGCCGCTGAAGAAAAAACTGAATTTGATGTTGTTCTTGAAAGCTTCGATGCTTCAGCCAAAATCAAAGTACTTAAAGAAGTAAGAAATGCTACTGGCTTAGGTTTAGGAGATGCAAAAGCAATGGTAGAGGCAGCGCCTAAAACCATAAAAGAAGGCATTGCTAAAGAGGAAGCTGAAGCCTTAAAAAAAGCTATAGAAGACGTTGGCGGGAAAGTAACTCTTAAGTAATTCTTAGCTATTATTTGAGAATAAGGCCTATCATCTGTTATCTATCGCCGGTCATATTTGGCCGGCTATTTTTTTCAATGGTTAAAGCACATAATCGCGTAATAGCAGCAGCCACCGATGGGGCTTGTAGCGGAAACCCTGGTCCAGGTGGTTGGGGTGCACTCATACGTTTCGAAAATGGAGCCGTACAAGAATTTGGTGGCTATGAAGCTCAAACAACAAATAACCGTATGGAACTTCAAGCTGCCCTAGAGGTTTTCAAACAGTTAAAAATACTTGATAGGCATCCAACACTTTCAATTCGAACAGATAGCAAATATCTTATTGATGGTTTTAATACTTGGGTACAAGGGTGGAAAAAAAAAGGGTGGAAAACTGCCTCGGGGAAGGCAGTCTTAAACCAAGACTTGTGGAAAGCATTAGACAACTCTCGTTTATCTAATGTGACTCTCCAATATGTTAAAGGTCATAGTGGCGATCCTGATAATGAACGCGTAGATGATATAGCAGTAAGCTTTTCAAAAAAAATTGCAATCAAACTACAATGTGATCATTAGAAGCAAGAATGGGAAATACATCAGAAACTGGTTTTTCTTCAAGTAATTTTTTTTATAAGCAATTCTTTGGCCACATCCTGGAAAAAGATGATGGAATTGATGCTGAAAAACTAACTCAACTTACTCTGAACAGTCTAGAAAAAGCCTCGCTTTATAGAAAGTGGCCAGGCATATCAAACCTGTTAGCTGAATTAGCAAAAGATCTACAAAGAAAGGATGTCAAATTAGAGCAAACTTTATTTGGATGTAACTTTAGTAATCCATTAGGCCTAGCTGCAGGGTTTGATAAAAATGGAATTGCAGCTTCTATCTGGGACAATTTTGGCTTTGGCTTTGTTGAACTTGGCACGGTTACTTGGCATGCCCAATCAGGCAATAGCAAGCCAAGACTTTTTAGACTCTCAAAAGAAAAGGCTGCTTTAAATCGAATGGGATTTAACAATAATGGGGCAGGCAAAATGAAAGAAACTCTCGAGAAGCAAAAGGTACCTCCTCCAGGGAATAGACCCTCAATTATTGGGCTCAACTTAGGGAAATCAAAAATAACTTCTCTAGAGCATGCACCTGATGATTATGCATCTTCTCTTGAAATGCTCGGATCACTGGCTGACTATGCAGTTATCAATGTGAGTTCGCCTAATACACCAGGTCTACGTCAATTACAAGACTCTATACAGCTTAGAAAATTAATTAAGAAGCTAAGACGCTTGCCATCTTGCCCACCACTCCTTGTTAAGATTGCGCCAGATTTAGACAATGAAGAAATTGATGGGCTTGGCAAAGTAGTCTATGAAGAAGGATTAGCGGGAATAATAGCTGTTAATACTAGTTTAGATAGATTAGGGCTGGAAGAGCGCATTATTTTACAAACAGGAAATCCTCTACGAATTGAAGCAGGCGGACTTAGTGGAAAACCACTACGTCCAAGAGCCTTAGAAGTCATTAGAAGGTTGAGAAAAAGTGCTGGGGAGGATTTACCCTTAATAGGTGTTGGAGGTATTGATTCTCCAGAAAGCGCCTGGGAGCGTATTGCCGCAGGTGCATCTCTTGTCCAAATATATACAGGGTGGATATTCCAAGGACCTAAACTAGTCCCTGATATACTTGAAGGTCTAATATCTCAACTCAACCGACATGGGTTCCAAAACATCTCAGAGGCTGTAGGCAGTGAGATACCATGGGTTTAAGCAATAATTTTTCTCAATATAATGAAAGGTTGCTCCTTAAGCATGGTGGGAATCTAGAACAAGAAGCAAAAAGACTAGGGGTTCATATAAGTTCCCTCATTGATGCTAGTGCATCCTTGGTTCCCTTCTCCATTCCGACTCCTTTGCAAGATTGCCTAACACAAGAGATTAATGGAACTGCTCTTAAGACCTATCCTGATCGAAGTTATTTAACACTAAGAGAAGCCATTAGCAAATTCCATGAAATCCCATCTTGTATGGTTTTACCAGGCAATGGTGCCTCTGAAATAATTACTTGGGCTGCACGTGATGCAGCCAATCATGGAATCAGTGTTTTACCATCGCCAGGGTTCTTCGATTACAAAAGAGCTCTTAGGTGTTGGGGCGGCAAGTTCATAACTTGCCCCATCCCCTTGAAATGGAACTCTATTTTTCCTCAGGTTTTTCCATTAAAGCCACAAGAAAAAGTTATATGGATAACAAACCCACACAATCCCACTGGACAATGTTGGAGCCTACACTCTTTAGAAGCCTTACTAAATTCTCAAAATCTAGTGATATGCGATGAAGCTTTTCTGCCATTAGTTCCTAATGGTGAGAAAGAATCACTGATTCCTTTAGTAGCTAATTACCCAAATCTAATTGTTATCAGAAGTCTCACGAAACTTTTTTCTATTGCGGGGTTGAGGCTAGGCTATGCAATTAGCTCTCCCATGAGACTTCAACAATGGCAAGAATGGAGAGACCCTTGGCCAGTTAATGGTTTAGCTGTCAAGTTAGGGATAAAACTAATGACCGAGGAGAAAATCATAAAAGAGCAAATCAAAAAAGTTCAGAATTGGATCAAAGAAGAAGGGAGATGGCTTCAAAAAAACTTACAAAAACTACCAGGTATAACCACACATCCATCAGCTACTAATTTTCAACTAATAGAAAGTAACTTTCCCCTGAAAAACTTCCGAGAAGCTCTTGCTCATAAAAATATCTTACTGCGAGATTGTAGTTCTTTTCAGGAATTGGGAGACAACTGGTTACGGGTCAGCCTCAAAGGGAAATCCGATAATCGAAGAATTATTAAAGCTATGCAACAAATTCTTAACTGTACTTCCTGATAACATCAACTAAGTGTAGATGTGCATCACGAACGGCAATATTGTCCATTCCTTTACTCATTTTATTAAGCAAGGTGTTCCCTTGACCATTAACAGGGGGAGAAGTATCTAGCAAACGTAGTATTGACTTAAGCAAAGGTTGATCGGCAGACATATTTTCATGAATTATCAATGCCCCACCAAACTGGGCTACATAAGCAGCATTTAAATCCTGGTGTTTATCTGCAGCATAGGGATAGGGAATAAGAATTGCAGGGGTTTTGCAAACTGCAATCTCACTTAAAGCTCCAGCACCTGATCGACTAATAACAAGATCTGCATGCTGCAATAATCCAGCAACTTCCTGAGTAAAAGTCTTTTCTACGAAGTTCGGGTTATTAATACCTGATGGATTGTCATTTGTTCCAATAATATGAACTACTCGATATCCCCTTTTTAATAAATCAGGTAAAATTTCTCTAACCATTTTGTTTAATCCAACAGCACCCTGGCTGCCGCCCATTGCAACAATCAAAGGGGTAGGATTATTAGGTATCCAAGAGGGTAAAGGATTGGGAAATAAAAATTCAGATCTCACCGGCGTCCCAGTGAAGATTAGATTACAATTTTTTAAATGATCTTTAGCGATAGGAAGGCCCAAGGCCACCTGATCACAAAGCATACCTAATAAACGTGTGACTTTTCCTGGGAAAGCATTGGACTCATGCAATATGATAGGAACCCTACATAACTTCGAGGCAATAATTGTAGGTGCGGAAATATAGCCTCCTGTGGTAAAAACAACGTCAAATTTTTTCCTTAAAATTAATCCAACAACAAAGACAATTGAAAAGCATAATTTCAGGCGCTGTAACAACCCTCTAATACCTTTGGCTTGTAAGGCCTGCACAGGAATCGTGATCAATTCATATTCTTTAGGTAAAATTGCTTTTTCTAGACGATTCTCAACTCCCAACCAACAGATATCCCAAGATTTAGGCAATGCTTCTAAAACTGAGAGCGCAGGGTAAATATGGCCACCTGTTCCACTAGCAGCAATTAGAAGCTTAGTCATAAAAAGTCGTTCAATATACCTACAATTAAGATATAAATAACTCAAGGAAATCTGTTGTGCAAAAATCTCTAAAGCCTATTTTGACTTCTGGGTTATTTATTCTCTTAACTTTTTTCTCAGGTAATTTTTCACAAGCTAGAGACATCGAAATCCTAACGCAAGAACTCGAGAAAACTTTTAACACTACTAACAAATTAGACTTATTCAATCTTTTCTCTGAAGAAATAGCTCGAGATCTAGGACAAAAATATGATGCCTTTCTAAAAGATTTTCCTAATGCCACGTGGAAAATAAAGTTTCTAAAAGAGTTGCCTGATGAGCGCCAATTGATTGAAATAACTGTCAAAGGTTCAAAAAAACGAAATGGTCAGAATTACAATCTCATATCAAAGCAAAAACTAGCTATTTCAATAAATAATGGGAAAGTGATCAAGAAAGAAACTTTCAGTGACTACTCCATTCTGAAAAGTGGCAATAAAATGCTCAATGTGACTGTTCAGATACCAGATAGCGTTCTTACTGGAACTATCTATGACATAGATATAATTCTCGAAGAACCTCTTGAAGACTCAATAATTGCTGGTGGTTTAATAGCTATTAATAATAGGGAGTTAAAGTCCAATAACTCAAACAAAAATATAGAGTTAATGCCATTAGGGTCTGGGGGAATATTTAAAACTGCACGGGCACCACTCAATCCAGGTGAACAAAGATGGGCTGCGTTAATAGCTCATCCACAAGGCCTTGTCTCTATAACCAAGAAAATTAAAGTAGTATCTTCATCAAATGATTTTAGGCCTTAAATATTTTTAATTTAAAGTTGATCGTCTAATGCAGCTACACCTGGAAGAATTTTTCCTTCAAGCAATTCCAAACTAGCTCCACCACCTGTAGAAATATGAGACATCTTTGATGCTAAACCAGCCTTTTCTACTGCTGCAACTGAATCACCACCTCCAATAATTGTACAACAGCCTTTTGAACTCAAATCAGCCAATGTCATCGCAATAGCATTAGTACCTTTTGCAAATTTTTCAAATTCAAAAACACCCATTGGTCCATTCCAAATAACTGTTTTGCAATCTGCTAAAGCATCTTGAAATAACTTTATGGAATCTGGTCCGATATCCAAACCCATCCATCCTTCAGGTATGGAGTTGATTTGAGCCAACTGACTATTAGCATCAGGAGCAAAATCATCAGCCAAAAGAACGTCGGTAGGCAAAAGTAACTCAACACCCTTAAGCTTAGCTTTTTCCTCAAGAGACTTAGCAAGTTCAAGCTTATCCTCTTCAACTAAGCTTTTCCCAACAGATAAACCTCTTGCCTTGTAAAAAGTAAAAACCATACCTCCACCAATCAATACCTTGTCACATTTATCAATTAAGGATTCCAAAACACCAATCTTACTACTGACCTTGGAACCACCAACAATTGCAACTAAAGGTCTTTTAGGTGAATCAATCGCGCCCTGTAAATATTGAAGCTCTTTTTCCATCAAGTAACCGGCTACGCTTGGATTCAAATGCTTTGCAACGCCTTCCGTAGATGCATGAGCTCTATGAGCTGCTCCAAAAGCATCGTTAACATAGATTTCTGCCAAAGAAGATAGTTTCTTTGCAAAATCTAAATCATTCTTTTCTTCCTCAGCTACAAAACGTACATTCTCCAAAAGCACCACATCGCCATTGCTCATTGCATTAACCTTAGATTCAGCGTCAGAGCCAATGCAACTTTCTGTCTTAATAACATTTTTATCTAATAATTCGCTTAATCTTTTACAGACAGGAGTAAGGCGCATATCTTCATTAACTTTGCCTTTCGGCCTCCCAAAATGTGCTGCAAGAATAATTTTGGATTGGCTCTCTATTAAATGTTTAATTGTTGGAAGAGCCGCACGGATTCTTGTGTCATCTGTTATTGAACCTTCTTCATTCAATGGAACATTAAAATCAACTCGAACCAAAACTCTCTTGCCGCATAGCTCCTCTACGCCGAGACTTGAAAGAGAACGTTTTGCCATGAATTGCCTTTGAATCTTAAAAACTCGGTGAGCCTAACCCAAGAAAGGTATAAATAATTCCACTATCAGCCAGAGAATTCACCTGACCATACTCCTAAAAACTAAAAAGCATTGATATAACATGAAATTAATTTGTCTCACGGTAGAAACAGTCGTACATTTTTGAACATAAATTCCAAAAATTGCTCGTAATTCCTAAGAAGAATCAACATTTCTAATCACATAAAAAAGAGAATCTTTTTAAATTCTGATTTAACTCTCACATCTCTTAAAAGTATTAGTCTAGAAAAAAGTAATTGAAGCTAGTTTGCCCTAATTTAGTAATTACTCTTGTCCCTTATTGAAGACCTATAGTGCCGTGAGCACCCAAATTATCCAGTGGTATCCAGGCCACATAGCCAAAGCAGAAAGACAACTTAATCTCAGTCTTGCAAAAGTAGACCTTGTTATAGAAGTTAGAGATGCTCGTATCCCACGGTCCACTTCTCACCCATGTCTTCAAAAATGGATAAAAAACAAAAAACATCTGTTAGTGCTTAACCGTAGAGATATGATCCATTCAACATCATTATCAGCCTGGGATAATTGGTTTAGACAGCAAGGACAAAAAGCACTATGGTGCAATGCAAAAGATGGAACTGGTACTAAACAAATCAAAGAAGCCGCAATACAACTAGGCCAAGAGTTAAATGATCGTCGTAAATCAAGAGGGATGCAACAAAGAGCAGTTAGAGCACTTACTCTTGGTTTCCCTAATGTTGGCAAATCAGCTCTAATAAATAGATTAGTTAATAGAAAAGTCGTACAAAGTTCTAGACGTGCAGGTGTCACACGATCTTTAAGATGGGTACGTGTTGGACAACAACTTGACTTACTTGATGCACCTGGGGTGCTGCCAAGTCGCTTAGAGAATCAAGAAGCAGCATTGAGGCTTGCGTTGTGCGATGATATTGGTCAGGCATCATACGATGTGGAATCTGTTGCAATAAGATTTCTAAGGATAATAGAACAATGTGAGCAACCACGTTTTTCTATTAAACCTTGCCATGTTCTCGAACAACGTTATGGAATCAAACTTAAAGAAGCTAAACAGAATGCACACCTATGGTTAAAAAGTGCAGCTGACCATCATACGTCAGGGAATACCAATCGAATGGCCCAACGTTTGTTAGATGATTTCCGGAAAAACTTAATTGGTCCTATTTCGTTAGAGCTTCCTTAATGCCTGAAAATCAAGAACAAGACTTTGGGATAGGGAAAGGAGAGCTTGTGATACTTCGCTATCTAAGACCATTGCCAATGCGCTTAGATCGTTGGCTAGTGAGCCAACGTCCAGAGCAAAGTAGAGCAAGAATTCAAAAGTTCATTGAAAATGGTTTAGTCCTCGTTAACGGAAAGCACGGCAAAGCCAAAACCCCTCTTCGAAAAAATGATGAAATTAAAGTATGGATACTCCCACCTGAACCTCTACCCTATCTTAAACCAGAGGAAATAGATTTGAACATCCTTTATGAAGATGAACACCTCATAATCATTAATAAGCAAGCAGGTTTAACGGTTCACCCAGCACCAGGTAATAAAAGTGGGACATTAGTTAATGGTTTACTACACCACTGTCGCGATCTTCCTGGAATTAACGGTAAGCTTCGACCTGGTATCGTGCACAGACTAGATAAAGACACTACGGGTTGCATTGCAGTAGCCAAAAGCCAAGAAGCCTTAGTCAATTTACAGGTACAAATTCAAAAAAGAATTGCTTCTCGTCAATACTTAGCATTAGTGCATGGGGTGCCAGATGGCGATAAAGGGATGATCGTAGGTGCTATTGGTCGCCATCCGGTCGATAGAAAAAAATATGCAGTGGTCAATGATGCCTCCGGGAGATATGCTTGTACCCATTGGGAGCTAAAAGAAAGATTGGGTGATTACTCTCTTCTAAGATTCAAACTAGATACTGGTCGTACTCATCAGATTCGTGTGCATTCTGCTCATATCGGCCATCCAATACTTGGAGATGCAACTTATAGTCGTTGTAAAAAATTACCAACAAATCTTGCAGGTCAAGTATTACATGCCGTGCACCTTGGCATAAGGCATCCTATTTCAAATAAAGAGATGTTTTTCGAGGCTCCCTTGCCAGATGAATTCCTTAAAATTCTTTCTATTTTGCGCAAGTAAGATATCGCTTAAGGAGTCGAAAAAATTGTTGGTGAAAAACGAACTAATTCCTTTGTAAGTAGAGACTTAGGAGTTTGGAATACTTGCTCCGCAGGACCTTCCTCCACAATTCGACCTCTCTCAAGAACAATTACCCTATGACAAAAAGAGCTGGCCACAGATAAGTCATGTGTAACAAAGATAATTGCTAATCCAAGGTTCTTCTGTAGCAAACGAAGTAAGCTCAAAATATCTGACTGAATTTCCAGATCCAACATACTGATACTTTCATCACAGATGAGAACTTTAGGAGATAAGGATAATGATCTAGCGATTGCGACTCTCTGTTGCTGACCTCCAGAGAGATGTTCTGGTAGGCGATTAATAAAATTATCTACTGGAGTTAGACCAACTTGTTGTAATAATAAGCGAACTTTTTCTTTCACACTAGTTTTTGTTGCCAAATCATGAAGCAACAGAGGATCCGAGATTGCTTCTAAAACAGTCATTTTAGGGTTCAGAGAAGCAAAGGGATCTTGGAAAACCATCTGCAACGATTGCCGGAAAACCTTTAAATCACTTCCCTTTAAATTTGCAAGATTTGTTCCTAGTAATTTAACTTCTCCACCTCTAATTGGGATTAAACCTAAAAGAGCTCGGCATAATGTGCTTTTACCACACCCAGATACTCCTACTACCCCTAAAGTTTCTCCTTTACGCAATGAAAAGCTTACTTCATCAATGCTCCTAACCCAACTTGGTTTCCAAGGCGTCCCTCCCAATGCATGCCAGCAACGTAATCGGTCGACTTCTAAAACAACTGTCTCCCCTGGCTTTACAAGAGGAGTTGATTCCTCACGTATTTTTGCTGCAGCAACTAACCTCTTAGCGATAGAAGATCTAGGTGAATCTATTAGTTGCTGAGTAGGACAATCTTCTACAATTCTACCTTGATCAATAATTGCCATTCTTGAACACCATCTCGAGGCGATTGCAAGATCATGCGTAATAAGTAAAAGGGAACTTCCTAGCTCGTCACAAAGAAAACTTAATTCACCCATAATTTGACTAGCAATTGACACATCAAGGCTAGAAGTTGGTTCATCAGCAATTATCAATGGTGGGTTCAAAGCAATGGCTAAAGCAATGGCCACCCGTTGGCGCATACCACCACTAAACTCATGGGGGTATGAATTGAAACGTTGTGGATTAATTCCAACTTTATCCAGTAATTCTTCAGCTCTAATTCTTATTAAAGAGGGTGATTGGTCTGGCTGATGAGCATACAAAGTATCAATAAGATGTTCTCCAATGGTCATTAAGGGATTCAGACGAGTTCCAGGATCCTGAAAAACTAATCCAATTAATTCTCCTCGCAATTTATGCAAAGCCTCATTGGATATTGTCAGTAAGTTATTACCACTCAACAAAATTTCCCCTCTGCAAATGCTCCCCGGTGGAATTATTTGTAATAAGGCCTTAGCTACAGTACTTTTACCACAGCCTGAACTTCCAAGCAATGCAAGGCGTTCTCCACAAGCCATATTCAAATTCAATTCTTCTAAAACCCACTTCTTACTATGTGGATACGAGACACTCAAATCTTTAATATTTAAGACATCCTTTTGAGAACAATTCATAAATTTCAGCAAGGCTGCTTAAGCCTGAATAAGATGAGTTAACCCACCGGGTCAAATGTTAAACGCCTCTTCTGCGTCTAATACTACACAGACCAAATTGGCCTGGGAGTTAAGCATGTCTGATGAACCTTTACTGAGAGAAGATCTCATTAGAAGTTCTGATGATTATGGCATCCCACTACCAGAATGGTTGAAAAATTGCATCAAGCAAGTCCCAACTCCTCTAGGAGAATGCTGCCCAGCTGACTCAGAAGCATTATTAGCATCAGCTTTTGATTTAGCATTTCGACTACATAAAGGTCAATTTAGAGCAAGTGGTGACCCATATATAATTCACCCTGTTGCAGTGGCCAACCTCCTCAAAGAGATTGGCGCCAGTCCAAAAGTCATAGCAGCAGGTTTTCTGCATGATGTTGTTGAAGATACAAATATTTCTCTTGATCAATTAGAAGAATATTTTGGAATTGAAGTTAGAAGCTTAGTTGAAGGAGTTACCAAGTTAGGAGGAATTCATTTCCCTAATAGAACCGAAGCTCAAGCTGAAAACCTCCGCAAAATGTTTCTAGCAATGGCTAGTGATATACGTGTAGTTCTTGTAAAGCTGGCAGATAGATTGCATAACATGCGAACCATAGATGCCTTGCAACGTGACAAGCAAGAGAGAATTGCTCTTGAAACACGAGAAATCTATGCACCCTTAGCCAATCGACTGGGGATAGGTCGCTTTAAATGGGAATTAGAAGACCTTGCATTTAAACTTCTTGAGCCAAATGCATATAAGAAAATACAACAAGAAGTGGTAACAAAACGCAGTGAAAGAGAAGAGCGTTTAAAAAAAACAGTTGAGTCACTTAAAACCCGCTTAATTGAATCAGGTCTAAATGATTGTGAAATCACCGGACGTCCAAAACACTTATTTGGAATATGGAGCAAAATGCAACGCCAAGATAAAGAGTTTCATGAGATTTACGACGTTGCAGCACTTCGAATTATTGTTCCTAATTTAGAAACTTGCTATAGAGCATTAGCTGTTGTTCACGATACATTCAGGCCAATCCCAGGTCGTTTCAAAGATTATATAGGACTACCCAAACCAAATGGCTATCAATCACTTCATACAGCCGTAATTGGTAGACATAGACCAATAGAAGTACAAATAAGGACGTCTGAGATGCATCAAGTTGCTGAGTTTGGAATTGCCGCGCACTGGAAATACAAAGAAGGTGGTTCTCCAGCTTCAGGCAACACAGAGCGGTTCAACTGGCTTAGACAACTGGTTGACTGGCAACAAGAAGAAGGTAGCTCTGATCACAATGACTATCTTTCATCTATTAAAGAAGATTTATTTGATGAAGAAGTATTTGTATTTACACCTAAAGGAGATGTTGTAGGCCTCCGAAAAGGCTCAACTGCAATAGATTTTGCTTATCGGATTCACTCTGAGATCGGCAACCATTGTCATGGCACTCGAATTAATGACAAGCTTTGTACATTGACTACTCCATTAAACAATGGCGATTTTGTGGAAATTATTACAAGCAAGACAGCTCACCCTAGTCTTGATTGGTTGAACTATGTAGCAACTCCTACAGCAAGAAATCGCATAAGACAATGGTATAAAATTAGTCATAGAGATGAAACAATTCAGAGAGGTAAAGATCTACTAGAGAGGGATCTAGGTAGAAAAGGCTTTGACACATTACTCAATGGTGAGGCAATGAAAAAAGTAGCGGATAGATGCAATCTGAAATCAACCGATGATCTACTTGCTGCTCTTGGTTTTGGTGCAATTACACTTCATCAAGTTCTTAATCGTCTAAGGGAGGAAATACGTCTTCAAAATATAACTACTTTATCTGCAGAAAAGAAGGATGAAGTAGTTGAACATATAGCAAGTCAGCAAGACACATTAACGCCGAGCAAATCTTCGCCCAAAAACTCTCCAATTATTGGCTTAGAAGGGCTTGAATATCGACTAGGTGGTTGTTGCAGTCCTCTCCCAGGAGAAGAAATCTTGGGTACTGTTGCTCTTGGAAATCATGGGATCACCATACATCGACAGGATTGTATAAATTTAGAATCAGTTCCAAATGCAAGACGTTTACCTGTGAGTTGGAATAATGATGAGCTTACTCAAAGCAATAAATTCTCTACGCAAATCAGGATTGAAGTCATTGACAGAGTAGGTGTTTTAAAAGACATCTTGATGCGTCTTTCAGATAATGGGATAAATGTGAGTGATGCACGTGTGCAAACTTCTTCTGGGAAGCCAGCTTGTATTGACCTCAAAATCGAGTTAAAAAATGCTGAGCAACTTTTGCTAACCATAAATAAGATTCGTGCTATGGCAGATGTTCTTGATATTGCTCGCACAGGCCAAAATTAATATCTAGGGGCTGAAGATTCCTTGAGATTTTAGAAAGTAGACAACTCCACATTAAGAAATAAATTCGTATCTCTTAATGTGGAATAGTTACATTCTCAAACCATGAATTACATTTTCGGACTAATTATTTTTTGAACCATTTGGAGTTGAACCAAATCAATCACTTTATCGATGCCTATGGGACATTTTAATAGTACTTTTCTTTGAACATAATTTAAAGAGCATATACGAAATGAGACCAGAAATTAAACCTAAAAGTAATCCCACCATTATTGAACCAAGTAATATCCTATTACTAATTACCCAACCATGATTCCACATCTGCCGCTGAGTCAATCCCACAAAATTATTAAATTCTCTTTCTCTGCCCAAAAATAATGAACCAATCTTATAGTTAAACCAATAAAGAGGAATATATGTTAAGGGGTTACTGATCCATGTCCCAATAACAGCCAGCAAATGATTACCTTTCAGCAAACTAGCCAAGCATACCCCGATCAAGGATTGCAATCCAAAAAAAGGGAAACAACCACTAAAAACACCAACAGCTATTCCACGTGCTCTCTTGGCAGGTGTTCCTTCAATTTCCCAAAGCAATCGCAACAAGCGTTGAAATTTGTTGGACCACTTAAAGAGGTATCTGAACATTTCGAATCCTTAAATGTGCTGCTGCAAAGTACGACTGTAATCGTAGAGAAAAATCTAATAATTTGTTTATGAATCTGACAAATCCTACAGAGGAAACAATCGCTGCTATTGCTTCAGCAGTCTCACCAGGAGAAGGCGCCATTGCAATTGTCAAAATATCTGGGCCTTTAGCAAGGCAAGTTGTATCAACTATTGTTCGAGTCCCAGGGAAACAAGAATGGAAAAGCCACTCAATTCTTTATGGATACGTAATCAATCAAAAAACAAAAAAAAAGATCGATGAAGTTTTAATATTAATAATGGATGGTCCAAGGAGTTATACAGGAGAAGATGTAGTAGAGATTCATTGCCATGGAGGTTTAATAGCAGTTCAGCAAACACTTGAACAAGTATTAATTCAGCCCCATACAAGAAGAGCATTCCCCGGAGAATTCAGTCAGCGCGCAGTTTTAAATGGACGACTTGATCTTACTCAAGCAGAAGCTATTCACGAATTGATAAGTGCCCGAACTCAAAAAGCTGCTCAATTAGCGATGGCAGGAATTGATGGTGATATTAGCAATGTTATAAAGGAAATAAAAAACAAGCTTATTGATCAACTTGGTGAGATTGAAGCAAGAATTGATTTTGAGGAAGATCTACCAGCACTAAATTCGAAGACCCTATTTGCTGATTTAATGCTAATTCGAGACCAATTAAGTCAACTTATTTCAGATGCAAAGCAAGGCTGCTTAATTCGTAATGGATTAAAAGTTGCACTTATTGGGTCACCTAATGTAGGGAAAAGTTCTCTACTCAATTTTTTCAGTAAACAAGAAAAGGCTATCGTCACAAACGTGCCTGGCACTACAAGAGATCTTATAGAAAGTGAAGTTATTTTAAAAGGAATTCCAATCACCCTTCTTGATACTGCTGGTATTCGAGAAACAAATGATGCAATAGAAAAGATTGGAATCGCACGAAGCCATAAAGCTTTAGAAACTGCAGATGCAGTGATACTGATTTTTGATGTTAGTCAAGGTTGGACAACTAATGACCAAAAACTCCTGGAGCAAATCCCAACAGACACACCTAAGCTTTTAGTTGGAAATAAGTCTGATCTTCAAAGCCAGGCTTTAGGCTCCAAAGCAGATGCGACTATGAGTGCATTAACTGGTGAAGGAGGAGAGGAAGTAATTATGAAATTGTTAAAGATTTGTGGGGCTAATGCAACATCAGGAGTAGAAATTGCACTTAACCAAAGGCAACTTGATCTTGTAACAGATGCCCTAAACGCCATTGATCAAATAACGGTGGTCGTCACACAACAATTACCATGGGATTTCTGGACCATTGATCTAAGAGAAGCTATCTACAAATTAAATGAAGTAACTGGGGAAGACATCACAGAAGTATTACTAGACCGAATATTTGCAAGATTTTGTATCGGCAAGTAAAACAACTTATTATTGAACAATGAATTATTACTCTCTTAAAAAATCACCAATTCATCAGGCTCCTAAACCTCCTCTAATCAAATCTTTGTTCTATCTATTGGACTTTTGAATATAATTACACCAACAATTAAACATCTGTTAGATACGTGGCTTGATGAAGATTTAGGCCGAGGAGATCTCACTCAAGCAGGTATTAACAGTAACGAGGTTGTAAATGCGCATTGGGAATGCAAGCAAGAGGGTATCTTCTGTGGAGGAGGGCTTGTGAAATGTCTGTTTAGTCAGCTTGATCCATCAGTCACCATACTTCTACATAAAGCTGATGGGGAAAGTTTCATGCATGGTGAAAGAGTAATAGAATTAAATGGACCCGTCTCTTCGCTCTTAGCTGGTGAGCGAACAGCTCTAAACTTAGCCATGCACCTCTCTGGGATAGCTACAACAACTAACAAACTAGTTTCAGAGCTGAAAGGTACGGGAGTTCTTTTAGCAGATACAAGAAAAACGACACCAGGACTTCGACAATTAGAAAAATATGCTGTGAGATGTGGAGGAGGCATTAATCATCGCTTAGGCCTAGATGATGCTGCGATGTTAAAAGAGAACCACATCGCATGGAGTAATGGGATAGAAAAATCTATCAAGAGTCTAAGGAAAAACATCCCTTGGACCAGTAAGATTATTGTTGAAGCTGAAACAGAGCAACAAGCAAAAGAAGCAGTTTTAGCTGGAGCTGATGGAGTCCTTCTTGATGAGATGTCAGTTACAAATATACAAAAACTAGTGCCTCAATTACGAGCCCTCGCAAAACAAGCATCTAGACAAGTCGTGATCGAGGCATCTGGTATCAATCCCAAAGAAATTAAGAATTATGCATCTACGGGAATTGACATTATTTCAAGTAGTGCACCAATTACTAAAAGTACTTGGATTGATTTCAGTATGCGATTTAGTGAGAAAGGAGAAAGCAAATAATGTTTCAAATCTATCAAGAAATAAATAAGCAACTCAAGGAAGCATTAAATACTGCTTTTGCTAAAGAAGCATTAGCTGCTAAAAAGACCGGCGACTCTCTCAATCCACAATTGATGCCAGCATCAAAACCAGAGTTTGGAGACTTCCAAGTAAATGGTGCATTAACATTAGCTAAAAAAATTAAACTACCTCCAAGGTCTATAGCTGAGATAATAGTTAAACAACTTAAAATGAATGATGAATTCAACAAGCTTTGTTATCCGCCAACAATAGCCGGTCCTGGTTTTATCAATTTAACTATTCAGAATGATTGTCTTAGTCAAGAATTATCCAGAAGGCTAAAAGATAAGAATCTTGGAGTTCCACTAGCGCAAAGTGACGATCAAACAAAGCAACCCAAACCCATTATTGTTGATTTCTCTAGTCCCAACATTGCCAAGGAAATGCATGTTGGACATTTAAGATCAACTATCATTGGTGATTCAATCGCAAGAATTTTAAGTTTTCGAGGTTATAAGGTACTACGCCTAAATCATGTAGGTGACTGGGGGACACAATTTGGTATGTTGATCACATACCTGAAATTAATTATTCCAGAAGCATTGACAACTCCTAATCTAATAAAAATTGGTGACTTAGTTGATTTTTACCGAAAAGCAAAGAAGCGTTTTGATGACGACGAATACTTTCAGAGGTGCTCACGAGAAGAAGTTGTCAAACTTCAACAAGGTAACAAAGAAAGTCTTAAGGCTTGGGAACTATTATGTCAGCAATCTCGCCAAGAATTTCAGAAGATCTATGATCGTCTAGATATTGAACTGTCTGAGAGAGGCGAATCTTTTTACAACCCTTTCTTAATCGATGTGGTGAAAGATCTCAAGAAATTAGGTCTATTAGTTGAAGACGAAGGGGCTGAATGCGTTTTCTTAGAAGGTATGAAAGGGAAAGAAGGGAAACCTCTACCTTTAATCATTCAAAAGTCTGATGGAGGATTTAATTATGCAACAACTGACTTAGCTGCAATTCGGTATAGACTCCAGTGTCCTCCAAATGGTGATGGGGCCGGACGAATCATCTACGTCACTGATTCTGGACAATCCAATCATTTTTCAAGTGTCTTTCAAGTTGCAAAGCGAGCAAAATGGGTTCCAAAAGAATGTAAAATTGAGCATGTACCATTTGGACTTGTACAAGGTGAAGATGGTAAAAAGCTAAAAACACGCTCAGGAGAGACAGTACGCCTCAAAGAATTACTAGATGAGGCCATAGACAGAGCCAAAGCAGATATCGTAAGACGTCTTCATGAAGATAACCGTCAAGAAACACAAGACTTTATTAGTTACGTCTCAACTACAATCGGGATTGGAGCTGTTAAATATGCAGACCTTAGTCAAAACAGAACTACAAATTATCAATTTAGTTTTGATCGAATGCTGTCATTACAAGGGAATACAGCACCATATCTATTATATGCTCTAGTTCGTATTGCTGGTATTAATCGCAAAGGTGGGCATTTTGATACTTCAGATAAGCCCCTAAAATTTAGCGAGCCTGGAGAATGGAAATTAATTAGAGAACTATTGAAATTTGATGAAATAATTCTAGCTGTAGAAGAAGAGTTATTGCCAAATCGATTATGTAGTTATTTATTTGAATTGAGTCAAGAATTTAATCGGTTTTATGATCAAATACCGGTCTTAAAAGCACAAGAACCAGAAAGGTCATCTCGACTAGCTCTATGTCAACTAACCAGAGATATTCTGAAAAAGGGGTTAAATCTATTGGGTATTTCAACATTAGAGAGAATGTGATGAAATCATTTAACCCATACCCAAAAAAAATCCCTAAAGCTCGTCTGGAGATAGAGCAAATGAAGCAATACTCAGCCCCTTTGGAAGGACGTAGACAGATGCTACGTCTTGATTTTAATGAAAATACGATTGGGCCTAGCCCCAAAGTAATAGAAGCAATTCACAATATTACCTCTGAAGAAATAGCTGTATATCCTGAATACAACGGTTTGAAAAAAGCATTTGCAGAGAATCTAAATTCTTCTTTAACTGTAGGTTCTGTAATTCCTAATCAAATAGCTATCTTTAATGGTGTTGATGCTGCAATCCATTCTATTTTTTATGCCTATGGCGATCGTGGAAAAACATTTTTAACAACAAAGCCTACCTTTGGTTACTATAATCCATGTGCAAATATGCAAGGGATGAAAATCCTTGAAATTCCATATGAAGGTAGAAGCTTTGAATTTCCTATTAAAGAAATATCCTTATCTCTAAGAAATCTAAATCCAGAAATCCTAATCATATGCAATCCCAACAACCCAACAGGAACTAGCTTAGATGCAAGAAGAATTATTCAGTTAGCAGAGCAATTTCCTCGCACACTAATAGTAATTGACGAGCTCTACGAGGCATTTTTAGGAGATAGTATTATTCCAATAGTAAATTATTATGAAACGCCTAATCTTGTTGTACTTAGATCTCTTTCTAAAACCTCAGGACTCGCAGGATTACGGATAGGTTTTGCAATAGGTCATCCTGATGTAATTGATCGCATCTGTCGTGTAACTGGTCCATATGACATTAATAGTTTTGCAGTCACTGCTGCTTTTGCAGCACTTAGGGATCAAGCCTATATCGATAATTATGTAGCCGAGGTCCTAAAAGCTAGGTTATGGATAAAGGAAGAGTTATCAAATGAGAAAATAAATCATCATATAAATTCTGGTAATTACTTTTTACTCTGGCCAGATCAAAATCCAACAGCAATAGAAGAGCATCTAAAAGCTTCAGGTATTCTAGTTCGAAATATGAAGAACAAGTATGCAATCGATGGCTCCTTAAGAGTCAGTATTGGTACAATTGATCAAATGAAATTGTTTTTAGACATGTATAAAAAAGCAACTAAATTACTTCATTAAATTAATGATTGTCCTCTCAGGTAGCTTGTTTGGCAGTACATAGCGTTTACCTGATTTTATTATTTCAAGGTTCTTTGTTAAATTTAAGAAAGGCTGAATATCCGTCTGATCACAATTAGAAGGCCTATTTCCGCGAAGATATTGCGTAGGAATAACAATTTTAGGATTTAATTCATCAACTATTTTGGCAGCCTGTTTAGCTGTAAAGACTTTTGCACCTCCTCCAACACCTATGAACAAAACATCAGGTCGACCTAAACGCAATTTGTCTTGTGGATTTAAAGGACCAGCAATACCTCCTAAATGAGCAAAGTTTATTCCTCCCTGCGTCCATTGCCAAAATGTTCCATAACCAAATCTTCTCCCCCCTATGTGATCATGTGCAGTAGAAAAACCCTCCAAATTTAAACCCCGAATTCGATATGAACCAGGTTTCACAAAAAAAACACCTTTCTTTTTCCAAAAACCTTCATCGGCCAACTCAGAGCTTGCAAGAATAATATCTGGAATAACATTTGGTTCTCGCAACCCTTTTGCACATGCAACTGCCTTAAAAGGATTTAACAAAACCGAATGCCCCCCTCCTTCAATTAAAAAAGAACTATGGCCAAAACTCTTAATTTCTAATGCCTCAGCAAGGCCTGGTGAAATGGAATTAATCACCATTGCAAAAGCAATGGATACTTGTTTAAAAATTAATCGAAATCGCAAAAATTTAGTGATCATATCAAAAAAAAAATTGTCATGCCTCAGCCAATCTTAAAAAGTTATCTAGCAGGTGATGGCCAGATTCAGTCAGGACACTTTCAGGATGAAACTGCACTCCATATAAATTTGGGAAGTCTTTGTGGCGTAGTCCCATTATTGTGCCATCTTTTAACCAAGCAGTAACTTCCAAAGACTTTGGCAATGAAGCTCTATCAGCAATTAGACTATGATATCTAGTCGCAACCAGAGGATTTGACAAACCTGAAAAAATACCATTGCCATGATGGAAAACATTCGATGTTTTTCCATGCATAAGTTCCTTAGCTCTAACAATTTTTCCACCAAAAGTTTGAGCAATTGCCTGATGGCCTAAGCAAACTCCAAGAATAGGTTGATTGCTAGATAATTCATTTAAAATATCTAAACAAACTCCAGATTGATCAGGATCTCCTGGTCCAGGAGAAAGAACAACTGCTGCAGGTTTTAGAGCCTTTATTTGAGAAATAGAAATCTCATCATTTCGTTTTACTAAAATCTCTTTTGCTAAGGAATGTTTTCCAGAGAGCTCCCCAAAGTACTGGACAAGATTAAAAGTAAAGCTGTCATAATTGTCAATAACTAAAAGCATAGGATTTCACTTTCTAGGCCCCAAATTTCTCTAAGAGTGAGGGCATTATCAAGAGAATAGCAATAATCAATGCAATCATCGATCCAATTAATACTGAGGCTGCTGCACAATCCTTAGCAATTCTAGCCAAAGGATGGAAACGCCTACCGATAGATAAATCAACGACTGCTTCAATAGATGTATTAATTAATTCCAATATCAAAATGGCGCCAATAGTATTGGCAATTATTGCAAGTTGAAGTAAGGGTAAATCCAACCAGATAGCCAAAGAAGCAACTAATACACCAATAAAGGTATGAATGCGAAAATTTCTTTGGCTCTTAAAAGCATACCCAATACCTTTCGCAGCATATTGAAAACTTGAAGGCAAATCTTTTGAGGTTTTCCAGGAGTTTCTCCTAGAAGAATTATTTATATGGTCACCTAACTCTAGGACTTCCTCAACATTCTTTTTTTGACTATGGAGTCTAATCATCAATAAGGTTTAACAGGTGTATGAGAAAGTATTTGATCCTTTATTTTGATTAGCTCTTCTTGCAAATTCAACATATTAATACGACTTTTTGAACAAGGATGGTCCCACCCAAGCAAATGCAAAATTCCATGACTGACCAACCAGCTGAGTTCCTGTCCTAATGATTGATCATAAAAACGTGCTTGACGACAAGCAGTCTCCACTGAAACAAAAATATCACCTAATTCTATAGCAACCTTTGAAGGTGGTAGAAAGTCCTCTTCAAGGGCTGGAAATGCAAGCACATCTGTTGGCATATTGTTATGTCTCCATGTCTTGTTTAATTCTGAAATCACTGAATCATTTGTAAATACTAACCCGAGGCTTAAAGAGTTATTTTTCCTGACAGGTTCTGGACAAGTTAATTGAGGATTCTGTCTTACAAAATCAATCCATCTTGTCAAAGTAACTCGCCAAGAATTTAAATCTGTTAGGAGGCTTCTGCTCTCTTCATCAAGATGATGTTTAACTGTCAAAGGAATGCAGCTAGTGAAAGCAAGATCAAGACTTAAGACTTCGGAACTTACATGCTGCTCTATGTTCATAATCAATGAGGAACAGATGGTCTGACAAAAAACGCAAGCAGAACAATAAAGCCAAGAAATCCAACAGCGGTCAAAGAAAAATGCAAAAGACTTTGGTTCCCTTTGCGAACCATATTCTTCATAGCTAATTTCACAAAGCTTGATGAAGGGGCTTTCTTCTCGGAAGTTTTGGTGGAAATGGGATTTTTTTTCATTAATCTTCACTGTCAAATTGATGATCTTGTTTGTCAATTCCTTGTAACAAGAGAGATTGAATGAACAAATCTAAATCACCATTCATAACAGCCTGAACGTCCGTAGATTCTTTCCCAGTACGTAGGTCTTTCACCATCTGATAAGGGTGGAAAACATAATTTCTTATTTGATTTCCCCAAGCTGCCTCAACCATGTCACCACGAATATCTGCAATTTCTGAAGCACGTTGTTCTTGAGCAATTACCATCAATTTTGCTTTTAATAGGGCCATAGCCTTCTCTTTATTCTGAAGCTGAGAACGTTCTTGAGTACAACGAACTGCTAAACCCGTTGGTATATGAAGAATACGAACAGCAGTTTCCACTTTATTAACATTTTGCCCTCCAGCACCGCCAGATCGACTTGTAGTTATCTCTAAATCTTTATCAGGAATCTCTAGTGGAATATCCTCATCAAGTTGAGGCATAACTTCGACTCCTACGAAACTAGTCTGACGTTTCCCATTGGCATTAAAAGGAGAGATTCTCACTAACCGATGGGTACCTTTCTCATTTTGTAAATAACCATATGCATAGCGTCCATCTATTTCAATACTCGCACTTTTGATGCCCGCTTCTTCACCTTCAGAAAGTTCATTTAGCGTCACTTTCATACCATGCGCCTCTGCCCATCGTGTATACATTCTTAAAAGCATCTGAGCCCAATCTTGAGCATCTGTCCCTCCAGCACCCGCATTTATTGCTAAGACAGCTCCATCCTTATCATAAGGACCACTCAACAACCTTTCAAGCTCCCAAAGATCCAGTTCAGCTTCTAATTTATCCAAACCATTTTGAGCCTCTGTAAGCAATTCATCATCTTGCTCAAGATCATATAGATCTAAAACAGCATTCGCATCTTGGATAATTCCCTGCCATTCTATTAATTTAGTTAGTTGATCCCTAACCTCATCCAAAAGGCGCATTTGTTTTTTAGCTTTCTGTTGATCGTTCCAAAAGTCAGGCTGAGCTGCAATCTGCTCAAGATCCAACTTCCTTGCATTTAAAGCTGGTACGTCAAAGACAGTCCTGAGCATTGCTCAGGCGATCACTCAACAAAGAAATAGACCTTTTAAAGTCAATCAGATCATGCACGACTTAAACCTCTAAAGCTAATAAAAAATCCCAGCATAACAATCATCGTTAAGATAATCAGCAAGCAAGCATTGAGTTCATGGCAAAAGTTGAGATTTACACATGGCAATACTGCCCTTTTTGCATTAGGGCAAAAGCACTATTAGATCAAAAAGGGATCAATTATGAAGAACACTCCATAGATGGTGATCAAAAAGCACGATCAATAATGATCGATAGAGCAAATGGTCGTAAGACCGTGCCTCAAATTTTTATTAACGATGAAGGTATTGGAGGCTGCGAAGAACTTTATTCACTCGAAAGTGCCAATCAATTAGAACAACTAATCAAGCAAGACAAATAAAATTATGAAACAGTTATTTGTCCTTGACCCAATCGAGCTGATTGATCCTGCTAAAGATTCTTCTGCAGCCTTAATAGAAGCTTGTTATCGTGCATCAATTGAAATCTGGGTTTGCACTCCTTCCGACCTTCAAGCAAAAGGTGCTAAAGCAGGTGTAGTAGCTAAGACTATAATTCCAGAACCTTGGGTAACACTTGGTGAACCACAAAATCTTTCTCTTAATGAATTTCATTGTATTTGGATGCGCAAAGATCCCCCAGTAGATGAAGCTTTTTTATACGCAACACACTTATTGGAAGTTGCAGAGCGCAATGGTGTTCTTGTTCTAAATAAACCATCATCTCTAAGAGCGTGGAACGAAAAGCTTGGTGCGCTCAGATTTAGCAACCTAATGGCACCTACACTTGTTGCTAGTAGAGTTAATGAATTAAAAGAATTTGCTCATGAACAAGGAGAAGTCGTCTTAAAACCGCTTGGTGGTAAAGGAGGTCAAGGAGTAATTCGAATAGGAGATGCGGCAAAAGGGCTTGATGCATTATTGGAACTGGTTACATCACAAGAACAAATGCCTGTAATGATGCAAAAATTTCTGCCAAAAGTAATTGAAGGAGACAAGCGAATCTTATTAGTCAATGGCGATCCTTTAGGCGCTATTAACCGCAAACCCAAGAACGGAGATTTCCGAAGCAATCTAGCTCTAGGTGGCAAAGCTGAAGCCACAACACTTTCAGTCCGAGAACAAGAGATTTGTAAAAAGTTAGGGCCTTCATTAAAAAGTGAAGGTCTCTTCTTTGTAGGTATTGATGTGATTGGAGGAATGTTAAGTGAAATCAATGTCACCAGTCCTACAGGCATTAGGGAAGTAGAACGCTTAGCAAATATTCCACTTGCTGATCAAGTCATAAAACGTCTACTAAAAGATTTTCCTTGAGGAGAAACATTAAGCTCTAACTGATCAGCTAAAACAGCCAATTTCAATTCAACTTCGTGTAACTCACTCTCTAACGATGATCCTTTCACTAACCCTGCCCCAGCCATTAAAAATAAATGACTACCCTTTGTATATCCACATCGAATAGCAACTCTAAAGTCGGCATTACCAAGATTATCTATCCATCCAATAGGGGCTGCATAAGATTCACGATCAAAGGGTTCCAACGTTCTTAACCATTGCATTGCTTTACTTCTGGGCAAGCCAGCTACTGCAGGAGTAGGATGCAAAGCCTCAACTAATTCAAGAGCAGGAAGGCCCTTTGAAGAAGCTTTTAATGGCGTGTGCAAATGAATGAGATGACCGTGCCTTGCTAATCGAGGAGGTCTAAGACGAATTGGATCTAAACCTTTCTCAATCAATTGATTCGTTACAGATGAAACAACTAATTCATGCTCCCTTAAATTTTTGTCAGACCTAAGCAAATCCCATCCTTCATCATGGCAACCTGCTGTACCTGCAAGAGCATCAGTTTGCAGAATAGTTTTCTTGATACTTAATAAGCGCTCTGGCGAAGCTCCGAAGAATGATTCATCATCAGAACGTTGCCAAAGGAAGCGACAACTTCCCTTTTGATATCTTCTCAAACTATTAAGTAATACAAGAGGGTCTAAAGGCTTAGTAAGTAGGACTGACTGTCGAACTGCAAGAACCAATTTATTCAATTCACCAGAGTCAACTAAATCAATACCTTTTTCCAGTGCTAATCGATAACTTTTCTGCCATGTTTGAGAAGTTGGTATCGTTAAATCTATTTTTATGAACTCGGGAACCTTTTCTAGGGCTGATATTGATCCATTTATCTTCTGTCGCATCAACCATAATTGCTCTACAAAATTTCTTACATCAGTTGCATTAGAAACTACAGCGTTTAGTCTTAACCATGCGCTCCCAGCTTGACGGGTTAATTGCCAACGAGAGAGTACTGCCTGAACACCAGGAGTACTTTTAACCACCGTCTTATCATGAGCCGCTTGCTCAAAAAAAGTAAATTTAAATAGAATCCTTGGATGAGCATGATTAGGAGCATCAGGAGATACATCAATTAACCTTGCAAGAGTCTCATCACTAAACCTTTGGGCCAATTCAAATCTCCGAGGACCAATCAAATCAAAATTTTGACATTGACCTGAAGCAGCTATAGAAAGACCAGGCAGCTGATCCCATAGGAAACTAAATTGCAACTGATCAGCAATTACAGTTAAAGCATTAACTGGATCAACAGTATTTATTGGCAATGCAAGACTTAAGACACACTCATCGGATCGCCTTAAAGCCCAGCTTCTTAAAGAAACTTGAAGAATTTCACTAAAAGTGAGACTAGTCTTCATGGCTAATTTGGGCAATGATGAAAGAGACTAATCAAATAGATAAATCGTAATTCAGACTAGGAGCGGGAGCTCAAAATCCTATGAAAGACAAAAATGCTGTTGCATCACTTCATTCTTCAACAAACAGCAAAAGGAAATTATGGAAAAAAGCAATTAAATGGCCATTATATTCAGTCGCAATTATGCCAATTATTTTGGCAGCAGGCTGGCATCACGGCGAGGGAAAAGATATTCGCATCGGTCAACTTCTAGGTTTTCTGCTTGCATCTATTTTGCTTTTAATCTGGGAAAATCTAACAAACGATCTTTTTGACGCATCTACAGGAATAGATGAATTCAAGCTTCATTCAGTTGTAGCACTAACTGGCAAACGAAAACTTATTCGCAATCTCGCTTATTGCATGCTTGCATTAGGTCTTGCATTAATTCTAATACTCGCATTCAAAAGTCACTTTGCAGTGTTCCCCCTAGTAATTGGGAGCTGTTGCCTAGGCTATTTGTATCAAGGTCCTCCATTCCGCCTTGGCTATCAAGGGTGGGGAGAGCCTTTGTGCTGGATTGCATTTGGTCCATTAGCAACCGCTGCAGCTCTCTTAGTTCTTGCACCTTATTCAAGTAATGTAAATTCAATTCCTTGGGCAACCGCAATATTGCTTGGTGCAGGTCCTGCGGTAGCGACATCATTAGTTCTCTTTTGCGCAAATTTCCATCAAGTTGTCGAAGATTCAGCTCACGGGAAAAAAACATTATTAGTGCGTATAGGAACACAAAAAGCTGCTGAACTTGTTCCATGGTTTATTGGTTTAAGCATTAGCCTTGAATGGATTCCAATATTTTTAGGTAAGTGGCCCATTACTGCTTTCCTAGGAATAATTGGAATACCTCCTGCGATAACACTTATACGTTTACTTAAGAAACACCACAATCAACCCACCTTAATTAGTGAAAGTAAATTCCTGGCTTTACGTTTTCAAGCTTTAAATGGCATTGGTTTGAGCATGGGTTTAGCCCTAGGTAAGTACTTACATACATTCTGAGAAGCTGACACACTCTATGAAACTAAAACTAGAGGTCAAACCTTTTTCGTTTCATCTGCTGAAACCTATCCAAACATCGCAAGGAGTTATCACCAGAAAAGAAGGGTGGCTAATAAAACTTCAAGATCAAGACAGTCGAATTGGTTGGGGAGAAATTTCTCCAATTAATTCTTCAGAACTAACTCAATGTAAAAAGATACTTACGAAGCTTGGTAGCTCAATAAACAAAGAGAATTTAGAAAATCAAATCAAAACATGGCCAGGGCCCATAGGATTTGCATTTGGTGCGGCGCTCGCAGAAATAAACTTACTAATTGGGGATCATTCAGAACAAAGATGGCTACAAGTTTCTTCATCAGCAGTTTTACTACCTAACAATGAGTTAGAACTACTCAAAAGCCTAGATTCCACTCTTGAAAATCAATATAATGATTGTACAAAAGCACTAACTTTTAAGTGGAAAGTTGCTAATTACTCAAATGAAATTGAATCAGTTCTGCTTCAAAAAATCTTGAAAAAATTACCACATGACGTATTTTTAAGAATTGACGCAAATTGCGGCTGGACTCGAAGTCAAGCTAAAGAATGGGCCCAAGAGTTGCATCAAGAACCAAGGCTAGAATGGCTAGAGCAACCTCTTCCAGCAGATGATATTGAAGGTTTAGAAGAGCTGGCTCAATACATTCCAGTAGCTCTTGACGAATCTTTAATCAAAACACCATCTTTACGTCAGACCTGGAAAAGCTGGCAGATTCGTAGGCCGTTATTAGAAGGGGATCCTAGGATTTTACTGAAAGAATTAACTAATAAAACACGTTTTCGAGTTATCAGCACTTCTTTTGAAACAGGGATCGGTCGACGATGGGTCGAACATCTAGCGGCATTACAACAAAAAACTTCTACGCCTACACAACCTGGTCTAGCACCAGGTTGGTTGCCAATCAGTCCTCTATTCAACAAAAACCCAAAAACAGTATGGGAGGCAGCGTGAAAAAAGTTACGGCAATCTTTTGCAATCCTAATAAGTTAGAAGAATGCTCTCAAAAGCTAAGAAATAGCTTAAATGCTGGCAATTGGGTTCAATTGCTACCTGATAAAAATATCAACGAAAAGCTTATAACAAAAAATATTTTAGCCAAAGAAGCCGGGGTAATTATTAAGAGTGGAGGAAGTCTAGGTGAACATAAACAATGTCTACACCCTTGTAGCAATCTAAACATGTCAGCATTGGCGACAGCCCAGTGGCTAAGAGCTCAAGGACTAGAACCTAGACAAGCTAATATTATAAACACGTTACCCCTTCACCATGTAAGTGGATTACTAGCTTGGTGGAGAAGCCTTTGCTGGAGGGCAGAGCATCTTTGGATCACGCCAAGCATGATGCATCCTCCAACACAACTAGAGGAAGCAATTCATAGAATGGTGTCTAATAGCGCAGGGCCACTGTTGACTTCGTTAGTACCAACACAACTCTCTCGTCTTATTGAGGACTCTTCAGGGGTTAGGTGTTTACAATTATTCTCTGTTATATGGATAGGGGGTGCTTCTATTTCAAACAACCTGGCCGCAAAAGCAAGGAGCCTAAGAATTCGGTTAGCACCCTGTTATGGGACAACTGAAACTGCGGCAATGATAGCAGTTCAAAGACCAGATGATTTTTTGTTAGGCATAGACTCCGTAGGAGAGCCCTTAGAGGACATTCAATTAAAGATTGAGCAATCAAATGCATTGCAGATTCGTACTAAAAGGCTGGCAAACGTACTCAATGCAGATGGAAGTCTTCAATCTATTGCAAATGAAAATGGTTGGTGGGAGTCTGGAGATGCCGCACAACTAACCATTCGTCGTCATGCCCAACAATTAAGAATCATTGGAAGAAGAGATACAGCAATAAATTCTGGGGGCGAAACTATTTTCCCAGAACAACTTCAAGCTCTTCTGCTTAATGACGCTAAACAGAGAGGTCTTCCTATCGACAATATTTTACTCGTACCTAAACAAAATGAAGAGTGGGGAGAAAGATTAGAGGCACTTGTAAAGTTTAAAACTTCAAAAGAAAATATTAATTCATTGGAACTATTCCAACAACTAAAGGCAATTGTTGCAAACTGGTCTTCTCCTGAAAGACCAATTGCATGGCACAACTGTCCTGAGCTATCGACTAATCCCTTAGGGAAGTGGGAGATAAAGAAATGGCAATCTTGGTTAAAAACCAAAGAGATATAATCACTCTATTTCAGGAAGATACTTCTAACCAACGATCAATGTCTTTAGGCAAGTCACAAGGATGGCGTAATTCACTATGAATTGCACGATGCCTAATTAAAGAATGTGCGACCATATTTTCACCTTTTTTAAAAACATATTTAACTTGAAAACAACCAGCATCTAATCTCAACGGGGATAATTCAATCTCCAAATGATCCTCTATACGAATTGGGGAAAAGAAATCTGCCTCGCAATGGACAATCGGCAAAGCAATGGGAATGAAAGACTTGATATCTACTAAAGAAGGAAAAATATCTATTGCCTTGAGTCCATAAAGCTGCAAGCTTTCTTCCCAAGCCTCGTGGGACCAGCGTAATAAATGATAAAAGTGAATAACACCTGCAGCGTCAGTATCCCCAAAGCGAACAATACGTTCTAAAAGTAGCCAATCTCTAGGATTGGTAGATGACATCATACTTATCGATCTACTGAACCCATAATAACGTCTATAGAACCAAGGATGGCCATAATATCAGCTACTTTTGTACCTTTTAAAATGTGAGGGAGAATTTGTAAGTTATTTAAATCAGCAGCACGTATTTTAAATCTCCAAGGAGTAACATCATTGTTGCCTTGAATAAACACACCAATTTCTCCCTTCCCTGATTCTAAGCGTGTATATAGTTCACCATTGGGAATCTTAAAAGTTGGAGCAACTTTCTTAGCAACGTACTGATAGTCAAACCCTGCAAATGGGCTATTTTTCCCTTCTGCTTGTCGAGAAGCCTCAAGATTCTCGGTAGGTCCACCAGGAATAGAATCACATGCCTGACGTAAAATCTTCAAAGATTGGCGCATCTCCTCAATTCTTACTCTGTACCTAGCAAAACAATCACCCTCCTGTTCACAAGCAACATCCCAATCAAAATCGTCATAGCATTCATATTGATCCACCTTCCTCAGGTCCCAGGGAACACCTGATGCTCTTAACATTGGTCCAGACAAGCTCCAATTCAGTGCTTGTTCTTTAGAAATTGCCCCTAATCCTTCAATCCGCCGTCTAAAAATTGGGTTATTAGTAATAAGTTTTTCATATTCATCAATCTTGGGGGCAAACCAATTACAAAAATCTCTGCACTTCTCAAGCCAACCCCATGGCAAATCACAAGCAACTCCTCCTATTCGAAAGAAATTATTATTGATTAACCTTTGGCCAGTTGCGGCTTCCCAAAGGTCATAAATCATTTCACGCTCTCTAAAAATATAGAAAAAAGGAGTTTGAGCGCCGACATCTGCTAAAAATGGTCCTAACCAAAGAAGATGATTAGCTATCCTATTTAATTCCAGCATTAAGACCCGAATATAACTTGCACGCTTAGGTATAGAGATATTTGCTAAACGTTCAGGTGCATTTACAACGATTGCCTCATAAAACATTCCTGCCGCATAGTCCATACGACTTACATACGGAACAAACATGACATTTGTTCTATTTTCAGCAATTTTCTCCATGCCTCGATGTAGATATCCAATTACTGGCTCACAATCAATTACATCTTCGCCATCAAGTGTGACTACTAAACGAAGAACACCATGCATTGAAGGATGATGAGGGCCAAAATTGACCACCATTGGCTCCGTTCGGGTTTCCAGCTGCGTCATGGGGCCAAACATTTACAGAGACACTTAGATATTAGGAACTACTTATGAAAGAAGATTCAAAGATTGTCACATCCAAGTTCAAACACACACCTGTTCTCTCTCGAGAAGTAATAAATGCAATTGGCCAACTTCCAGCAACCTTACTGAAAAAAGGGAAGGTCATTGATGCAACTATTGGCGGAGGAGGACATGCATCATTAGTCCTCAAAACCTATCCAAATCTTCACATAATTGGCTTAGATCAAGACCCAATGGCTATCAGTGCAGCCACAGATCGACTAGAAATTTATGGTTCAAGAGTCAAAATTCTTTCATCAAATTTTGCTGACTTTGATCCACAAGAAAAAGTTTCATTTGTTTTTGCTGATCTAGGGGTCAGCAGCCCACAAGTTGATGAAGCAAAAAGGGGTTTTAGTTTCCGTTTAGATGGACCTTTAGATATGCGAATGAACCCTAAAAAAGGTCTTACAGCAGCAAAACTAATACAAGAAACTGATGAAAAAGCTCTCGCTGATTTGATCTATAAATATGGTGAAGAAAGGTTCTCAAGACGTATAGCAAGACGTATCAAACAAGATTTGTTTGCAAATTCTTCTTATACGGGAACAGCTTCTCTTGCTTCTTCCATAGCAAGCTGCTATCCAGCAAGGTTTCGCAATCGGCGCATTCATCCTGCCACTAAAACTTTTCAAGCTTTACGAATAGCTATTAATAATGAACTAGAAGCTTTAGAGAAGCTCCTATTAAAAGCCCCCAATTGGCTTTTACCAGGAGGGATTATAGGAATTATTAGTTTTCATTCTCTTGAAGATAGATTGGTCAAACATTCCTTTATGAAAGATGAGCGTTTAAAAAGAATCACTCGTAAACCAATTGTTGCAAGCCCTGAAGAGAAATCATTGAATGTTCGTAGCAGAAGTGCCAAATTTCGCATAGCAATGAAAGCCTAGATGCCTTTTAACCTCTTAACTTAACCACCACATTTGAAATGGCTTGTACAGCTATTTCGATATTACTTAAGGTTGTTGAGCGACCGATGCTGAGACGTAATGATGCCTCAGCTTGTTGAGTTGTCCTTCCAAGAGAGATAAGCACATGGGAAGGAGATCCATTGCTGCATGCAGACCCACTGCTGCAAGAGAGGAGAGGTCTTAATTGTTTATGTAAACGAGAACCAATGACACCACCTACGGTGAAATTTAAATTATTAGGCAATCTCCTTTCCAACGAACCATTAATTGTTAGATCAGGAATTTCATTATTTAAACCTTGCCAAAGTTGATCTCGAAGATCTTTGAGATATTTATAATGAACATCTAAATGTTCAATTGCAAGTTCTGCAGCCTTAACAAATCCAATCACTAATGGTACTGGAAGAGTGCCAGCTCTAATTCCATTCTCTTGATTACCACCCCATTGTAAAGGCATAACATCACAAGTTTCATTAACAATTAATAGTCCAATGCCTTTTGGGCCATAAATTTTATGACCACTAATACTTGCAAAATCAATCCCTATCTTCTTAAAATCAATTGGAACATTTCCAAAACCTTGTGCAGCATCTGAATGGAAAGTAATTCCGCGGGATTTACATAAAGAAGCGATTTCTGAAATAGGTTGAAGAACTCCAATTTCATTATTAGCAACCATTACACTGACTAAAAAGGTATCCTCTGAAAATACATTCATTAAACTATCTAAAGTTATTATTCCATCTGAATTAGGGGTTAACTCAGTAACACGAAAACCTTCTTTTTCTAATTGTCTCAATGGCTGAATGACTGAATTGTGCTCCGTAGATATTGTGATCAAATGACCAGGTCTACCATATTCCAAAGCTTTTGCCCTTGCATGACCAAGCAAAGCTAAATTATTGGCTTCAGTGGCACCGCTTGTAAAAATTAGTCGCTGAGATGAAATATCGAGAAGAGCTGCTAATTTATCTCTTGCAACAGTTATAGCTGCTGATGCATTAAGCCCAAGGCGATTCTGTTTACTTGAAGGATTGCCCCAAACCTCAGTCCAGTAAGGAGCCATAGCCTTCATCACCTCTTCAGAGCAGGGCGTAGTTGATTGATAATCAAATGCTAGTGGCGTAGTCTTCATTAATTCATTCGTGAAAATTAACCAAACATCAATATCCTGGATGATATTGGTTTGCAAGTCCCAAGGTCTAAATACTCAATTTCATGGAAGAACTATTACCTCAAAATCCAGAGAATCAAGAACAAGCTCGTATCTTACTAGTAGATGATGAGCCTGGTATTAGAACAGCTGTCCAAGCCTACTTAAAAGACGAAGGCTTTGATGTTGAAACTGCAATTGATGGTGAAGATGGCTTGCAAAAAGCAACTCAAATGATGCCCGATGTCGTAATTACTGACGTAATGATGCCTAGATGTGATGGATACGAGCTACTAAAGAAGCTTCGTTCAGACGAACGCCTTGGAGGAACACCGGTGATTTTTCTAACTGCAAAGGGCATGACATTGGACCGGACTCAAGGTTATGAAGCAGGAGTTGATGATTACATTCCCAAACCATTCAATCCTGATGAATTAGTTGCAAGAGTAAGAAATGTCGTCAGAAGACAAGAACGTTTACTAGCAGAAGCAGCACGTTTTGCAGATACAGATGTTAGTCAAATGGCTAAGCAAATTACAGAGATAAAGTCGATGCTGACTCAGAGCGATAAAACTTCAGCAAGAAAAGATCTAATTCTTCCAAGCTTTACTCCTAGAGAAGCCAGTGTTCTTCAACTGGTTGCAGAAGGACTTATGAATAAGGAAATAGCAAGACAGCTGGAAACATCTATTAGGAATGTAGAGAAGTACGTCAGTCGACTATTCATCAAAACAGGAACTTCAAGTAGGACAGAGTTAGTAAGATATGCACTTGAGAATCACCTTGTAACTTAAAGCTATTTTATTTTTTCGAATTCAACTAATTGCGAAAAGTAAAAAGGTGCTTGATTAAGTTTTCTTTTTTTAACTCTAAAGCCACATTGAAATGCTGCATTCACTATTCCTTTTTCTCTAAGAATATAAGCTCTTGTAGTTTTACTTGGGCCAGGGAAAAATTGGCCAATTGTCTTTAATAAAGCTAACAATGGACTATATGGCGCAAAGCTTACTATTAACCTTGTTTCAGTTAAATTGCACAAATGTCGTACCATTTCTTCAGCTGCTTTCTGTGGGTAATGAATAAATACATCTAAACAAATTACAGTATGAAATAAACCACTCAAACTCTCTAAATCAGAAGTTTTCAATGTCATTCGTGTTAAATCAAGACCATCTAATTTTGCTCTTCGCTTAGTCTCTGCAACCATTGCATCTGAAATATCGCTTGCTACAACAGAAGCAGCACCCAATGATAAAAGAGGCAAAGAAAGGCTCCCAACACCACAACCTGCATCGCAAAATGATTGCTGGCTAATACCACCAGCTTCTTTAATCCAAGAGAGAACATCATCAACAGTCTTTTGGTGCCCTATTCGAATATTTCGTTGCACCTTATTAACATCATCACTATTGCTATAAATTCTGTTCCACCTTTCAAAACCAGTACCATTGAAATAAGTCAAGACTTCAGCCTTTTCAGACTGCTTTTGTTCTTGTAAACCTTCCTCTTGCATTGGAAAAAAGATTGATAGAGAAAGATACTACTCAGCTGGCTTCCAATTAAGTAAATTAGATTCCAAATGAAACTGCCATCTCAACAATTCCTTTAGAGAACGTCCAATAAAGAATTCCTGAATTTTTTTTCCCTGTTGAAATAAAAGCCTAGGCGAAACCGTTGCTGCCCATACAGCAAAAGAAGGGTCTCCAGTCCATTTAGCCAATTTCATGCAGCCATCCAACAATGGAAAAGTTGTTCCAGCCAAAGTACCATCTTCCAATCTACAAGAACCCTCCTCAATGGATAAAAACCTTTGATCCCATAGAAAATATTTCTCTTGCAAGCCATAAGGAGCCAAAGCATCACTAACTAAAAACAGTCGATTAGCAGCCAACTTATACAAAATCAAAGCCATATTAGGGTGCACATGAATGCCATCAGCTATCAGGCCCATCGCAATTCCATCTTGCAAAAGGGCAACAGAAACAGGGCCTGGCTCCCTGTGATTTAGTTCAGGCATTGCATTGAAGCAATGAGTAATCATGCTGACACCTAAATCAAAAGCAGCTTTGCATTGTTCTGTATTTGCTGCGGAATGCCCCAATGAAACAAGAATTCCAAGCTCATTTAATTTTCGTATAACTTCTATAGAGCCTTCTAACTCAGGGGCCAAAGTAAATAAAGAGATTTCCTTTTCAAATCCGCTAATTCTTTCTTTTAACGCTTGCAAACTGGGCAAACAAATCTGATTAGGATCATGAGCTCCTTGAAAAGTTGGTGCCAGAAAAGGACCTTCAATATGAGCTCCAAGCAACTTACATCTCCTATGAGAGCTTTGCTCCCTAGCTTGCCTCAAAGCCATTAAAGAATTTCTTAAAGATGAAACACTGCAACTGACCAGTGTTGGTGCAATCGCTTCAACGCCATCACTCCAAAGAAGATCCAATAAATCATTTAACTGCGGTAATTGTTGAACATCTAAATCTGTAAAAGATAAACCAAGCCCACCATTGATTTGAAGGTCTACTCCTCTTGGGCTCAACAAATCACCATCCCAATCTTCATCCTCAAGAGATGGCACTGCAACAGTTGACATTGGTTTTAAGGAGCATATCTGATCCTTGTCATCAACGTGAACACACCACAACTCTTCATTTAAGGAAGTGTTCAATGGTCCTGGTATTCGAATATTTATTAAATTGCGCATGTCAGTGAATAGTTCGAAGAGCTAATGCAGAATTTATAATTCTCGTCATTATTATTAATGAACCTTGCATCCCAAAACGTGACTTCAGCAAATGCTGAACAAAGCAACTCAGTAGCTGTGATAATGGGTAGCGATTCAGATTTACCTTCACTTCAACCAGCAATTAAAATTCTAGAAGATTTTGGTATCCAAGTAGAGACACGAATACTTTCAGCGCATAGGACGCCTCATAAAATGATTCAATTCGCAGATGAAGCAGAAAGTAAAGGTCTCAAAGTAATAATTGCTGGTGCTGGAGGAGCTGCTCATTTGCCAGGAATGGTTGCTTCTCTAACGAATATCCCTGTTATTGGAGTACCAATTTCAACCAAAACTCTAAAAGGTATTGATTCCTTATACTCAATCGTACAAATGCCTGGAGGGATACCAGTTGCAACAGTTGCAATCAACGGTGGCTTAAACGCAGGATTATTGGCAGCACAAATCTTAGGTACTGCAATCCCATCAATAAGATCAGAAGTATCACAATATAGAAAAAAACTACGCAATGAAGTTAAAACAAAAGATCAAAAGCTAATTGACATTGGCATCTCGCAATATATCGCCGACATGTGAACTATCTTTATTGAAAAATGTTGAGCTCAATTAATTTCCTGATCACATCATCGACACACTCATCTAAACCCTGTAATGCAGTATCAATCTTCAAGTCTGGCTTTTCAGGCTCTTCATAAGGACTAGAGATGCCAGTGAAATCTTTAATCTCCCCTGCTCTTGCTTTTGCATAAAGACCCTTAGTATCACGTTTCTCACAGACCTCTAAGTTCGCAGCGCAATAGATCTCCAAAAAATCATTTTCCTTAACCAAACGTCTCGCCTTTTCCCGATCACTACGAAAAGGAGATACAAAAGCAGTCAAAACAATAATTCCAGCATCTAAAAATAGCTTGGACACCTCACCAATCCGACGAATATTCTCTTCCCTATCCGAATCAGAAAACCCTAAATCTTTACACAAGCCATGACGAATGTTATCTCCATCTAATACATAAGTTGATAGTCCTTTGTTAAACAAAGCTACATTCACAGCATTCGCTAAAGTGCTTTTTCCTGATCCTGACAACCCTGTAAACCAAAGAATGACACTTTTATGATTTCTTCTGTGCTCAAGAGACTCTCGATTGATAGAAGCCTTATGCCAAACAATATTTGATGAATTAGTAGTCATTTCTCTTTTAGATCGTGTAAGCGTTTCCAATCACAATTTTTACATGTTAATGGAATCCTTTTTCTAGATTTATCCACCAGATTGCTTTGGATGGAAACCATCTTTCTTTAAAAATTCAATTGCAGACTGGACCTGGTCTCCCTGCAATTCAATATTTTCTGCTTTTAATGTTCCTCCAGTACCACATTTAGTTTTGAGTTTCTTTAAAAGCTTTCGTAATTCAATATCACTCAAATCTAATCCAGTAATAATCGTGACGGTTTTACCTCCCCTACCTCCTCTTAATCGCTGCACTCGCACTAATTGGTCAACCTTTGATTTGATGTCTAAAGATTTTTTCGCACTCGAATTTTGTGCAGGATTTTCAAATTCTCTCCAAATTCCTTTAGGCATTTTCGTTTAAGTCTCTAACCTATTAAATATCTTCCCTCTTTATCAGGTGACAAGCCCAGTTCCTTCTCAACCAAAAGATCATGATCTTGTTATTACTGCACGTCCCTCTTCTATAGGAAGATTTGGTCGCTATGGAGGCCAATATGTACCAGAAACACTCATCCCTGCATTAACTGAACTAGAGAAAGCAGCAAAAACAGCCTGGCAAGACCAGTCTTTTACACAAGAACTATCACAATTATTACAAACTTATGTAGGTAGGGAAACACCCTTATATGAAGCGAAGAGACTTAGCGAGCACTATCAAGGCAAAAATGGTGGCCCAAGGATTTGGCTGAAAAGAGAAGATTTAAATCACACAGGAGCTCACAAAATCAATAATGCCTTAGGACAGGCTCTTTTAGCTATAAGAATGGGAAAAAAAAGAATTATTGCTGAGACTGGAGCCGGACAACATGGAGTAGCAACAGCCACTGTATGTGCTCGTTTTGGACTGAAATGCGTTATTTACATGGGCAAAGAAGATATGGAAAGGCAAGCATTAAATGTTTTCAGGATGAAATTACTCGGAGCCAAGGTTCATCCTGTGACTGCTGGAACTGCAACACTAAAAGATGCCACTAGTGAAGCAATTCGAGATTGGGTCACGAATGTCGAATCAACTCACTATATTCTTGGATCAGTTGCTGGACCACATCCTTATCCAATGCTGGTAAGAGATTTTCATGCAGTCATTGGTGAAGAAGCAAAAGAACAATGCCAAAAAGCCTTTGGCAGGTCTCCTGATGTCCTCCTGGCCTGCGTAGGTGGAGGGTCTAATGCAATGGGATTATTCCATCCTTTTGTTGAAGATAGATCAGTAAGAATGATTGGAGTAGAAGCTGCAGGAGAAGGGGTAAATACAAACCGCCATGCCGCAACAATTACAGAAGGTCGCATAGGTGTTTTACATGGTGCTATGAGTCTTCTTCTCCAAGACGCCAATGGCCAAGTTAAAGAAGCTCATTCAATTAGTGCAGGGCTTGATTACCCAGGAGTTGGTCCTGAACATAGTTACTTCAAAGAAATTGGGAGAGCAGAATATGTCGCAATAACTGATCAAGAGGCACTTAGTGCGCTTCAACTAGTCAGTGAGAAAGAGGGAATCATTCCTGCATTAGAAACTGCTCATGCTTTTGCATTTCTGGAAAAGCTTTGTCCAGATCTACCTCAAGGGACAGAAATTGTTATTAATTGTTCTGGGCGCGGCGACAAAGATGTAAACACAGTCGCAAAAAGCCTGAATTATATGGATTGACTTTTCTTTAAATCATAAAATTAATATCGTGGTACTGAATCGTCTACTTCCTGGCTCCAAGCATCTATTCCACCTTTAAGATTCCAGACTGGATAATGAAAGTCCTGTTCTAATAGCCAAACGCCAAAATTCCAACTTCTCAAACCAGAATGGCAAAGAACCACAATTTTTTTTTCAAGCGGTAAGTTTTCTCGAAACGTTTGAGACCAAGAGCTGAATCCACTTAATGGCAAATGTAACACTTGGTAGGGGAAAGGAGCTATCGTCAATTCTTCTGTTTCTCTAACATCTACTAGAATTAACCTGGAGGGATCATCAAGTATCCATGTCTGCAAGTCTTCTGGAGAAATCTGTATGGGAATTTTCTGATTCATTTCATTATTGTATAGAGCTAAAAGAGTTTTAATCGCTTATATAGAAGATTAGCTAAGCAAAGTAATTCAAGTATATGAAGGCAAACCCCTTCGTTTTCAGCTTAGGTTTAACTCTTGTACTCATAGTGGTAGCTACACTAGGAATATGGAAAGAATCAAATACAAACAAGCCTTTGAAGCTAGACATTCAAACAATAGAGGTTCCTGACTCCGGTAGATATATTCCTAAAAATTCATATCTCACAATTCATTTCAATATAGATGCTAATCAGATACCCAAATACATAGCATCACTTTCAACGCAAAAAAAACATAATCTGGCACTAAACAAAGGGAACACTTTTAGAAACGGTTTATTTGCATTAATAGGTTTAGATTTTGAACAAGACCTATCAAAATGGATCAAGCCTAGGTTTAGTTTTTCTATTTTAAATAATGTCGGTGTTCCTAACGAGAAAGCTTGGTTATTAGCTCTAGAAGGTATTAATAATGATGCAACTCAAAACTTCATAACTAGCTACTGGGAAAAGCAAAGTTCTAGTGGATTAGAAATAGAAAAAGAGGAATTTGAAGGGGAATATATAATACACGAAATAAATCAGAATCTTGAAAATGACAACCAGTCAATTTCCATGTCGCTATTTGACAATAATGTGCTTATAGTTTCCTCCGACAAGCAAGTAATTGAACAAGCAATCCAAGTTTCCAAGGATCCAAGTAAAAATCAACTATTCGATAATGAATTAAAAGAAACAATAGCTAATCTTGATGATGGTTCTGCATTAATAACTGCGTCATCAGAAGCACTTCAATCCTTTTTACAGGTTCCAGCACTAGTTGTTGAAAAAATTAAACCTAGTGGATTTGCAGCATCAGTCAAAGCCGAAGGCAATAAAATATTCTTAGATAGTTATTTTAAATTTAATGAAAATTTCAATTTCATGGGAACTAATAATAACAATGATGTAATTCCATTTAACTATCAAGAATTAAACCTTGAAAATATAGCTATTATTAATAAAGCTACGAAATTAATAGATATAGATAAAGCAGATATTTACTCCAAATGGTTTGGCGATTTGTTCAGAAAGTCATTATTAGATTTTCAGACACCTATATCAAATATAATTGTTGAACTGGAGAAAGATGAATTGATCATAGGTACTAATACGAAAGGATGGCTATTAGGAGTTAAAGGTGATGATATATTAAGCAAGATTGAGTCAATTCTTGAAGATCAAGGTTTCAACAAATCAATTGTAAACCTACAAGATAAAACAATAACAGTATGGTCAAAGCTAGTTGTTAAGCGAGAAGAACTTCTTTATGAATTATTTCCTAAAATTGAGTTAATATTATCAAAAACACCTAATATCAATTTGTGGACAAATGATATTTCCTTGCTAGAAGAAAGACATAGAGAAAATCAATCTGGTCAGCAAATAGATCAACTAAATCAAATAGTGACAAAACCAGAAATTGAGACAACCCAGAAATTATCACTTGGAGAAGACTCTACTCAACGAATCTTAAATAGTTGGAAACCTTGGCAAATAATAAAAACAGGTGTCAGTAAAGCTCCTAATCTGAAAGCAACCCATTTAGAATTAAATGTTGGGGAAGATAATCAAAATGAGGAATCAGCTTTAAATTTAAGGGGGGTACTATCAATAAATTAATAATTTTGCTTTGACGTACTGATCAAACACTTATTTTCAAATAAAAAAAGAAGTATCTTTATTGATGGAAAGCTTTGGAGCATAAAGCTATAGAAAATTCAAAAAATACAACCAACCTGGTGTTAAGACCAGGCCTTGAAGGTGTTCCAGTTACTCAATCGGCGATCTGTGATATTGATGGGAATCAAGGAGAGCTCAACTATAGAGGTTATCCAATTGCAGAATTAGCAGCCAAAAGCAGTTTCTTAGAAACGACTTTTCTTCTTATTTGGGGCGAACTACCAAGCGCAAGCCAATTAAGAGATTTCGAAGAAGCAATTCAAATGCATCGTCGTTTAAGTTTCAGAGTAAGAGATATGATGAAATGCTTTCCCGCATCAGGTCATCCAATGGATGCACTCCAATCGAGTGCTGCTTCTTTAGGGCTCTTTTACTCAAGAAGAGCAATAGATGATCCAGAATATATCTATGACGCAGTTGTTAGATTAATAGCCAAAATACCCACAATGGTTGCTGCTTTTCAGCTAATCCGAAAAGGGGAGGATCCGATAAGACCTAGAGACGATTTACCTTATTCAGCCAATTTCCTTTATATGCTTACTGAAAAGGAGCCAGATCCTCTTGCAGCACGAGTATTCGATAGATGTCTAATCCTTCATGCAGAGCACAGCTTAAATGCAAGTACATTTAGTGCTCGAGTTACTGCAAGTACATTGACAGATCCTTACGCAGTGATTGCTTCAGCAGTTGGAACTCTTGCAGGACCGTTGCATGGGGGGGCAAACGAAGATGTTATTGCCATGCTTGAAGAAATTAATTCACCTGACAAAGCTAAGGCATATTTAGAACGTGCAATCACCAAAAAAACAAAAATCATGGGCTTTGGGCATAGAGAATACAAGGTAAAAGATCCTAGAGCTACTCTCCTTCAAAGTTTTGCAGAAGATTTGTTTGCCCGCTTTGGAACAGATGAAATGTATAACGTAGCAAAAGCAGTCGAGAATGAAGCTTCTCCGTTGCTAGGTCCAAAAGGGATATACCCAAATGTTGACTTCTATTCAGGTCTTGTTTATAGAAAATTAGGGATTCCTAGAGATCTATTTACTCCTATTTTTGCAATTTCAAGAGTTGCTGGATGGCTTGCACATTGGCGCGAGCAACTGAGTGCAAATAGAATCTTTCGGCCCACGCAAATTTATACAGGTGCTAAAACGAGAACTTGGGTCGCTTTAGATGAGCGAGCTAAGAACTAATACGAGTAAATTAAAAGCAAGTAATTATCTAGAATGTTCACTACTCTAAAAATAGTTTTCATTGCAGTAGTGGATACAGGCTTGGATCTCGAAATAAGTTTCAATCATCTTCTGCAAGGTATTGGTCTACCTTCAAGCATTGCGCACCTTCTGTGGTTGCCACTCCCAATGCTTCTAGTTCTCACAGCTTCTCTAATAGGAGTTCTAGTGACAGTATGGCTTGAGAGAAAGATTTCTGCGGCAGCTCAACAAAGGATTGGGCCAGAATATGCAGGTGCCTTAGGCATTCTTCAGCCAGTTGCAGATGGATTAAAACTACTAGTCAAGGAAGATATCATTCCTAAAAAAGCAGATAGTCTGCTTTTTACACTGGGTCCTATTTTGGTTTTAATTCCAGTGATCCTTTCTTGGCTAATTGTTCCCTTTGGCCAAAATTTGTTGATTAGCAATGTAGGTATCGGAATTTTTTTATGGATTGCATTAAGTAGTATTCAGCCAATTGGACTTTTAATGAGTGGATATGCTTCGAATAATAAATATTCCCTCCTAGGAGGTCTCAGGGCCGCAGCGCAATCAATCAGTTATGAGATTCCTCTTGCCTTAGCTGTATTGGCAGTAGTTATGATGAGTAATTCTCTAAGTACAGTTGATATTGTTAATCAACAAAATACTGCCGGCTTATTAAGTTGGAATATCTTTAGGCAACCTGTTGGTTTTTTAATTTTCTGGATATGCGCTCTTGCTGAATGTGAGAGACTCCCATTTGATCTTCCAGAAGCAGAGGAAGAACTAGTTGCTGGGTATCAGACTGAATATGCAGGAATGAAATTTGCTCTTTTTTATTTAGGGAGCTACATAAATTTAATTTTATCTTCTTTATTAGTCTCAGTTCTTTACCTTGGAGGCTGGGGCTTCCCAATCCCTATAGACCTAATTACCCATTCTTTAGGCCAATCACCTAATGCACCAGTTATTCAAATCATTGCTGCAACGATAGGAATAATAATGACAGTATTCAAAACTTACTTATTGGTCTTCTTAGCAATATTACTTAGATGGACAACACCAAGAGTGAGAATAGATCAATTGCTTGATCTTGGGTGGAAATTCTTACTTCCGATTTCTCTCGTCAATTTACTATTTACTGCTGCTTTAAAACTAGCCTTTCCTATTGCATTTGGTGGCTAAAAGAAAACCTAAGGAATTAGCAATTGAAAACAATTTGCATTTTTAAATATAAAGGCACTTATTTCTATAGAAACCCCTGTAAGATTTGATTATGAGGTTCATCAAATAATTAAATAAATTCCAATGGTTACTTTTTTTCAGAAAGCAGCAGAATATGCACAAGATGCGATAAGTGCAGGCAAATACCTTTTACAAGGCTTAGCAGTTACCTTTGACCATATGCGTAGACGACCAATTACGGTCCAATATCCATACGAAAAACTAATTCCTTCAGAAAGATATCGAGGACGAATACACTATGAGTTTGACAAGTGTATTGCATGTGAAGTTTGTGTAAGAGTTTGCCCAATTAATTTACCAGTCGTCGACTGGGTCATGAATAAAGAAACAAAAAAGAAAGAGCTCAGGAATTATTCCATTGATTTCGGAGTATGTATATTTTGTGGAAATTGTGTTGAATATTGCCCCACAAATTGCCTTTCCATGACTGAAGAATATGAACTTGCAGCGTTTGATCGTCATAATTTGAATTTTGATAATGTAGCTCTAGGGAGACTACCTACAAACGTAACTACGGACCCTTCTGTCATAGCTTTAAAAGAATTAGCTTATCTTCCTCAAGGTGTAATGGATCCCCATGAATTAGAAAAAGATAGCTCCAGAGCAGGCAAGTTACCTTCTGAAGTACTAATAAAAACTATTGACAATGATACAGCGTCAATTGGAGAGAAAACACAATGACTATCTCGACTAGTACAGAGTTAATTTGCTTCTTAATTCTTTCCAGCGTCATTGTTAGTGGTGGACTTGGAGTTGTATTAATTGAAAATATAGTTTACTCGGCTTTTCTACTTGGTGGTGTCTTCATGTCCGTGGCTGGATTATATTTACTTTTGAATGCCAGTTTTGTTGCAGCAGCCCAAGTTTTAGTTTATGTAGGTGCCGTGAATGTTCTAATACTCTTTGCAATAATGTTAGTAAATAAAAAGGAAGTAATGAAACCTATAAAAGGTTTAAAACTGAGAAAGTTCTTCTCTGGATGTGTTTGTGCAGGACTTCTTGCTCTCTTATTTAGGGTAAACATAATAACAAATTGGGCAACTCCAGGACCTCAGGCTATAGGAGAAATAGCAACCGAGCGAATTGGTGAGCACTTATTCACTGATTACCTTCTACCTTTTGAATTAGCATCAGTACTTTTACTAATGGCTATGATTGGTGCAATAGTATTAGCTAGAAGAGATGTTATATCAATTGAGTTAGAAACGACTAAATCAATTCAAGAAAATATTATTAATAATTCTACGGATAATGTCCTACTTAATCAATCAAATGATTGATTAAGTAGGACATTATTTAAACCAAGCTCTAGTAAGATGTTTAACTCTCAAGAATTAATACCTCTAAACGCATATTTATTAATTGCATCAATACTTTTTTGCATAGGTGTATGGGGTTTAATTAATAGTCGCAATGCAGTCCGAGTCCTAATGAGCATTGAACTAATGTTAAATGCAGTGAATATAAACTTAATGGCCTTTTCATCTTATATTGATGGAAATCTAATAAGAGGTCAAGTTTTCACTGTATTTGTTATTACTGTCGCAGCTGCTGAAGCAGCTGTTGGGTTAGCAATTTTACTTTCTCTATATAGAAATAGAACTACAGTTGATATGGAAAGTTTCAACCTGCTCAAATGGTAACTATAAAAAATGAATATTGATTTAGTATGGATAATATATAAATCAAACAGCCAACCTGCAGAACAAGAAGCTCTTTCATGCTCTAACTATCTACAATCTTTAGGTGTGAAAGTTACTGCTGTGGAAAGCAGTTTAGAATCCAATCCATTTCCAATTCTTCTAAAAGAAGCAACCCAACTCCCGAACTTAGCAGTTGTTCTTGGTGGAGATGGAACAGTGCTTGGAGCAGCAAGACATCTTTCTAGACACAAAATACCTATTTTAAGTTTCAATGTTGGAGGTAATTTGGGGTTCCTTACACATGACCGGCAATTATTAAAAGATAAAAAACTTTGGGACAAGCTGGAAAAAGATCAATATGCACTTCAAAGTAGAATGATGCTTCAAGGACAGTTAGAAGTAAATAAAAATATTGATCCTGAAAACAAAAAAGAAGATTTATTTTGGGCATTAAATGATATTTATTTTCATTCCTATAGAGATGAAGTCTCACCAACCTGCTCACTTCAACTAGAAATTGATGGAGAAGCTGTAGATATATACAAAGGTGATGGTTTGATCTTATCTACCCCAACCGGTTCAACCGCCTATGCAATGGGTGCGGGAGGGCCCATTCTTCATCCGGGTGTTGAAGCAATTGTTGTTAGCCCAATATGCCCCATGAGCTTATCAAGCAGAACTATTGTTGTTCCAGCTGGGTCTACCCTAATAATTAAACCCCTTGGGAGCAAAAACCGTAAAGTCAAAATTTGGCAAGACGGTGTTGGAAAATCACTTATTCAAGAAGGTGAAAGATGTTTAATTCAAAAAGCAAGGCATAGTGCCTTACTGATCCTTCTAGAACAAAGCTCCTCCTACTTCAGAACACTCGCACAAAAACTTCATTGGGCAGGCAGCTTAGTCAATGACTCAATAGAACAAAGTAGGCACAATGGCTTTTGAAATAGAAAGACGTTTCATGATCCAAGGGGAAGGATGGAAAGTCTTTGCTAAAGAAATGCAAAAATTTCATCAAGCTTATTTATCAACAAATTTTGACGAATGGATCATAAGAACGAGAATCATAAATAACAAGAAATCTGAACTCACTTTCAAGAAATCTTCAGAGCTAATGATTAGCCATGAATTTGAATACCCTATTCCATTACAAGACGCCCTCTGTTTATGGGATCTAAGCACAAAAAAACTAATCAAACATAGATATATACTTGATTTTAGGCCCGGAGACTGGGTTGTTGACTGTTTTATGGGTGACAACTACCCATTAGCCCTAGCTGAAGTCGAATTATCTTCAAAAACGGAAGTTATAGAAAAGCCTAGCTGGTGCGGTGAAGAAATTACTGGAATTAAAAAATTAAGCAATGCCTCACTTGCGCAAATACCTATTTCTGATTGGTCTCCAAAAGAACTCCAATACTTCAATCTCAAATAAATAAACAATCACCATAAAAATTCCAGATTAGCTTGAGATTTAATTGACGAAATTCTGCTCTTCAGATGGTCAGATAGTGAACTTTATTTGGCTTATGCCGAGCTCTCAGAAATTTCCTCTGCTGAATCCTTCTAATCAATCTAATAGGTTCTAAGCCCAATGCACGCTAACCATCGGTTGCGGGAGGCTCGTCATCAGGCAAAGAACAACAATTAAATCCATCCCGACAAATTTTCCCATGATCCATAGCCCAATTTAATAGGGCAACTCGATTTTTAGAGCCTGTTTTAGTAAACATATTGCTCACGTGATTATCTACAGTACGTTTACTGATCGTTAATTTTTGAGCTATCTCTTGATTAGTTAGCCCATCAGCAACAAGTTCAATAATCTCCATCTCTCTTGCAGAAAGGGACATTTGAACAGAATTGGAGAAATCTCCTGAAAACATGCCCTCCATCGCAACTGATCTAATTCATATTACGCAAGCTAGGGTCATTGATAAGTAATAGTAATTATCTAATAAGAAACTTGAATTCCATTCTTCAAAAATCTCTTCACTCAAGTGAAGTCACAATCACGGCAGAAGTCATGCCCCCACGAGGAGGAGATGCCTCAAAGGCCCTTTCTAATGCAAGGCATTTAAGAGGAAAAGTTCACGCCATTAATGTTACCGATGGAAGCAGAGCAATCATGAGGATGAGTAGTCTTGCAGTTTGTAAATTACTTTTAGAACAAAAAATAGAACCTATTCTACAAATCACTTGTAGAGATAAAAATCGAATTGGTCTTCAAGCGGAAATTCTAGGGGCAAATGCTTTAGGAATTAAAAATGTTTTATGCCTTACCGGTGATCCAGTACGTGTGGGCGACCAACCTAATGCAAGGCCAGTACATGATTACGAATCAGTTCAGCTTCTAAAACAAATCTCTGCACTTAATAGAGGAGAAGATCCTGTTGCTGGATTTCTTGAAAATGGTCCAACAAAACTATTTCCTGGAGCAGCAGCAGATCCTAATTCTAAAAATTTCAATAGCCTCAGGAAGAGGCTAGAAAGAAAGAAGCTTAGCGGAGCTAAGTTTTTACAAACGCAAATGGTAATGGATCCAAAAATACTTGAAAGATTTTGTAAAGAAATTGCGGACCCTCTTGAACTTCCTACGTTAGCGGGTGTCTTTTTATTGAAATCTGCCAAAAACGCTCATTTTATTAACAAGGTTGTTCCAGGCGCATCTATACCAGAGGAAATCTTAAATAGGCTCGATACAGCTGAAGATCCTTATTTAGAAGGAATATCAATTGCTGCAGAGCAAATTAAAAGCTTTACAGGAATAGCCAAAGGAGTCCACATTATGGCAATAAAAGCAGAGGCTAAGATCCCACAAATACTTGAGCTAGCAAACATACATTAATTAACCGTTCCAATAAGATCAGTCCCTAACAATTCCGCCATAGCCTTCTGCTGTGGGGATGGTTGCCCTAGATCTTGTCTTCGAGAATCTGTAATCAACCAATCAAGAGCTGCATCTTGTAAATCTAAATGGTCACCATTTTTGTCAACGCAATATCTACCAAAAACTAGTTTTTCTAAAAGTTGCACACCTGGCCCAATACGGGAATAGTCAAAAATTATTGAATTGTCAATTGTTGCTCCTTCGCAAATATAACAACTTGGGCCAATCATTGAAGGACCAACAATTGTTGCTCCATCTTCAATGCAAGTCATGCCTCCTACATAAATAGGTCCAGTAACATTAATCTTATCCCAATTAGCGGAAACATTTAGTCCAGTAAAGATGCCAGGCCTAATTTCCTTTCCAGGTATTTCAATTTGTCTAACTTCCCCAAGTAAAACATTTCGAATCGCACTCCAATAATCTGGAACTTTACCTATATCGACCCATTCAAAATCCATTGATAATGCAAAGAAAGGTGCTCCTATCTCTAC
>QCJV01000003.1 GCA_003215795.1 Prochlorococcus sp. AG-409-F19
TAAAAACTTTCTAATAATTATTACTGACGAACAAGTCCTTCATACCTCTGTGAAATCACATAAGTCTGAACTTGTTTTGCAGTATCAATGGCAACGCCCACAAGAATAAGCAAAGAGGTTGCACCCAAACCCTGAAAAGTCTGTACATTGGTGGCCCGTTCAACAGCGGCTGGCACTATAGCGACAGATCCTAAAAACAAGCCTCCAAGTAGAGTCAGCCTATTTTGAACACCAGAAAGGTACTTTGCTGTAGCACTGCCAGGACGAACCCCAGGTATTGCAACGCCACCTCTTTTTAAATTTGCTGAAATGTCAACTGGATTAATGGTTAATGATGCATAGAAATATGAAAAACCAACAATTAATGCAAAAAAAGTAATTGCATAAGGCCAAGGGTTAGCAGCACCAGGATTCAAAGCCCCAGAAACCTTTAATAAAAAAGGGCCAATTTTTGTGTCCTTTGCAAAATTCGCAATTGTTATAGGAAGAAAGATTAAGGCAGAAGCAAAAATGATAGGCATTACCCCACCTGCATTAAGCTTCAAAGGTAAATAACTTTGACGAGTAGGCAATATAGCTGTTCCACCTATTTGTCTTTTAGCACTAACAATTGGCAATTTCCTCGCACCCTCTTGAACAAAAATGATCCCAACAATGGTTATTAAAAAAACAACTAAAAGAACAATAATTCCAAAAACGTCGTTTCTATCTCCAGTCTGAGCCTTTTCAATCGTAGAGCTTAATGCTTTAGGAAGAGTCGCAACAATATTCAAGAAGATAACTAGTGAAGCTCCTTGACCAATGCCTTTTTCAGTAATAATTTCACTGAGCCACATGACAATAATTGACCCAGTAACCAATGCAATTGATGTTTGCATCAGGAACTGTGCATCACTCCCCATTGTGTTGTCGGCATATGGCAGAAGAATCGTTGCAAATACTAAACTTTGCATAAAGCCCCATCCAAGAGCCACGTAGCGTGTGATCTGTGCAATTTTTCTGCGCCCCGCTTCACCTTCGTTCTTTTGCAAATCTTCCAACTGAGGTAAGGCAGCGGTTAATAGCTGAATGATTATCGATGCATTAATAAAAGGAAGAATTCCAAGTGCAAAAACCCCAAGGGTTGAAATTCCACCTCCAGTAAAAATATCTAAGAATCCTATGAGCTGGCCACCTTGCTCTATGAATTTTTGAAATTTATCGGCATCAATGCCTGGAACAGGAATATAAATACCTAACCGGACAAATAGCAGCATCCCTAAAGTTACTAAAACCCTTCCCCTAAGTTCTTTGTTGAGGAATAACTGGGTTATTACTTCTGATGCACTTGGGTTTCGGCCTCGAGTAACAAGCATGAACTGAAATGAAAAATATCAAGCAAATAAGTGAGATTCAATAGAAGGAATTACATATGTGATCTAATTTAATCAAAAACCTTACAGGTCCCACCAGCGGCTTCTATTTTATTTCTAGCTGAGGAAGTAAATGAAGCAGCTTCAACAGTCAATTTAACTTTCAAAGTTCCATTACCAAGGACTTTCAAGGGATACTTTGGACTAGTAACAATTCCTGCTTTAACAAGAGAATCTAAATTGACTATTGTTCCTTCCTTGACTTGATTTAGGGACGAAACATTAATTATGGTAAAAAATTTCTGATTAATTAAAGGAAAATGTTTCAACTTAGGTACCCGTCTATATAAAGGCATTTGTCCTCCCTCAAAGCCAGGTCTAGTTGGCCTACCAGAACGAGATTTCTGGCCTCTCATACCAAAGCCACAACTAGCTCCCTGGCCTGCGGCAATACCACGTCCTTTCCGAAGCTTCTTTTTTCTAGAGCCAGTATTTGATTTTAATGAATGAAGTCTAATAATCATAATAATTTCAAGAATAAATCTGCTCGAGGGATATACCTCGTTCTTTAGCAGTAGCCTTGTGAGTTCGTAATAGAGACAAAGCTACCATTGCAGCACGAGCATTATTTAAAGGTGTTTTACTTCCCAGCCTTTTTGCTAAAACATTTTTAATACCTGCAAGTTCCAAAACAGTACGAATAGAACCTCCAGCAATTACACCTGTTCCAGGAGCCGCAGGGCGAATCAGAACACTTGCTGCTCCATCTCTTCCATTTGAAAGAGTAGGAATTGAACTATTTGGAGTCAAGGGGACTTTTACTAGGTTCTTCTTTCCATCAGCAACACCTTTACGAACTGCTCCAATTACATCTCCAGCTTTACCAACTCCAACTCCAACTTGGCCTTTCTCATTACCAACTACAACTATTGCACGAAAACTCATTTTCTTCCCTCCCTTAACGGTTTTTGAGACTCTTCTGATCTGAATCACTCTTTCTTGCCACTCAGAATCTCTTTCTTGATTTCTTCTGTCAGAACGCCTTCCACGGCGATCACCGCCTCGATTATTCCCTCGACGTTGTTCTTGCTTGCCCTCCGAAGTTGAAGGAGCTGCAGATGATGAATTTTCTTTTGAGTTAGTTGCGGTCATTTTAAAACAATAATCAGAATGCAAGACCTGCTTTACGAGCTGCCTCAGCTAGAGCCTTCACTCTGCCGTGATAAAGGCTTCCACCTCTATCAAATACAACTTGATTGATACCCTTATCAAGAGCACGTTTTGCAAGAAGCTCCCCTACAACCGAGGAGGCTGCACAAGTGCTGGCATTAACTTTACTATTTGAGAGAACCTCCTTTTCAACTGTCGAAGCTGAGCAAAGAGTATTTTGAGCAATATCGTCAATAACTTGGGCATAAATATGGTTATTTGAGCGAAATACTGCCAAGCGAGGTCTTTCTAAGGTACCGCTTAAATAACGGCGAAGACGTTTATGACGCTTCTGAGTTTTTTGTTTACGTGAAAGAGTTGCCATGATTAAAAAAATAAGTAAATGAAAAGGTTTTTATTTCTTACCAGACTTACCTGCTTTCCTGACTATATGCTCACCAGCATATTTAATCCCTTTTCCTTTATAAGGTTCAGGTGGTCGTATAGCCCGAATTTTTGCGGCTTCATTCCCGACAAGCTCCTTATCGATCCCAGAGATAAATACATTCGTATTGCTCTCAACTTTAAAAGTAATCCCCTCAGGAGGAATAACCTCCACAGGATGACTATAGCCAGCACTCACTACAAGTTTCTTGCCTTTTACCTGGGCTCTAGAACCTACACCTACTATTTCCAACTGTTTTGAATAGCCATTACTAACTCCCTCAATCATATTTGCAACCAATGTTCTAGACAAACCATGTCGCTCTCTAGCCTTTCTCTTATCACTATCCGCAGTAACAGTAATCAATCCATCAGAGTGAGCAAGACTTACTCCTTCTGGAAGTATCCTAGTAAGTTCGCCTTTAGGGCCCTTTACAGTAATAGTTAGTCCGTCAAGAGTAACATCGACCTTCTCAGGAACTGTTATAGGTTTTTTGCCAATACGGGACATAATAAAAGCTCCTAATTAATACACGTAACAGAGGACTTCACCACCAACGCCCTGTTTTCGAGCATCACGGTCACTCATAACACCTTTTGATGTGGAAATAATCGCTACTCCAAGGCCACCTAAAACCTTTGGGAGGCCACGATTGTTTTTGTAAATTCTCAAGCCTGGCTTACTAACTCGTTTCATGGAACGAATTGTTGGATGGCGATGTTTGCCGCTGTACTTCAATTCTAGAACCAGTTGAGTTTTAACCCCTTGTCCCTCCTCACTAACGTGAGAAATAAAACCCTCATTTTGAAGGACTTTAGCAATACTCCTAGACATCCTTGAAGCCGGAACACGAGTCTTCTCATGTCGCTTTTCACTCGCATTTCTAATTCGAGTGAGCATGTCTGAAATTGGATCGTGATTAGCCATAGTTTCAGTTACTCCGGAAAGGCATTCCCATCTCCTTAAGAAGAGCTCGGCCCTCCTCATCGGTTCTGGCACTGGTGACAATCGTTATATCCATTCCTCGTATAGCATCAACTTTGTCAAATGAGATTTCAGGGAAAATAAGCTGTTCTTTAACACCTAAAGTGAAATTACCCCGACCGTCAAAGCTCTTAGGACTAACCCCACGGAAATCCCTAATTCTTGGCAAAGCAAGATTTATTAATCTTTCCAAAAAAGCATACATTCTTTCTCCACGCAGAGTTACCGCACAACCAATTGGCATTCCCTGTCGGATCTTAAATCCAGCAATTGCCTTTTTAGCTCTTGTCACAAGGGCTTTCTGACCTGTAATTGTTGACACTTCTGAGAGAGAAGCTTCTAATGCTTTGGAATTTTGAGCAGCTTCTCCTAAACCCCTATTAACATTGATCTTTAGGACTTTAGGGACTTGATGAATATTAGAAAATCCTAAATCTTTTAATAGTTTAGGTCTAATAGTCTCTCGATAACGATTTTTGAGTGACATAGTTGAGTTAGAAGTTAATTCTGGTCTTTGTCAGAATTGAAATTGAGAAAATGATCAAGAAGAGAAAAAGAATGAATGAATTAATCAATTAATTCACCAGTTTTCTTAAGCCGTCGTTTTTTAGAACCATCCTTGTCAATAAAAACCTCAATGCGACTTGCAACCTTTTTTTGAGTTGAATAAAACATCACATTAGATGCATGCAAAGAAGCCTCTTCAGTAACAATTCGACCTGATTCCCCTTCCTGAGTAGGCTTCAGATGACGTGTACGAAGATTGATACCTTTAACAACTACACGATTCTCAATTGGCATGGTCTTCAACACTTCCCCTGTTTTACCTTTCTCTTTCCCATTAATGATTTGAACCGTATCACCTTTACGAATTCGCATCTTGACTGGCAAAGAAGGTTTCTTAGTCTGCTTAGCGTCTAACACTTAAATCACCTCCGGGGCTAAAGATACAATTTTCGTGAAGTTTCGTTCACGTAGTTCGCGAGCAACAGGTCCAAAAACCCTTGTTCCTCTGGGATTTTTATCTTCATTAATCAAAACAGCCGCATTATCATCGAATCGAATTGAATTACCTGTATCCCTCCTCAAAGTTGCTTTAGTTCGAACTACTACTGCCTTCACAACATCTGATTTTTTAACCCCCATATTTGGCACGGCATCCTTAACTGCAGCAACAATTACATCACCAACATGGGCATATCTACGATTAGAGCCTAGGACACGAATGCATTGCAGACGTTTGGCACCACTATTATCTGCAACAGTGAGAAAAGTCTCTTGCTGAATCATTTGCCAACCTCCTTAGTCTCTTGATTAGTTGTTCTTAAAACTTCTGCAACCGACCATCTTTTTGTTGCACTCAAAGGCCTTGTTTCAGTAATACGAACCCTGTCTCCAACTTTGCAATTATTTGCCTCATCGTGAGCCTTATATCGAGTTGTTCTACTAACTGTCTTCTGATAGATAGGATGCGGGAAACGGTTCTCAACCGCTACAACCACTGTCTTATCCATCTTGTCACTAACAACAGTGCCTAACCTTTCCTTGAGAGCCATGATTTTAAAGATTTTCGATTTTAAGTTTTGGAGCGACTACGCTCGCCCTGAGCAGTTAAAAGCTGTGCAAGCTGGACACGAGCTCTCTTGAAACGATGAGTTTCACTGAGCTGCCTAGTTGCTAATTGAAAGCGAAGATCAAATAATTCACGACGGGTAAGATCGATCTTTTCTTTAATCTCGCTGTCAGATAATTTGCCAACATCTAACTTTTCTAAGTCAGCCATAATTTTAAGACTCCGAAGTAGTGACAGATGCGGTATCAGCCTGAGGAGCTGGTTCAGCCTCATTCAAAGAATTGGCTGATGATTTAGGAGGGGCCTTACCAACTTGAGTCGGCTTTTGACCTTCTTCCAATCCAATAAACTTTGTTTTAATTGGGAGTTTGTATTGAGCTAAGCGCATTGCTTCCTTAGCAATTTCCTCAGTAATATCTTCGCCACCCATTTCAAAAAGTACTCGACCAGGTTTAACAACAGCAACCCAAAACTCAGGGTTACCTTTACCTGAACCCATTCGAGTCTCAGCAGGCCTCATTGTAACTGGTTTGTCAGGAAAAATGCGAATCCAGATCTGGCCGCCGCGCTTAACGTAACGAGTCATAGCCCGTCTACTTGCTTCAATCTGTCTTGAAGTAAGCCATCCACATTCTTGAGCCTGTAAAGCAAACTCACCAAAAGCAATTTTATTGCCTCTAGTTGCGACTCCTCTCATACGGCCGCGTTGTTGCTTACGAAATTTGGTGCGTTTTGGACTAAGCATGGTTTATACCTCCTTATTTGCTTTCATTGGATCTGTCCTCAAATTGTTGAGGCCTTCGATTACCTTTTCGTCGAGGACTAGCCCCAACAGGTAAAGGTTGATCTTCTTTAGACAAAACTTCGCCTTTAAAAACCCAGACCTTTATTCCCAAAACACCATAAGTAGTATTGGCAGTTTTATTTGCATAATCAATCTCTGCTCTCAAAGTATGCAATGGAACACGTCCCTCTCTGGTCCATTCAGAACGAGCAATTTCTGCTCCATTCAAACGGCCTCCTACCTGGATTTTCAGACCAAGAACCCCTGCTCTTTGGGCTCTTTGCACGGCCATACGAATTGTTCTACGAAAGGCAACTCTTTTCTCAAGTTGCTGCGCAATATATTCGGCTAGGAGATGAGCATCTGCATCAACTCTTTCAATTTCAACAACATTAATGCGAACTTGTCTACTTCGATCACCAATTGTTTTTTGAATGCCGGATCTTAGCTCTTCTATGCCACTACCTTGACGACCAACTATGACCCCAGGACGGGCAGTTTTAAGTTCTACCTCTAGTTGATCAGCTTTACGAGCTATCAAAACATCACTTATGCCAGCAGCACCATATTTCTTCTGAATAAACACCCTGATCCTGTCATCCTCCTGCAGAAGCAAAGGATATGTTTTGCTTGATGCATACCAACGAGAACGATGCTCTTGGGTAATTCCAAGCCGTAAACCATTTGGATGTATTTTATGTCCCATCAGTCAGAAGCCTCCGTGCTGGATGATCCAGTTGAAGGAGCCACAGCAATACTGATATGGCATGTTTGTTTTTTAATTGCAAAGGCCCTCCCTTGAGCTCTTGGCCGATAGCGTTTCATAGAAGGTCCCATATCAGCCGAAGCAGTTTTAATAAATAATGAGGATGGATCCAACCCAAGATTATTCTCAGCATTAGCAACAGCTGACCTAAGAACTTTGGTTATTGGACCTGTTGAACGATAAGGCATGAACTCAAGCATAATCAAAGCATCTCGATAGCTTCTACCTCGAATTTGATCTAAAACTCGACGAACCTTGGACGCCGAACCTCGAATATAACGTCCATGAGCCTGAGCAAGTGGTGAATCAGTCATTTAACGACCTCCTTTTTTGTCTTTCATATGGCCTCTATATGTTCTTGTAGGAGCAAACTCTCCTAATTTGTGACCAACCATTTGCTCAGTAATAAAAACCGGAACATGAGATTTGCCATTGTGAACAGCAATAGTGTGCCCAATCATAATTGGAAGAATTGTTGATGCCCTTGACCAAGTTTTAATGACTGATTTGTCATCATTACTATTTTGTTTTTCAACCTTTTGAAGAAGGCTGGCGGCAATAAAAGGGCCTTTTTTAAGTGAACGTCCCATTGAGAATTAAGAGAAATACATGACGATGAAGAACATCAAGAATCACGCCCTCCTCGACTCCGCTTGGAGACTCGACGACGTTTCCTAACAACAAACCTATTACTAGGTTTATTACGCCTGCGGGTTTTCAAGCCTAGCGCTGGTTTACCCCAAGGAGTGACAGGGCCAGCTCGGCCAACTGGTGCACGTCCCTCTCCACCACCATGAGGGTGATCGCAAGGGTTCATAACACTTCCTCGAACTTGCGGCCTTCTACCCAGCCATCTTTTTCTACCTGCTTTACCTAGACTAGTATTACGAATCTCTGAATTGCCAACTTCTCCGAGCGTTGCATAGCACTCGCACCTTACAAGCCTAACTTCAGTAGAAGGTAATTTCAACGCCACATACTCTCCTTCCTTAGCCATAACCTGAGCACTCGCGCCAGCCGAGCGAACCATTTGTCCACCTCGACCTGGATAAAGTTCAACACAATGAACACTAGAACCTAAGGGGATAGCAGATAAAGGCATTGCATTCCCAGTCTCAAAAGGAACACTTGAACCTGAAATAACCTCCTGACCAACACTGATTCCAGCAGGAGCCAAAATATACCGCTTTTCACCATCTTTATAAAAAAGCAATGCTAAGCGAGCATTACGATGAGGATCATAGTGAATGGCTGCGATCTTGGCCGGGATGTCATGTTTATTCCGACGAAAATCTACAAGTCTATACTGCCTTTTATGACCGCCACCACGATGACGACAAGTAATCACACCTCGATTATTTCTTCCCTTGAGACGGTGCTTTGAAACAACCAAAGATTTCTCAGGTTTACTGCCCGTAACTTCGCTAAAATTAGTTACTACTCTTGTACGAGTACCAGGGGTATAAGGACGGAAAGTACGAATTGCCATTTTTTTAACCTTCAGAATCAGGGAACAATTGAATTGAATTGCCTTCAGCCAATCTGACAATTGCCTTCTTTACTTGGGCTCTTTTACCAGAAAAGCGCCCTACTCGCCTGCTTCGCCTAGGGGGATTCATAGTACTAATACCAATGACTTTGACATCAAACATTTGTTCAACTGCTGCCTTGATATCTGGTTTTGCAGCACGGTGATCAACCTCAAAGGTGTACTGATTAAGATCAAGCCCTCTAGTGGCCTTTTCTGTAATCAAAGGACGACGAATTACGTCTGCAAGGCGATCTTTAAACATTTCAGTCATTACCATATACCTCCTGAATTTTTCCTAAAGCGTCTTCGCCAATAATCAACGAATTCGCATTCAGTAAATCAAAGACATTTAAATGATCTGCCCCAATTAACTTAACCTTTTCTAAATTCCTTACAGATTTTTTAATCGTCTCTGAAGGTTCAGAAAGAATAATCAATACTTTGGAATTTGGAGCAATACCTAAACGGACCAAGAAATCCTGAATTTCCCGAGTTTTAGGGACTTTAATATCACTCCCAAAATCCTTGATGGCAATTACATCTTCAACCCTTGCCATTAAAGCAGTCCTTAAGGCTAAACGTCTCTCTTTCTTATTCATACCAAGATTATATTTCCTTGGTTTTGGACCGAAAATAATACCTCCGCCTGGTCTCAATGGTGTTCGAATAGAGCCTTGTCTCGCTCTCCCAGTACCCTTTTGCTTATAAGGCTTACGACCACCACCTCGAACTTCTGCTCTAGTCAAAGTACTTGCGGTACCCTGACGAGCATGTGCCTGCTGACGTAATACAGCTCTATGCATTAAATCAACAGCAGAGCTTTCCTTAGCAACCTTCAAATCAAGGGTTGCCTTTCCAGCTTCCTTCCCCTGCCAATCGAGAACAGAACAATTAGCCATTACTTATCTCCTCCTATAGCGGTCGAACCGACACGGTTAGCAGGTCGGATATTCAGTAAAGATCCAGGTTTACCTGGTAAAGAACCCTTAATAACTAAAAGATTGTGATCACTGTCGATTTTCATAATCTTTAACCCTCTAGTTGTAATTTTTTTACCTCCATAACGTCCTGCCATTCTTTTACCTGGATAAATCCTTCCTGGAGTAGTACCTGCACCAGTAGAACCAGGCTCACGATGGTTTTTAGAACCATGACTCATTGGACCTCGACTGAAACCATGCCTCTTTTGATAACCCGCAAAGCCTCTCCCCATACTGGTTCCACTAACATCTACTTTCTGACCAGGCTGAAAATTCTCAACTGTAATTTGAGCTCCTAGTTCATAGTGTTCCAAATCGTCGACTCGATATTCGCGTATATACCGAAGAAGCTCTTCACCCGACTTCGAAAGGTGACCTTGGGAAGGCTTATTCACCAACTTCTCTCGAACAGCACCAAAAGCAATCTGAATTGCTGAATAACCATCAGTTGCTGCACTTTTAATTTGTGTAATGCGGCAAGGTCCAGCCTGTACCAATGTGACAGGAACAGACCTTCCATCATCGTCAAAGAACTGAGACATACCCAGCTTTTTGCCTAAAATGCCAATTGACATAAATTCCGTGGAGCCAGCTTGTTAAATCAATTCCAACCAATTTAAGAAGGATAATTGATGTTTTTTGACTGATTTAGTTAAAAAACCCTAAAAAATAACCAAAAAATCAAACCTAAAAGCTAGGAATTGAAAATAATTCTTCGGATAGGGCTAGCAAGAAATCAGATGGTTGAGACTTATTCGAATTAAAAAATAATTCGATTAGTTTCTCGACAAAACAACGCTAAAAGCCTTGCTGTACAAACCAAGAGAGATCCAACGCAATCGCTGGAACTGCTTTGTCTTCTGGAGGCCCGGCTAGCGTACGGGCACAGATAAACACCGCAAGTTAATAGAATACACTAACGACCCCCCCTAAAAACTTCCTCATTTTGCTGTCACACTCAATAAATAACGTGATTTAATTGAAATATGCCTCTTTTATTATCTGGTCAAGATTTTCGCAATGATCTTGAAGCTGCAGGTTGTCTTGCAATTACTACTCCTTTGGAAGGTGGATCTGAGACCAGGCTATTAAGACGTCTCAGAGCGGCGGGTTATAGAACTCAAATCTCATCTGTTAGAGGATTAGGCGACCCATCAGTATTTCTTTTCAACCTTCATGGGATCAGGCCTCCTCATCTAGGTCATCAGAATGTAGGAAGAAATGGTGCATTAGGAGAAGTGCAACAAGTGATGCCCCAAGCTAATGAATTACTTGCAGAAGACAAATTATTGGCTCTTTGGTTGCTAGAAGGACAAGTTCTTTCTCGTTCGGAGCTACTTTCTTTATGTGATGTATGTGAAAAAGAGAATAGACTCAAAATAATTATCGAAATGGGAGGATCACGAGTCCTTAAGTGGCAGCCAATGCGAAGTTTTCTCAACTAAAAGGCCTTATAAACTACATTGTCGAAAAGTTATTATTCAAATAAATCTGCCCTAGAAAGTGGAACATGGGTCAAATTGATTTGTGGTGCTAGTAATGAAGACCTGCCTTCTATCACAGACTTATGTGCCGTTTATGGGGCCGCCGGTGTTCATTGCGTCGACGTAGCCGCTGACATTGCAGTAGCTGCAGCTGCACGAGAAGGGCTTAAGTGGGTTGAAAACAAATTAGGGAAAAAGCCTTGGCTAATGATTTCAGTCAGTGATGGGACAGATATTCATTTTAGAAAAGCTTCTTTTGAGCCAAGATTCTGTCCAAAAGAATGTCCGCAGCCATGTTTAAAAGTTTGCCCTACAAATGCAATAAGTGAAACACTAGGAGTAATTGAAGATCTTTGTTATGGATGCGGGCGATGCTTACCAGCATGTCCACTAGAACTAATCAAAGAAGAAAATAACCTTTTGGAGATTAAAGATTTCGGCCCTTTGGTTTCCAGAATTAAACCTGATGCTGTTGAAATACATACCGCTCCTGGACGTATGAAGGAATTTGAGCGGTCTGTAAAAGCAATTTTGCAATCACAAGTTCAATTAGAAAGAGTTGCTGTTAGTTGTGGGTTAGAGGGGCATGGAATTACCAAAAACGAGCTATCAAAAGAACTATGGTCTCGCTATGAATGTTTACGACGATATAAGCAGAAAGCAATTTGGCAACTTGACGGTCGGCCAATGAGTGGAGATTTAGGCATTGGAACTGCAAAAGCTGCGATATTGCTATTAGAAAAAATACAACCCATAGCTCCACCTGGGCCTCTTCAACTAGCAGGCGGAACGAATGAAAAGACTATTCATCACATACAAAGCAATCATTGCTTAGCAGGAATCGCATTCGGAGGATTTGCTAGGAAATTAATACAACCTTTCTTAATAGAAGCCAAAAAACAAAACAAAAAACTCATTGAATGCCCAGAAGCTTTAAATCAAGCAATCAAGATGGCCCAAGTGCTGGTTAATCCCTGGTTGAGGAAGGGATTTGGCGAAAAGTGTTAACTTACAAAAAGCCCAAAAATTATATAAAAATCCACCCTGACTCATATCAATCAAAAACCATGTCGTGATGAGATGAACTTGGTTAGTCCACAATGTGCAATTATTTTGTATAAATGAAGGGTCCCTTTTAGGGGTCACCTATCAATGGGGCGTCGCCAAGCGGTAAGGCACCGGGTTTTGGTCTCGGCATTCCTAGGTTCGAATCCTAGCGCCCCAGTTTCTGAATTATCTTGTGTCAAAACAACCTATTTTAGTTTTTGACTTTGATGGAGTCATTGTCGATGGATTGGTTGAATACTGGAATAGTTCTAGGAAAGCATGTTTAAAATTATTGGGGAACAAAAAGTATGAAGAGCAATTACCACTAATAGCACCAGATGCTTTTCGGAAAGTACGGCCTTGGGTCAAAAATGGATGGGAGATGGTTCTTCTAACAGCTGAATTACTGAGAACGGATAGTCCTATTAAAAATCCAAAACAATTTTCTGATGAGTACCAAAACAACTGCCATAAGGCTCTGAAATTCTGGAATTGGAATCCCAAGCAATTGCAAATTGAACTAGATAATGTTCGTAAACAGGCAATTCACGAAAACAAAGAAAAATGGTTAGCCAGCCATCATCCATTTTCAGGAGTGATTAATAGGATTCAAAAACTAAAAAATGAAAACATAGACTGGGCTATCTTAACTACAAAAAGTACTGAATTCACTGCACAACTTCTAAGTTATTACAACCTTTTTCCAACGCTCCTATATGGTTACGAAAGAGGGAACAAGCCAGAAATTTTGCTGCAAATTTCAAATGATTATTTAATCCAAGGATTCATAGAAGACCGTAGAGCAACTCTAGAAACAGTATTAAATACACCTAGTATTAGCTGGATCCCCTGTTATCTGGCAAATTGGGGATACCTCAAAGACAATGATGATCAAGGGTTACCCATAGGGATTCAATTGCTAAAACAAGAAAATTTTATGTGCCCAGTAGCAGATTGGCCTTGACTCGCTAGCGTACGTGTGTACTAATAGCAGAAGAAGTGCGAAAACTTTCTCTTAAAACTCACACAAATAATCACAATGCCCGCTGAAATCAAGCCAGGTCAAGCTTTAGCTTCCGGTAGTCAAGCAAGTCATACTCAATCAAGCGAAAGAGACAAAGCCTTAAGCCTTGTTTTAGGTCAGATAGAAAGAAATTTTGGCAAAGGTTCCATTATGAGGCTAGGAGACGCATCCAAGATGCGCGTAGAGACCATATCAACTGGAGCCCTGACTCTTGATCTTGCCTTAGGTGGCGGATACCCTAAAGGAAGAGTTGTAGAAGTATATGGGCCAGAAAGTTCAGGAAAAACAACACTCACCTTACATGCGATAGCAGAAGTCCAAAAACGTGGTGGTGTCGCAGCTTTTGTCGATGCAGAACATGCTCTTGATCCAGTTTACGCCGCTTCCCTGGGTGTTGACATTGAGAATCTTCTCGTCTCCCAACCAGACACCGGAGAAATGGCTCTGGAGATTGTCGACCAATTAATTCGATCCGCCGCAGTAGATCTAGTAGTTGTTGATTCCGTAGCAGCACTTACTCCCAGATCAGAGATTGAAGGAGAAATGGGAGATCATGCAGTAGGTAGTCAAGCACGGTTAATGAGTCAGGCGATGCGAAAAATCACTGGTAATATTGGTAAATCTGGATGCACAGTAATCTTCCTCAATCAGTTGCGTCTCAAGATAGGAGTCACATATGGCAATCCTGAAACAACTACTGGTGGAAATGCTCTCAAGTTTTATGCCTCCGTTCGCCTCGACATCCGAAGAATTCAAACATTAAAAAGAGGTACAGAGGAGTATGGAATACGTGCCAAAGTAAAAGTTGCAAAAAATAAAATCGCTCCTCCATTTCGAATTGCTGAATTTGATATCCTTTTTGGGAAAGGTATCAGTACCTTAGGCTGTTTACTGGACATGGCTGAAGAAACAAATATTGTCACTCGCAAAGGTGCTTGGTATAGCTATGAAGGAGACAATATAGGTCAAGGTCGCGACAATACAATTACTTGGCTAGAAGAAAATTCTGATGCCAAAGAAGCAATAGAGAAAATAGTCCGGCAGAAGTTAACCGAAGGTTCTGAAGTTAGTGCCAATTCTATGCGACCTCTTGCAGCAGCAGCTCGTACACAAAATACAACACATGTCATAAGGAAGGTGTCGAGCGCTGCCTAATTAATGTAGATCTGCAGGGATCCACCATCCCGCCGCAGGTCCGATAAAGCGTACAACTACCCATATCACAACCAAACATCCTATCCCAAACCAACCTGCTTTAATACTTATATCAAAGAACTGATCTCTTTGTTTCTGTGTCACAGGTAACCATTGAACAATGCGAGGGGATTCATCAACTCTCTTCTTTGCTTTACTCTTAGTGTTTCGTGGCAAAAGGCCCTCTTCGGCCCTGCGGCGAGCTTCACCCATATTTTATTTGTAGGATGAGATTAGTCTAAGTAAGAAAAAAAAATCCGCTTAATCAGGTAAAAGACGGTCTAAAGGAATCCATGGTTGAAGGGAATCAAATACATTTCTTCCCCATGCGCGTGCACGCAAGCGACCATCTAAAATAGCAATCCTTCCGTGATTCTTTCTGACAGGTAATACCAACCTTGGCAAAAGACGAAGAAGTTCTGGTAGAAGCAAATCTCTAAACCAATCTAACCCTTGCTTCTTGAATGCCTCAACTCTCGCAGCAGTTAAAGGTGATTCCAAACTACTAATTGGCAACAATCCAACGATCAATTGCTCTGGAGCCGGTATTTGATCTTGAGAGGCAAGCCACCATGCAGAAGTACAGCAAATAATTCCATTAGCATCCGGTGCAGTAGCGCAAAAAACAACTCTTTTCCCAAATTCAGCAGCAAGCTCAGACGTTAATTTTCTAAGCAATTGATCATCATCTATAAGAATGATTGTCAGCCCTTGTCTGCCTAGAACAAGGCGACGAGATTGGTCTAATAAATGCGCAGAGAAACACTCTGTATTAGGCAACGGTTGCCTACAAGGAACAAATAGTCGTATCGGCTCTTGATGAATAGGACCACCTAAGGTAACTCTGACATTAATGATTTCATGAAAAGATCTGAATTCATTATCAGATGAGGTGCTCAATGTAATAAATGGATGATCGACAAATAGTTGGTGAAGAGTCTGCAATGGTTCTAATGGCTGTAAATGCCAAGTCCAATCAAGAAGTTTATAGTCCAGTTGAGCCCAGCTAGCCCACCCACCAATTATTGCCTTCAAGACAGTAGGCCATGGTTTAGGAGGTTGAGGAAATACACCTACTAAATCTCTTAATGCAGATATGTTAGTCAAGTCCATTCTCATCAATACATTCGGTCTAATGACTAATGAAAACAGTTTCCGAGTCAAACCCTCATGCAAATCAACTAATGTTGAAGATACCGAAGGATACGCTCTACACAGACAATCCCAGTCAGAACAGGAAACTTGAATAGACATTGCTTCTCTTAATCGTCTTGATAACAGTTCTGCTTCTGTAAAAATCAATTGCTTAGAGCCAAGGGAAGTTTGGTTATATACATTCAACAAATCCTCATAATTAAGAACCCAAACTTTCTCATCAGTGGGCGGATCTAAGCCTTCCCAAAAGGCAAGATCAAACCCCTCATTTTTTAACCTCGGAATTTCTACTTGAAATAACCTTTGTTTCTGCGATGGTGTAACAACTAGAACAGCACCACAACTGTTTAAACATAAAGGAATCAGTACACCTAACCAATAGTCGTTAGGGTTAGCACCTTCAAGATGAAAAATAGACTTATCTCTTCGTCGTATGCTTCTTGCAACCAATCGACTTAATGTTAAATTATGAGGCCAAAGTAAAGAATCCTTATTTAAAAGCTTCTTCACATAATTATGGGCATATACCTCAATCATTTAATAGAATTATTTAACAAATAAAATTTCTACCCTATATTGAGCATAAGACAAAAGTGAAGAGGGATCTATTCAAAAATTAATGAAAATTGACCGTGTTGGCATTGTTGGGCTTGGGCTTATTGGCGGTTCAATAGGTCTAGAACTGCAAACCAAAGGTTACGAAGTCTTTGGTCTTGTCAATAAAAGCAAGACTGCAGAAAGAGCTAAAGAAAGAGGCCTGGCCCAAGTTATCAGTACAAATTCTAATATCCTTTCAAATTGCTCACTTGTGATCTTAGCAATGCCATTGGAACAACTCATCAATCCAACTTCAGAGCTCGTTAGTGCATTACCAAGAAATGCCGTAATTACAGATGTAGGTTCTGTAAAAAAGCCAGTATTAGAAATATGGCAAAAATTACATGCTCGTTTTGTAGGTAGTCATCCAATGGCCGGAACAATTCAAACTGGTGTAGAAGCTGGTCGAAAACATTTATTTAATAATCGTCCATGGATAGCAACACCTGTAGAAACAACTGATTTAGAAGCACTGGATGCTGTACGTCAACTAGTTGTTACTCTGAAAAGCAAATGGATTACCACAGATCCTGAAACACACGATCAAGCAGTCGCTTTAATATCTCATTTACCTGTATTTATAAGCACCGCATTACTTCAAACAGTTACCAAAGAACCCAACAAATCCTTGCTAAAGCTTGCAAAGACAATTGCATCAAGCGGCTTCCAAGATACAACACGCATAGGTGGTGGGAACCCTGACCTTGGGGTAGCAATGGCATCAAATAATACATCCGCTTTATTAAATGCAATTACTTCTTATCGTTCATCACTAGATAAGTTAGAAAAAATGATTGAAACAAAAGAATGGGATCAATTGAAGAGTGAGCTATCAGCAAGTCAATTGAGTCGACCAGATTTTTTATAAAAAAATTATTTCGTTAAAGTAAGTTCTCTCCCATCTTCAGACATTAGTTGCCTACAAGCCATAACAGCAGATTGACTAACTCCAGCTGTACCCTCTCCAGGGTAAATAGAATCTCCACATAGCCAAAGACCTTTCATAGGCGTTCTACTGGACAATCCAAAAGGGCCAAATGTAGTGGGTGTCTGTCCTAAGCCTCCAACAATACCTTGTGGACGTCCAGTCCATCTTGCAAAGCTTCTAGGTGTAGCTAATTCTTTATGAAGCCACTTTTTGGACTCAAGAGCAAATTGGGCATTTAATACTTTAAGAATTTTCCCCAAGATCAAATCTTTGCGATATAGATACTCCGATCGACTATAGCCGGACCAAGATGTAACATCAGTAAAAAGACTTGCAATTACTGTTGCATGACCGCTAGGAGCACGTCCATCTCCCTCAAAACTAATAGAAACAAAAATTGAACCAAGTTCCTCTACCACAAGTTGAAAATGTCCTGCGCAATATGATGGAAGGTGACTACGGAGAATCGCACCATAAAAAACAATCGCTCCACTTGGTTGAGACAATGTTTCTAATCTATTTCGATAATTTGTAGGAAGCTCAGTTCTATTATTGGGAATTAACTCCAGAAGAGATTGTGGAGGTAAAGTAAAGACAATATTTTTAGCGTGAAAGTCTAAAGACTGTTTTTTTTGAGTATTGACCTTTAACTGCCAAGTATTGGTATTTTTAGAAAGACCCACAACCTTATGACTTAAAAGTAATTTGCCTCCATCTCTTAAAAAGCAAAAAAGCAATTGATCACTCAGTTTCTGCATAGACCCTTTCAGGTGCCACAAGCCAAGTGGAGCCTGTGCCATTTGAAGCACAGTTGCGCCATATAAAGCGGCAGTTTTATCACTCGGCCCTTGAGAGTAAAGTTTTAATTGGTAATCCAAAAACTTTCTTAATCGTTGATCGTGATGACATGAGCAAAGCCAAAGCAAATCAGCAATAGATGATCTAGTAAATACTCCTGTCAAGAAATTCACAGATCTAGTAGACTTTAAAAATTGCTTGAAATCCCAAAAATTTTGAATCGGTAAGATAGGGTCACTTCCAGCAAAAGACCAGTTACTAAGATGTAATTGATTACAGAGGATCCAAAAAAGCTCACTTCCAGGAAAATGTTTTCTTCTTTCTGCTTCCCATTTCAAGGAATCATGCCAAAGGTGTATTGGCTCCTGGCCCTCTCCAAGATGAACTATACATGCAGGATCTAACACTTCAGCAACAGGCTTGGAACAATGAAGATGTCTAAATATCCGATCATGAATGCCCCCATTCTCGAAACCTGCTACTTGAGTAGCTCCTACATCGAAAACATAAGGACCGCGACTAAATGTTCCAGCACAGCCACCTGTTTGAGTATGAGCTTCGAGCAACATAACTTCTTTTCCTTCATGAACCAACAACGCAGCCGCTGTTAAGCCAGCTATCCCTCCCCCAACAACAATTACTGATTCATCTGTCATATACATAAGACTATTCAACTTTCACAGAAAATCACATGGATTTGAATCTTCAAGAACAAATCACAGGCAGTAATGGTCCTATGTCTGGAGAAAAAATTATAGAAGTCAATTCAGTTAGCGGAGGGTGTATTCATCGTGCCTGGAAAATAAAATTAGCAACCGGACAACAGTTGTTCGCAAAAACTACATCAATAAAGCATTTCCCAATGCTTGAATATGAAGCCAGTGGGCTTGCAGCTCTAAATAAACAAATCGATCAAGATTATTTAATAATTCCCAAACCAATAGCGATTCAACGATTAGAAGCAAATTCAATACTCATTCTGCCTTGGATAGAGTTTGTTCAAGGAAGTGAAAACAAACTTGGGCAAGGTCTTGCAATGCTTCACCAACAGTCCGCACAACATCATCAAAAGAATTTTGGATGGGGAGTAGATGGATTTATTGGAGTGAACCCACAAATTGGGGGGTGGAATAAAAGTTGGGGAAAATGTTTTGTAGAGCTACGGTTAACTCCTCAAATAGAAATGGCAAAACAATGGACTCTAGATTTCGATCAACTAAAGTTCAAAACCAAACTGATTAAATGTTTAGAAAAACATAATCCAATCCCTTCTATAGTCCATGGTGATTTGTGGAGTGGCAATGCTGCTATATACAAAAATGGGAAAGGAATACTTTTTGATCCTGCTATTTGGTGGGCAGATAGGGAGGTTGATATCGCAATGACCAAATTATTTGGTGGTTTTTCTGAAACCTTTTACAAGTACTATGAAAAAACTTGGGAACTCCCAAAGGGTCACCAAGATAGGGTTGAGATATACAATCTTTACCACCTATTAAATCACGCAAACATATTTGGTGGATTCTACAAACAGAGAGCCATTACAAGCATCAAGAAAATTAATACTCTTTTAGAGAAATATTAATTTTCTTCAATCTATGTATTCCTTCCTTATATTTTGAACTTTCTCAAGGACAGCATTGCGTTTTTCACTAGTAGTAAGGTTTTGCCAGCTCCACTGACCAACAACCACAATCCCCAAAAGTTCTAATAAGCCTGGCAAAATTGGGAAAAAATTAACCGTATCAACAACTACTTTAATAACAATTTGGGCAACAATTACAACTGCAATAATTCCAGCAGCCTTACCATATTTACCCATTTGAGACCAATCGACTTTCCCAAGCATTTCATTTGCTTGGCTCATAAAGTCACTCGCACGGTCTGAGATGGTCTGCCCAGCGGGGGCTGACTCATTATTGTTAGAGTCTTGATTTGACTCAGGACTAGCTTCACTCATTACCAATTGCTTACAATTGAATGTTGAGCTGAGTGTATCTAAATAATCATTTGAGCGCCAACATTAATTTAGAGATAATGCCGAACCCTCATAGAGAGAGGACCGAACAAGCATTACTAAATCAAGAACCTCAGTAAATTCAATTCAATCGCACTTCAGAAAGAATTATTCGTTACAATTCTTTGTTGCAATTATAGAAGGACATAAAACGATGATCAAAAGCGTATGAAAGAAGTTTGCAAATAACGCTCACTATTCTTAAAAAAATTCAATTGGGAATGCAAATAAACTAGATTACTAACAGAATGATTCAATTCTATATAGGCTTTCTCTTCAATATGAAGAAAATAAGCCAGAGAAGGTTGGGAAGAATCAAAGAAATGAAAGTAATGGGTTTAAGCTGACTCACTCAATCGTAAGTATAAATAGAGTTCTGAGCTATAAATGCTTTTTTCAGCTAGTAAAAAGAGCTGAATAATCTGAGATATTTTCCTATAATTAAACAAAACGATTTCCACCAATACTCTTTAAGAAAAGGTCTTTAGGGTTCAACAACATGCATTTCAAAGATAAAAAATCTTCAAGTTTAAGCTCAGCTGAACTAGAAAGATATTCAAGGAACATGTTATTGCCTGAAATAGGAAGGGATGGTCAAGAAAAACTTAAATCAAGCTCAGTTCTTTGTATAGGCTGCGGAGGTCTTGCCTCTCCTTTACTTATGTATCTTGCAGCCGCAGGGATAGGCAATATTGGCATTGTGGACTCAGACTTAGTTGAAACATCTAATCTTCAAAGACAAGTTATCCATGGAACTGAGTGGATTAAAAGACCAAAAGTAGAATCTGCCAAGTCAAGAATATTAGCAATAAACCCTCATGTAAACGTAAAAACATTTAATATGATGCTAACTCATGAAAATGCCTTAGGAATCATCAGACCATTTGACCTAATTTGTGACTGTACAGATAATTTTCAGAGCAAGTTTCTCATTAATGATGCAACTGTAATACTAAATAAACCAAATATTTATGCTGCAGTGTCAAAATTTGAAGGCCATTCGACAATTTTTAATCTCCATAAAGATAGTCCAAATCTTAGAGATCTAATACCTGAGCCCCCACCTGAAAATCTCTTGCCCACATGCTCTGATGCTGGTGTAATGGGAATCTTACCAGGATTAATCGGTCTAATTCAGGCTACAGAAGTAATCAAGATCATTACTAAAATAGGCCAAACATTAGATGGCAGGCTATTGGTCTTTGATGGTCTTAAGATGAGATTTAAAGAGTTAAGGCTAGAAAAAAACATAGATCAAGATCCCATAACGGAATTAATTAATTACAAAAAGACTAATGTGAATGAGAATTTTGAGTCTTCATCAATAGAGAGTATTTCTGTTAAAGATCTCAAAAATTTACTTAATAAAGAATGTCAAAAATATTTACTAGTAGATGTAAGAACACAATTAGAGTCAGATATAGAATCTATTGAAAATTCAATATTAATTCCACTGAAAAATATTGAAAATGGTCAAGATATTGAGAAAATTAGAAAAATGTCATCCAATAAAAAGCTCTACATTCACTGCAAATCAGGTTCTAGATCTACAAAAGCCATAAAAATATTAAATAGGCATGGTATTGATGCAATTAATGTTAAAGGAGGAATTGATGAATGGAAAAAAGAAGGCTTCAAGTAATCAACAATTAATAGTCAACCCCACGCTTCAATTCAATACCTTTTTCAGCATAATGTTTATGACAAACCATTTCTGAATGCACACTGGCAAGATCAAAATACGATGGATAATTTTTACATCTACCAGTAATTATTACTTCTGTCTCCGAAGGTTTTCTCAACAAAGTTTCAACAATCGGTTCTACAGGAAGTAATTCCAAATCAACAGTTGGGTTTAACTCATCAAGAATCACTGTCTTATATAGCCCACTCGCAATTGCAGCTCGAGCAATTTCCCAAGCACGCTCTGCTTCAACATAATCAATGGGTTCTTGCTGGCCACGCCAGACAATTGCATCTCGTCCTGAACGAAGATGGTCTACCAAGTGAGGATAACTTTCACGAAGTGCTGCAATCGCAGCATCTTCTGTATATCCATTCCCTCCTTTTAGCCATTGAAGGATTAAGACACGGTGGCTTTTGTCTTGACTGATGCCTTTACCTATAGCCTGCAAGGCTTTGCCTAAAGCACTTGTAGACTTCCCTTTTCCTTCACCAGTATAAATTTCGATCCCACCAGAAGATCCCATTGAGACAGTGTCAGAATTTCTTTTATCAGGTAGACGATGAGCTCTCATCTCAGAATGTAATTCTGCAACATTTATCAATTCACGCGGAGCAGCCCGACCAGTAACTATCACTTCCATCCCTTCAGGGCGCGCAACAATTGCCTTGACGACTTCATCTAGAGGAAGAAGGCCCAAATCTAATACTGGATTTAATTCATCAAGGACTACCACTGAATAGAGAGCACTAGCAATAGCGCCTTTTGCAATGTCCCATCCTCGCTTCGCTTCGCTTATATCAAATTTATTTGATTCATCTGCAGTAAAAAAATCGGCCCTCCCAGTCCTGACTTGATCAATTAAATGAGGAAACCCTTGTTGCAAAGCTTCAATCGCAGCATCCTCGTCATATGAACGACCAGGTCCTTTAAGGAACCTAAGTAATAAAACTCTCGTACGACGTTTTTCACAAATTCCCAAACCTATAGTTCTTAAAACAACGCCAAGTGCAGCCTGACTCTTTCCCTTCCCTTCTCCGTCGTATACATGTAATTGCCCATAGATTCGTTCTTTACTATCAGAAGCAGTAACTATTCCAATAGATTTTCTATTCCCAGGCGTGGAACTTCTATCGTTTCTTGCTGAAGCCTTTAAATTTTGATTTAACTCCATTAAAAAATAGTTCCTAGGAAGAACTTACATAGTTCAATCAATTAAGACAGCCTTTAGGGCAAGGCCTAAAACATGATGCTAAAGCTACAAGAGCAACTTGCAACATCAGACCGCAAGCAACTTGATCATATAAGAGATTTTATTAAAAGCCTGAAAAGAGTTTGTATTGCATATTCAGGAGGAGTGGATAGCTCTCTTGTGGCCGCAATAGCAGAAGAGCAATTAGGAACTTGTGCTATTGCAATTACAGGTGTCTCACCTTCACTAGCGCCACATCTGCTTGAAGAAGCTCGTTTACAAGCAAATTGGATTGGCATAGAACATAGAGAATGTCATACCAATGAACTTCAAGATCCTCATTATTCAGAAAATCCAAAAGATAGATGCTTTGCTTGTAAAAGAGAACTTCACAAGCATCTAATACTGATTGCAAAAAACTTATCAGAAGCAATAGTTCTTGATGGAGTTAATGCTGATGATTTAAATGACTATCGGCCAGGTATAGAAGCAGCCCAGATGGCAGGCGTTCGATCTCCATTAGCAGAACTAAAAGTCAACAAAGATACAATTCGTGCCATTTCTAAGGCGCTAGGCTTCCCATGGTGGGACAAACCTGCTCAACCTTGTCTTGCCTCAAGATTCCCTTATGGAGAGCCCATCAGTTCCAAACGACTCAAGCAAGTAGCTAAAGCAGAAAAATGGTTAATAGATCGTGGGTTCTCAAGAGTAAGGGTTAGATTACAAGGAGTTGCAGGAAGGATTGAATTACCAGCTCATCAAATCAATGACTTAATGATGAGCTCCACACGCAAGGAACTTGTAGATTTTTTCTTATCAATTGGATTTTCCTCAATTAGTGTTGACCTCGAAGGCTTGGTAAGTGGGAAGCTAAACAGAGAGAAGAATGTAATGAGAAATTAATGCAAAAGAATCACGGCTCTCTTGATAAAGCTTTTATTGAAACCGGCGTCTCCCGTTTAAAACTCTTTAAAGAGTAAGTTTTTGCAGCAAATTCCCTGAACAAGACTTGACATGCTTTTTCCGGCATAGTTTGTTGTCCGCAGGTAAAAACATCTATTGCTGCATATCTACTCTCTGGCCAAGTATGTATTGAAATATGAGATTCAGCCAACAAAGCTAAACCAGTTACTCCTTGAGGTTCAAACCTATGAGTAACCATCTTAAGAAGCGTTGCACCTGCAATTTTGGATGCTGAAGAGAGGCTTGTCCTAATAAATACCTCATCATTCAATTTAGACTGATCACATTGATATAGTTCAAGAATGCAATGCTTTCCAATCATTTCATCAAGACTTTCATATTGTGAATCCTGCACATTCTCTAAATAACACTTTTCCCATCCAGGATTTGGGTGCAAACAAGAAAGAGTTTCTTCCATCTCAAGCTAATAAACGATGATTAGCTTAACCGACTTCAAGAGTTCAATCTTACTGTCGTTCTAATTCAAGGATTTGGGAGTTTCTTCGCCAATCTCCTTCAAATGCATCCAAATGCGTTGCACTAATTAAACATTGATACTCATCACCAACTGCTTCAAGAAGTAAGAATTGTCGAATTGGATCAAGCTCTGCGAATACATCATCAAGAAGTAACAAAGGAGGTTCCCTAAATGTCGCTCCAACTAATTCTAACTCAGCTAATTTTAAAGACAGAACAAGAGTTCTTTGTTGGCCAGCAGATCCAAATTTCCTTGCTGGAGAACCATTCAGTAGAAAAGAGACTTCATCTCGATGAGGTCCAACTTTGCAAGACCCTAATCGTTCTTCATCATGGCGTTGACCAGCTAGCTGTTCTTCAATCTCTAATCGCCATGAGAGTTCCGTTTCATCACTATTCAAAGTACTCCCAGGTAAATAGTTGAGCTCTAAGTCTTCGTTCCCTTTACTGAGCTGTTTCTGCCATTTTGCGGCAAGAGGCTGTAAATACTTTAACGCTCTATTTCGTCGGCGATGAATGCGGGTACTTACTAATGCCATTTGAACATCAAAAGCATCTAAAAGAACATCCTGATTTGTATGGACAGTGTCTTTATAGTTACGCCAAAGCTGATTTCTCTGGCGTAACAACCTATTAAATCGAGTGATTAAATCTCCATAGACTGGCTCTAGTTGCTGAACAACTCGATCCAACCAACTCCGACGCAATAATGGTTCACCCCTAACAAGATTTAAATCAAGTGCACTAAAAGTCACACATCTAACAGAACCAAGTAAATCCAACTGACGTGACAAGTTCTTACCATTCTTCATTGCTTTTCTCCCTCCTACCTTTCTAAATTCTAATGAGAGGTTTTCATCATTAATAGTCTTGGCTTGCACAATTGCACTATCATTATTCCAATGAATCAGGTCTTGATCACTACTCGAACGATGAGACCTAAGACTTCCCAGCAATTCGACAGACTCTAAAAGGTTTGATTTTCCAACACCATTTGGGCCTATTACTAAAAGGCGTTTTTCCATGAATTGCAGTTTTAGCCGTCTAAAACTGCGGAAAAAATGCAATTCTATTTCCTGAAGGCTGATCTTAGTTATGGCACCTTTAGCTAAAGTAGCTCTATTGAGACATTATTAGGTCTCATATTGCGGCTTTCGGCCGATTTGTGGGCATGTAGCTCAGTTGGATAGAGCATCAGATTCCGGTTCTGAGAGTCGGGGGTTCGAGTCCCTCCATGCTCGTTAAGAGAAATAATATTTATCTAATTCGAAAGGCCATCGTTCTTATCCCATCTGGATCAATAATAAAGCCCTCATTTTCTATCACCTGCAAAGCAATGGGCGGTGCCGCAACAGAGACACTGCACCCAGGAAGTTTAGTTTTAATAATTGCAAGGGAATGATGGATTAATACACCTAAAAGCTTCTCTTGATAATCTCCTGGAGAAGCAGCAAGGTCCCATAGATTTGCATTTAACCCCTGATCAGTAGTAATACGAACGAAACCATTGAGTTTCTTTGTACTCTCTTCCAAAATAGACAAATTGCAAAAACTGTTTTTCAATGCAATCACTAACTTCTTAGAAGGATAGGTCTCAGAATTACATCTTGAGAGCAATCTATTTAATTCTTCTGGCGAAGGGACTTGATTAATTTCCAGAAAGAAACCAGAAGGAAGCTTCGAAAATTTAGAATTCTTAAACGGGAACAAATCTCAACCTGTATTACGCATACCTGCGGCAATTCCATTAATTGTCAATAAGGCCCCTCTCAATAACTCACTTCTACTATAAGTTCGTCCAGTATCTCCTTCATTGCGCAAAGTTTCACTCATAGGCGGCTGACGGTTTTGATCTCGCAGTCGGCGAAGCAAAGCTACTTGAATAAAACCTAAGGGAATAATCGTTCGATTACGCAAATCAACAGATAGCTGTAAAGCAGGGTCTGCAGTTAAAAGTTTTGATTTACCTGTTATTTCTAAGATTAATTTCCTAGTTAATTGGTACTCACAAGCAATAATCTCAAAAATGCAATTAAAGGCTTCTCTCTTTTCAATACTTCCAAGACTAGTCATATAATGATGAGCCACCTCGAGGTCAACTTTTGAAAGAGTCATTTCCACTTTAGAAATCAACATACGGAAGAAAGGCCAACGCTGATTAAGCATTCTCAACAAATCCAGTTGACTCGAGTCTGAGCTCAGTTCTTCTTGTAAAGCTGTACCCACACCAAACCAACTAGGTAAAAGGAATCGACTCTGTGTCCAACCAAAGACCCAAGGTATAGCTCTTAAACTAGAAAGATCTTTTGCACCTGTCTTTCTACGAGCAGGGCGACTGGATATTTGTAGCTTACTTATTTCTTCAATAGGAGTGACTTCTTGAAAAAAAGCTACCAAATCAGGGTTATCATGAACCAAAGCTCGGTAATGTTGCCGAGAGCTTGCCGCCAGTCGAGTCATCAGCGCATTCCAAGTAGGGGTAGCATCTAATTGATTAGTAACCAAACTATTCTGTAGAACGGCAGTTGTAACAGTTTCAAGATTATAAAGAGCAAGCTCAGGGAGACTATATTTAGATGCAAGAACTTCTCCTTGTTCAGTGATTTTAATCCGACCTTTTAATGTTCCACTAGGTTGAGCCAATATTGCTTGATATGCAGGGCCTCCGCCTCTCCCCACAGATCCACCACGTCCATGGAATAAACGCAAAGCAATTCCATGGCTACTAGCAAGATTTTGAAGTGCAATTTGTGCTTGATGGATTTCCCAATTACTTGATAAAAAACCAGAATCTTTATTGCTATCAGAATAACCAAGCATTAACTCTTGTAATGGCTGTTGACTTTCACCCACTCTTGGCAACAACTTTCGATACATTGTTGATTTAAATAACTCCTCCATAACTGAAGGAGCACGTTGAAGATCTTCAACTGTCTCAAAAAGTGGGATTACCAGCAAATCTGAGTACTCCGAAGATAAATCAACTAAACCAGCTTCTTTAGAGAGAAGAAGAACTTCGAGCAAGTCCGAAACGGAATGACTCATGGAGATTACATATGAACGACAAATACGACTACCAAACTCTTTCTGTAAGCGGTGAAGCATCCTAAACACAGAGAAAGTTTCTTCAGTACTTTCTGACCAACTGACAGCAGGTGGAATTAACGGTCTTAATGTTTTCAATTCATCTATCAACCATTGAACCTTTTCCTCTTCTGCCATATCCAAATAATTCTTATTTAGATTTAAATATTTTGTTAATTCATCTATAGCATCACTATGTCGTGTACTTTCTTGCCGTATGTCAAGACTGGCAAGGGAAAAGCCAAAAATATGTACCTGTGTCAAAAGAGTATCAAGATGCTCACAACTCAAATTTGTTACAACCAAGCTACTGCGAATTAGCTCTAAATCACTTCTAAATTCATCTATGGAGCAATAATGTAACCCCTCTAAAGAATTGCCAGACGTTCTTGAATTATTAGGTTGCTCAAGTAACGTCTGCCAACCCACTTCAGAAAGCTCTTGATTACGGTTTTTCGTAAGCTTCAAGCGTTCCAAGACATAGCTTAATTTCAAGCGATATGGTTCTAATCTATGCCTTGCAGCCCTTTCTTCATATACATCTGGAAAACGAACTCTATCCATTTCTAAAGATTCAAGAAGTTGAGCACTTACCTGACTCCATTGCATAGAAATACTTAATTGATCCCTCAATTCTTGAACAGAGTTGATATAAAGTTCAAGCATCAATTTTCTTTGATAACAAGCTGTTCGCCATGTAATTTCTGGGGTTACTGAAGGGTTACCATCTCTATCCGAGCCAACCCAAGAACCAAAGGAACAGAAAGCCTCTTGTGGTACCTCTACATCTGGATAGCTATATGAAAGGGCTGAGCAAATTCGACGACGCAATTGAGGCATCGCATGAAACAGAACTCGTTGGAAGTAATGGAGAGCATAATCAACTTCATCTAAAACAGTAGGTTTAAACTGATGCAATTCATCCGTCCTCCACCACAACCTGATTTCTTCTTCTAATTGCAGTCTTAAATTGTCTCTTTCAGATAATGGAATAACTACATCAGACTGCAACTGTTGAAGAAGACTTGCGACTCTAGTTTGTTTATGACGCACTGTATGCCTAACTATCTCCGTAGGGTGAGCTGTAAAGACTAATCGAACATCCATTTCCCTCAACAACTCTTCCAACTGTCCTGGAGGTACATTGAGTCGACGTAAACGATCAAAAAGCTCACTAAAAGTTGCCGGTGCTGATTGACTAGCAAGTGGTGGAGCAAATGGATCAATAGAGTTTGTAGAGTCTTGTATTTTCCCCTGACCAATACTTGATAAATAACTATCTTCTTCAATTCGCTGTTCAAGAATATTCACTAACTGGAAATATAAAGAGAATGCTCTTGCTGCAGAAATCGCTTCTGCTAAATCCATTTCTCCTATCAACAAGACAATTTCATTGATTTGATCACTATGTTTTTCTTGAGTTGCATTCGAATTACTTAATTTCTTTAATCTCAGAAGACGCTCTGCCTGTTCATCTGGACATTCGCTACGAACAACCGTTTTCCACAAGTCTTCAACCAATTCCAAACGATCCTGCAACAACTGTGCAGAAACATGCTCAGATAAAAAAGAGCTAAAGTCACTGGTCACACTGTCTGAACCAGATAGTTTGTTCATAGAAAGGTTTTCAGACTCAGTCATAAGCATCCTTCTTTGTTGAGAGCAACTTCTTCTTCAATTTGCATTGCTTTAATTGAATCACTAAGCAACATTGGGACCGAAGTTCCAGCATGAAAGGCTTTCAACCATTTCATTGACTGGTTACCGTTATCCAATACTTCTTGAATAGCTGCAAGGACTTCGAGAATGTCTAACTCAATAGCCAAAGGCCTGACATCCTCTAAAAGTTCAGAAATCCAATCTCTACAAGAAATCACTCGCCCATCCCAATGATGCAATAATGCATCCAAACTGTTCTTAGCTACTGCTACTTCATTCATATCACATAATTCAGCAAGCTCTATATGACTTAATTTACTCATATTAACTGGATCTAGTTTTGTGGGATTTTTCCTAAGACTCATAACTCTTAATTCAAGCAAAGCAGTAATCGCTAACAGCAAATCGCAATCTGTAACCAAATCACAAATCCTCAACTCTAATCGATTTAATTGATAAGGCCTTTTCTTTCCGTTAGGACGAACAGCAGTCCACAAATGACGTTCGTTGCACATATGTCCTTCTCTTAACTGCGTTTCTATCCAATTAACATAATGAGAATGGTTTTTAAATAAAGGGACTTTTTTAGGTGTTTTAGGAAACTGGATCCATCGTTGAGAGTGAAAGCCCGTAGGAGCTCCATCTAAAAATGGAGAGCTTGCACTCAATGCTAAAAAAAGAGCAGCCTCACATCTAACTAAACTAAGCGAAGAAAAGATAAGTGATAAATCCTCAAGACCTAAATTTATATGAATGCTCGCTGTTACTACTTTTGTTCCATAATTTAATTCAATGAATTCATGATATGGATTTGATAAATCTGATCGTTGAAATTCCCCACTATCTCCCAAGCTCAAGGTACTTCCTGGCAAAATGGTTAAATTCCGCTGATACAACCAATCCCTTAATCGCTTTCGAGGTTCCAAGAGTAGTTCTTTTAATTTTTGATATTGCTTTTCAGGCTGGGTAATATATTCGAGGTTGCGCTGGTCTGGTTCCTTTACAAAATCGGAAAACTCATTAGCAACAGATGCAGATACACCTACATGCTGTCCTGTCTCAAGACCTGTAAAAAGTTCTACTTCAAATCCTTTAAGTAAAAATTCTTTCATGAATTAAAGTGAAGAGTCAAGACACCCCAAAGCTGTAAGCATACCTTTAGCTTTATTTAAAGTTTCTTGGAATTCATTTTCGGCAATTGAATCAGCTACGACACCAGCTCCAGACTGAACTTCTACTTTACACAATCCATCTGAATGCTCCGAAATAAGCATAGTACGAATAGTAATAGCTGTATTTAATGCTCCATTAATATCCATCGAGCCATATATACCTGAATAAGGTCCTCTAACATGATTTTCCAACTCATGAATCAATTGCATTGCTCTGATCTTGGGAGCACCTGAAACTGTCCCAGCAGGAAATACTGCCATTAATAAATCCCAAACATCCATTTCCTCATTCAAGGACCCCTCAACTTCACTCACTATGTGCATTACATGTGAATATTTTTCAATAAACATAAGATCTTTCACTAAGACTGTACCTGGTGTACATACACGTCCCAAATCATTCCTTCCTAAGTCAACCAACATTACATGTTCTGCGATTTCTTTTGGATCTGAAAGTAAGTCTTGCTCCAAGCTTTCATCTTCCTGATCCGTTTCACCTCTAGGTCTTGTTCCTGCAATTGGACGAAGACTAGCTCTAATTCCATTATTATAAGGTTTAGCCTGAACCATCACTTCAGGACTTGAACCAATCAGCTGCCAATCACCAAAATCATAAAAAGCCATAAAAGGAGATGGATTTATTATTCTTAAACTTCTATACAAATCCAAAGGTGAATAATCAACTGTAGTATTAAACTTCTGACTCAAAACAAGTTGAAAAATATCTCCTTTTGCAATATAATCCTTGGCTTTTTCAACAGCATTTTTAAAGTGAATAGGGCTCCAGTTGCTTTTCACTGACTTTGGTATAGATCCTTTTGGATTCCACCCCAGTGGCTTAATGTGGGGCAATGGTTCTGCCATCTGAGCTTTAAATTTCTTTATTCCGGCATGAGCTTTTTCAAATGCTTCTGAAGGAGATTGATTAATAGTTAAGTCACCATAAGAAACTGCTGTAATCAATCTTTTCACTTGATCAAAAATTAAGACCTTATCCATAAACATCCAGACACCATCGGGTAAGTGACCTGAATTACGTTCACTCACGGGAACTTTAGGCTCAATCCATTGAATTAATTCATATCCCCACATCCCATAAAGTTGACCTAAAGATGGAATTCCAGGAATTAATTCAGATTTATAAGGCAATAAAAACTTTCTAAGAAGCTCAAAAGGGTTTCCATGCAATTGTTCACAATGAAGATTCCGCCAGGTACGTGTTATTTTTTTTCCTCTCACAGTTACAACCCACAAAGGATCACTAGCTACAACACTCCATCTACCTAATCTATCTCCACCTTCTACTGATTCCAGCAAGACCCCAGGAGAAGACCCTTGGCCAACCTTTAACCAAGTTGTCAATGGAGTTTCAAGATCAGCAGGCCAACTGCTTACAAGAGGTATGAAATTTAAGCCTCTAGAAGCTGCTTCTAAAAACGATTCACGATCAGATATTGGCATTCATCTATCATTGCAGCCTTCAAAGGTAAAAAGATAACCTAAGCTTATTTTTGTGGGTTTTAAATCAAGAATCGAAAGTATTTTTACCCGTGAACTTGATACTTGCAGGATTTGGGTTTTGACCAATTCTACGGGAGTTGTGATTTATAATTGACCTTCCTTCATTGACTTTCTCAGGAAATACTCCATCTTTTGGATGAAGAAACTCAGTATCACCACCTGGGAATATCCTATAAATTTTATAGTCCTCAATTCTGGGCTTAAATCCTCTCAATTGAGTTCCTAAGGCTAAGCATTGCTCTTTTCTTGCAAAGTACATAATATTCTGACCCTCATTCATGACTGCCGCACCTCCAGTTGGAAGTTCAAAAGCTTGGGACTTTTTACTCGTCCAAGTTATTGCATATTTTTCTTCTGTTTCGGCAGAGTTAAGAAGACCTCCTGTACTACCGATATTTTGAGGGAGACTACCCTTAAGAGCTTCAGTCATTGCTGTTCCTAGGAATCTGCATTCAACTACAAGTTGAAAGTAGCACTAACGTTTGTACCTTTTATCACTTTCTCTATATAACCTTCACACGAGTCAACATTAAGTAAGAGAAATTAAACCACTTCTGCAGTTGGGAAAAAGATTGTAATTCCTCTATCGCGGCTTCTAGCAAGCCTCCCCCCAAGACTTTCCAACAATCTTTGAGTAGCAGCTTGAGTCAATTGCAAACTTCCTGTATTTGGATCCCAACTCAAAACAGTACCAAAATCAGAATGTTGATCAGTCAAGTTTTCACAAGACTCTGTTGAATAAAATGGACACTTTGTAATTTTTAACTTTAGTCTTTGCCCTGCTGGTCGCAATTCCAAATTCAAAGCACCTCCAGGATGCATACCCCTTGTATTTCTATCAATCAAACCACCAAGCATCAATTCCAGCTTCTCAGAATCACTAAGAACAGGAGGTAAATCTGGCGTAAGATCTAAGTTTAGTTTAATCCCACGTCGTTCAAGTTGTGTCTCCCATGCTGGGGAAAGCATCTCAAGAATCTGACCAAGATCAGTTTTTGCTAAATCTGATGTGGAAGGTTGATTTCTTTCAAGTTCAACAGCATTGAAAATCAAACCAAATCTATCAATTTGTTCTGTACATTCTGAATCAATTTCTTTGAGTCTAGAAATAGCCAAATCAGGTAAATCCCTTCTTCTTAAAAGTGATCGAATAAGCGTTCTAATTGTAGCCAAGGGGGTTCTAATTTCATGAGTTAGAGCTTCTAATAATGAGATCTCACTACTAGCCTTAGGATCTATACCTTCTTCGGGATTCTTATCATAATCTTCTTGATAGGTTTGAATATTTACACTAGGTGCCATTTCTGCCAATCTTGAAGCGATAAGCGGCCAGAAAACCTTTCCAATATCATCATTACTCTTGAGCTGACCTAAATCAGCCAAAGAATCACGAATCTCTCTAGCTTTTTCTGGATTCTCCAGATTTAATCTCTTATCCAATATTTTCATCACATCGGTCAAAGTTTCAGGATCACTTCGCATGAGCAAATTGCGTTCCCCTGAATTACCTTGTAAAGCAAGAGCAATTTGAATATCCGGAGTAATAATTATTAGCAATGGATCATAACCATCCTCCTCTCTTAAAGGCAATCTCCTAAATCTGCTAATACTTTCAATATTCTGATTATTAAGTGACCTGACAGAAGTAGGCAATAGAAATCCTGGTTTAAAAGTATTAATAAGTGGTAATTCCTCAGGCACCCAAACCCATCCTTCAAGTTTATCTAGCAACCTAGATTCATACAGTGCCGGTAAAGGTGAAGACAACCATAAACCTTTTTTAAAATTCATAGGCAATAAAATCTGATCTTGAAGAGTATCCAATGCTGCCCACCACAATCTCCTCGCACTCTGCTCATCGACTCGTCCAATAGGAACTCCATCAGCCATTCGCTTATGAATAGATCTAATTGAAACTTGATTAATCACTAACTTCTAGTAAATAAATTTGTTCTACGAGAAACAGATAAGCAAAGACCTAAAGCTATAAAAGCTACAATCAAAGCCGTTCTTCCATAACTCATAAATGGTAAAGGAATTCCAGTTATAGGTCCAAGCCCAATCGTCATAAAAATATTTACAACAACCTGAAAAGTAATCATTGTTGCTATTCCTATGACAACTAAAGATTCAAATTTCGTACGTGCCTCTCTTGCAATTTTTAAAAGACGCACAATTATCAGAAAAAAAGCTAATGAAACAAATGCTGTTCCCAAGAAACCTAACTCTTCTCCTAATGCACTAAAAATAAAGTCTGTGTGTTGTTCAGGAATAAACTTTAATTTTGTTAGTTCGCCTTGTAATAATCCAGTACCCAAGAGACCCCCTGAACCTATGCCTATTTTGCTTTGAATGAGATGATAACCGCCACCAAGAGGATCCTTAGCAGGATCAAGAAATAAAATCAATCTTTCTCTTTGGTAATCCTTAAGGAAATTTGTCCAAAGCCAAGGTGAAATAAATGCAATTCCACCTAAATTAATCATCATTAGAAAAGAGCTTAAATATTTTCTAGGTAATGAACGATATGCTAAAAAGCCCATAAAGGGAATCCAGAGAATTAAACCCAAACGAAAAACGCCAACTAAAATAGAAGTACAAATTACAGATAAGAAAAGTAAAACCCATTCCAAAGGCATTCCTGACCAATAAAGCATTACTAGTAAAACTGCTCCAAAAACCAAAGATGTGCCTAGATCAGGCTGAGTGAAAACTAAAATCCAAGGGAAAAGAATCACGCAAATTGGTTTCCATAAGCAAATTGGTGAATGAAATTTTTGATGTTCAAGAATTGATGCAAGAGTGATAATTACTATAATTTTGGCAATCTCCGATGGTTGAATATTAAAACCAGCAATATTCAACCATCTTTGAGCTCCTAAAGCAGAAGTCCCAATCAGCTTTACAACAACAAGGCTTAAAATTGTTGTTAAGTATAAAGGCAACAAAAACTTACGCAGAGTTTCAAGTTGAAGTTTAGAGATAAAATATGCAAACAATAATCCTACACCTCCAATAGTGAGATGGTTGACCCAAGTTGTATCAAAGATATTACGCTGAGTACTAGCAATTAATACACTTGAAAGAATAACAAGTATTACAGGAAAAAACCAAATTATAAATTCAATATCTTTAAAATATTTCTTTTTAGATAAAGCTTTTGAGAAAATATTATGTTTACTAATTGATGAAAATAAATTTAAAGCCATTATGATTTATCTAATCAAATATTCTGAACCACTTCACTAACAAGTTGTCTAAATACTTTTGCAGTTGTTGAATTAGGATATTGAAGGACAATTGGTAAATATTCTTTATGCACCTTTTCATCTTGGATTTCTAAAGGCAGTTTGGCTAATAGTGGTACAGAATTTTCCTTTGCTAAAGTCTGACCTCCTCCTACACCAAACAATGGATATTCTCTATTTGGTTGATCATGCGGTATAAACACAGACATATTTTCTATAACTCCTAAAATTGGTACATTCATTTGTTTAAACATAGCCAAACCTCTACGGGAATCTTGTAGTGAAACTTTCTGAGGTGTAGTAACTATCAAAACACCACTCATAGGAACTGCTTGGGCAAGTGAAAGCTGTGCATCTCCTGTACCAGGTGGCAAATCAACTACAAGAAAGTCCCTCTCACCCCAATTAGCTTGGTACAAAAATTGCCTGATAATGCCATTCAACATTGGTCCTCGCCAAATCACAGGTTGATTGTCATCAATTAATAAACCCATAGAGACCATTGCAATTCCACAAGTCTCAATTGGGATAATTTTTTGATCAGAACCACTTCCTATTACTTCTGGAGTTGTATCAGAGACCCCAAGCATGATTGGAATATTAGGACCATATATATCTGCATCAAGCAAACCGACTTTATAACCAGTTTGCGATAAAGCACAGGCAAGATTCAAAGCAACAGTACTTTTACCTACTCCGCCTTTTCCACTACTAACAGCAATAACATGCTTGACATCTGGTATTGCCTTTAAAGAAGGTGGGGATTGACCATGTCCACCATGCCCAATTTCACCATGATTAGAAGGGGCATTACTTAGCTCAATCTGAACAGAATCAATATCTTCGAAAGCCTCAAGAATGCCCTTAATTTCCTTAGCGATTCGATCTCTCTGAGCTTGAGCATAGCTTGGAAGATTTAACCTGACAATTACCTTAGAAGAACGAACAATTAGCTGATCTATCCAACCAAGTTCCAAGATTGAACGATCACTGCCTGAATCTTTTAAGCCAGAAAGAGAATTCAAGGCTTCCTTCTCAGTCAACATAATTTCAAAACATCGTTTCACTAACTTTAATGAGGGTATTGCAATGACCTAGCCTCATAGAGAAATAAAAATAAAGCTGTGCCATCTTTACACTTGCCACATCCTCCCGCAGATTCTCGAAAAAAAGCTAGGGCTTTATTAATAGAGCTGCAAGATACGATTTGTGCAGGGCTCGAAAGCATTGATGGTGAAGGTAAATTTATTGAAGAAACGTGGGAGAGACCTGAAGGCGGAGGTGGGCGCTCAAGAGTAATGAAAGAAGGAAAAGTGTTTGAGCAAGGAGGTGTTAATTTTTCAGAAGTTCATGGTGAAGAATTACCTCCTTCAATCATCAAGCAACGTCCTGAAGCTAAAGGGCACAAATGGTTTGCCACTGGAACTTCAATGGTGCTTCATCCACGAAATCCTTATATACCAACAGTTCATTTAAATTATCGGTACTTTGAAGCAGGACCTGTGTGGTGGTTTGGAGGGGGGGCTGATCTAACCCCTTACTATCCATACTTAAGCGACACACGTCATTTTCATAAAGTTCTTAAAGACGCATGCGATTCAATAAATCCTAAATTTCACAAAGTATTCAAGCCTTGGTGTGATGAATATTTCTTCTTAAAGCACCGCAATGAAAGCAGAGGTGTAGGAGGAATATTTTTCGATTATCAAGATGGATCGGGAAAACTCTATAAGGGACAAAATCCTAATGGAGCTGCCTCCATTAATTCACAAGCAATTGGTGAACACAAACTATCTTGGGAAGAACTATTCTCTCTAGCCCAAGCTTGTGGAGAAGCATTTTTACCTTCATATCTTCCAATTATTGAAAAACGTCAAAACAAACTTTTTACAGAAAAAGAAAGAAATTTCCAGCTTTATAGACGTGGGAGATACGTTGAATTTAATTTAGTTTGGGATAGAGGAACTATTTTTGGTCTTCAAACAAATGGAAGGACAGAGTCAATACTTATGTCTCTGCCTCCACTTGCTAGATGGGAGTATGGATTTAAAGCCTCTCTTAATTCTAGAGAGAGGCTACTTACAGATCTCTTCACAAAACCACAAGATTGGTTTACAGATGACAGTCTTGAAGAACAATGTCGTCCTTTTTCAGCAATAGATTAAAACTACATCTAACAATTTTAACTTCAACAAATTCGTTATTTTGGCAGATATAAATAATAGATAAGCGAGAAATTCTTTCTCATATTGGGGAAGAAGTTAAAGAATTATCACTGTCTAACTTCAGGCTTTTAGAAAGCTCAACATCTATCGCAATCAATTCATCTCTGTGGGCACGAATTCTCAAAAGGGTTTCTGTATCATTAAATGAGCTAATTAATCTCATCTCGAAAGACTCTTGCCTAGAGGATCTGGCTCGATAAAACAAACCAGCACAAGGTCCTAAACCAGCCAAGATTAATGGCCACCAACTCAAATCTGGATACAGCTGACAAACAACTAAGCCCAAACAAGCACCTCCTAAGCCACATAACACAGAGAGAAAAACAGCTAGAGCTGGGCTTGATGAAACAGTTCCATTAAATTTAAGAATTCTCCTATCAACATCACCACCTTCGCCTCTCCAACCCCTCTCTTCCAACCAGGTGCTCAAACCTTTAAGGACATATAGAGGTGGCAAAGGAGAAGAAATATTTACTACAGTTGTACGATCTTTACTTGCTGCTCGAAGAAAAAATCCCAACCCAATAGCTAATAATATAGTTAAAGTGAATGTAGAAAAATATGATGATTGCATCCCTAAATGATCAAAAGGTGTGAATTAAATTTAGCTGAAGAACTTATTTTCTTACAAATCAAGACATATATTAGGAAAAGATAACAACTTATGAAAATCATACGGGGAATTGCAAACAACTTAATTTATAAAGCTATTTAAGGAAGTATAGAAAAACTTTCTTTATTAATAGTCTAATATCAATTGTCTGTTTGACCCTATGAGCAATTTTGCGAAAAAACCAACAAGTTTTAAAGTTTTCATCGAAGACCTTGATGAAGAAACCACTAAAAAGTTTTTGGGTAAAGCTGCATTAGCTATTGATTCAGAAGCAATGGGGCTGATCCATGGTCGTGACAGGCTTTGTCTAGTACAAATTTGCGATGATGAAGATAATGTGGCTTGTATAAAACTTAATCAAGGTCAGAAGAAAGCACCAAGATTAAAGTCCCTTATGGAGAACCAATCCATTGAGAAAGTTTTTCATTTTGCAAGGTTTGACGTCGCTGCCTTAGCAAGCAATCTAAATATCAAAGTGACCCCAATTTTCTGTACTAAGATTGCCAGCAAAATTGGTAGAACCTATTCACCTAGGCATGGTCTAAAAGAAGTTATTTCAGAACTTGTAGGGGTAGAGCTTGACAAACAAGCCCAAAGTAGTGATTGGGGTCTGGTAGATGAACTTTCGGAAAAGCAGCTGGAGTATGCAGCTAATGATGTTCGATTCCTTCTTGCAGCAAAGAAAAAACTTAAAAAGATGTTAATCAGAGAAAAAAGATGGGATATCACAAAACGATGTTTTGAATGTCTTCCAGTAATTTGCGAACTAGACAGATTGAGATTTCATAATATTTTTGAACATTAGTAAATTTCTGCTCAAGGAAACTAATCCTCTACCATAAAGTTTTCTTCTTGGGCAAGAGCTTCTAATAAAGTATCTAATTTACTAGTCATTGTATTATCCTCTGACAAAGATTTCTCACGTGCTTCTGCTAACAATGTTTCAGCTATATCCTTAAGGGAAGAAATATCTCTTGTTCCTTTTTTAGCAGCTTGAACATCTATTTTCTTTTTTGCAGCGGCAATGCTAATGGTTAAAACAGAAGCTAATTCTGCACAGATTTTTAAGTAATCATGTTCTTTAATACTTCCCATATATAGAAGAATAAACTTCAGCATCTATCTTATTGGAAAAAGTCTCAAATTTTTAATTATTTACTATTAAGAAACTGCAAAATCATTTGAGCCAAAGCTTCACTTCCTCCAGAGCAACCCATCCGCTTTTTTCCTATCAAAGATAAGCGCTCCCGCAAATTCGAATCTAAAAGCAAAGACTTAACTGTTTTAGCCATGTGTTCTGAGTTTTGACAAGGGATTACACTTCCTCCTAACAATCGACTCTGTCTGGTTGCAAATCCATGTTTAAATTGAGGTCCTTTGCCAGGTAATGAGACACAAGGCACCCCAAGTCCGACTAGTTGCTCTGTGGCCGTTCCAGCATTCGCAATACCAACCTCGGCAAATCTCGACCACTCCTCAAATTTCCCAACACCAATAGCAAGTCGCAAATCTTTCTTCTCATAAAAAGTCTCTGCATCCATTTCAAGGAGAGGAGAGGAGCCTTTTCTATAACCTTTCTCCTGTAAAGCATTCTCTAACAAACTGACGGAAGGTTCAGAACCAATCGCGACAAAAATCATCAATGAGGTCTTACTTTCAATTTGTTCAACAGCATTAAGCAATCGTTTGAAATTTGTCATAGCCTCAGGCATGCGACTTCCACAAAGCAATAGCAAGCGTCTAAACTTTTTCAAATTAATAGGACTAACAACTGGTGGGAATCCATCCATCATCGGATTTCCTGGTGAAATAACCCTTACATTCTTTTTTCTTAAACCTCTAGCCGTTAATTTATCTCTTACTGCAACCATCTTGCATCGAAATGCTTTCATCAAGCTCCACTCCCAAGGCTCCCATTCACTACCTTTAAATGAATGATAAAGATCACTCAGCGAATTACTTTGCGAGGTTTTCCATGTGTAATCACTTTTTGGAGTTCCAATAAATGCATAGTTTCCTCCACTACTCCACGCAAAAAAAAGCGGAAGCAAATCACCTACAGCAACAATAAAACTTCCATCTTTTGCAGCATTTCTAACAGATGACCAATTTCTAAAATTTGCCCATAAAAAGCCTGCCAACATATCTTGAATGAAACCACTGATACTTTGATTACTAAAACCGCCACTAGGAAGCCGAAGTGAAGTGCCAGATTTAACCAACCACAACTCTTGAATTGCACTTGAAAAAATTCTGCCCTCTCCTACTAACGCAATTACTTCCAACTTTAATTCTGGTTTTAAGCGATGCAGAGCTTGCAATACTCTTAAAGCAATCAAATCTTCACCATGACCATTCGAAAGCACTAAAACATTTTTATTCTTTGGACTGATACGATCCAAAGGGGGTAAATTTTTTACACTCTGGGCGGCATGGCCAAGCGGTAAGGCAGAGGATTGCAAATCCTTTATCCCCAGTTCGAATCTGGGTGCCGCCTTCTTACCTTTCTTCATACCGATTCCTGTCATCAGTTGCAGGAATTCGATTATGAGGTCTCTTTTCCTTACTCTTTTTACCATTCTTAGTGGTAGGACAGTCAGTCCTTTATCGACCTCAAATTCATTATCGCAAGAATCTCCTACCAAGTCATTACCTGCACTCTGGCTTGTTTGGATATACAGTCGAGATCAGAAGAAACATAATACCGAAAAATAATGTCCTAAATTAAAGCATGACTTTCAGAAGATTATGAGTTAGTTATTACTACTCCTTCCAGAATTGTTCGATCGCAACTTAGGGAATCAAATTAGGGAAAAGCTCTACAAATCAAGATCCAAGACTTAATGAATAGATATATCATTCGGATCATTAGAGCATTATTTTATAATTAGAAGTTTTTGTAAGAAATGATCATTAAAAAATACAGTCACTTATTTTCTGAGATTTAAGAAAAAGACTATAGTAATAAAATTAAAATAGCTATTTTAGTTTTATTACTTGAACTCCATGAGTTAGAAGCTAGTATAAATTGATTTTAATAAATACTTTTTCTAGATAAATGGGCAAACCAGTACTAAGTGTAATCAATCCCATTAAGAATATTGGTAAATGGGAAATTAATATTATTAATAATTTCAGAGCCTGCAATACATTCAAGGAAAGTGGCGTTGAATTTATCTTTGTATATTCTGAGGAAGGAGATGAGTCTATTAATTCATTAATAGGAAAGCTTGATTGCTATAAAAACTGCATATTCAGGAAAGATCATGGAAATAGTATTTATTCAGCAATGAATAAGGGCATAGAAGAATCTAATGGTGAATATATAATTTTCATGGGTTCTGATGATACTTTTATAAGGAAATCAATAGAGTTAATGCTTAAAAAATTAGAGGGACCAGAAAAATACGACTTAATACTCGCTGAGATGTTTCTTTCAACTGATAAGATTAGCAATCAATTTTCAGGTAACAAGTTTGGTGGAGGAATTGCATCCAGGATTCATTGGTTTCTTGGGAGTCCAAGGGTACATCAAGCAATGGTGTATAGAAGGAATTTCATATTAGTTAATAAAATTAGATATACAACTAAATTGAGAGTTACTAGCGATTACATATTCACATCTGAAGTGTGTTCTTTAAACCCAAGAATCTTAAAAATAGATCGAGCAATTGTAATTTATAATATCAATGGCTTCTCTTCAAACTTCTCATTAGCATATAATTATTATGAGCATATAGTTGGCTTTATAGTAACAAAGCGTCTTCGCTTATACTTGCCTTTTATTATAGTTTCAAGATCTCTTCTATTAATTCTTAGAGGTTTAAAATCGTTTTTAAAAGCCATTTATAAGAAAAGAGAACCCAAATAATAAATTAATATTTAAAGCAATTTACTTCATCGCACAATTAGGTAATAGGAATTTAAAACCACAAAAATTTTGGATTATACCTAAGCCTTAAAGAATCTTCCCAGCTATCTCATAGTTTGATTAATCTACTATCAAAAAACCATATTTTTCCAGCTCAAAAAACAAAGGATCCAAGATGAACTTATATTCACCAGCAATTATTAAATATATTTTTCTAATTCTGTTCAACATAAATGATGGTGTTAGAAGACTAGTGTGATAGCTCTTTTTCATTCTGCCATTTGAATACCAACAAGTTATGGCCTACACTCTGCCTTCCCCCCAATATCCACAGAATCCCCACAATCAATAACATGTTTTCAGACATGTTATGATCACAAACCTTGTGGTAATTAATCAAGCTATAAACAGGATCCAAAGATATGACTCATAATGTGATCCTAAGTGCCGACATTCAAACCAATTGTAGATTCTCTTCAAAAATATTCTCAAGACTATGCTCGATTTGTAGCGGGCTTGAAATATCACGAGCAATTGATCCCTATAAAAGTTTTTGAAAGGTATTTAATGTTTATCTTATTTCACAAATCAAATAGATTTCAACGACTTAAGAATTGAATTGCATCCTAAAAGTTTAAATAATGCATAACAAGCAAGAATAATTTAGGACCAATATGGATAAAGAACATTGAAAATCAAATAGATAAGCCTTTTAGAACAAACTAGGATAAAAGAAAGCAAAAAAAGAGCGCCCTCAACCAGCAGCGCCCTTATTGGACATATGTGTGAGGAGTGTCCAAACTTACTGTATAGCAACAAAACGATATTCGAAAATTTTCCAAAAGGTCACAGAGTAGATAATCACTCTAAAAAAGCAGGATTTGCAAAATTCATTTGATATATCTAAAAGTTCAGCTCAATTAAAGAAGCAAAACTTTTTTCTTAAGCTTTGAATAGTTCAAATAAATCTCACACAAAATACTAAAAATAATTAATGCTTGCAGGTATAAACTTAGTGCAAGCTCAAAGAAGGCTTTTAAATTGTTAAGATATTTACCATTGTATAAAAGATTCTTATATAGTCTTAAAAAAAGAAATTAATCAATTTCATGGCGCCCAAAGTACAACCCCAAGATCTAACCTTCTCTCTTTTTGGAGTGGTTCAGATTTCTGCCGTTATCATAGCCTCACTTGGGGCTCTCATTGGCTTTGAAAAGGTATTTTTCCCATTCTCAGGTTGAGTTTTAACTTAACTAAATTGTTCAAAAGTGATCAATTGTTCAGTAAAAATAATATTTTGTTTATTAATATTCGTTATCAGCAACACATTTCCCAATACAAGACAATCCATTTATTTTAGTTCTTTTACAGTGAGAACATAGTACTTTCTTTAGATTTGAGTCATTAAGATAATCATTTAATTTTTGATACTCAGAGAATTGAAACTCTCTATTCATAATATTTTCATTGTCCATTCTTCACTTTAATCAGTTATTAAAACTGAAGAGGTAGTGCTTGTTGAAGGCAAATCAACAATTTTTATAGGTGGTGCATTATTCTTCTGAACTTCAGGTGGAGGACTATTTTTCGCATCTTCTTCTTTCGCACAAGCCTCTAATGCTTCTCTTAACAATGAATCAAATGTTGCTCCAGGTAATCGATGACGAGCAACTTCAAGAAATGTTCTAGGCAAAGATTCTGTGGCAGCATCTTTTAAAGCAGGGTTATTACTTCTGTGCTCTTGCTCACCTTCTATTGCGCGAATAAACCTCAAAGTAACCTCATGTTTAGTCGACGCTTTAATCAAAGTATCATTGTCCTTATTAGTTGTATCGCCTTCTAAATCAGTAATCCTTCTTTCTAAGCTGGTTAAGACCTCTTCTGCTTCTTTAAAAATATGAGCCAATTGTCCATCTGAAAGATTCGGCAAATCAGCAACATATACTTTTCCATGGTCTCTGAGCGTAAGAAACGTTGGTCTAGGTCCCTGCCTACTATCATTCAACGAGCCATTCCCCATTGGTCTTTTAGGAGGCACTGGACCTGCGGAACTTCGTCTACGTGTTACTCTTGGTTGATTTTCAGGTGACATTGAATAATTCAAAATCTAACTTCACAGCTTCCGAAATAATATTCGGCTTGTGTCATGAGGATTTTAGTATCTACGATCATTAACTTTAGGTCAAGTAGCATTCTTTATTTGACTAGGAAAATAAATTATCCAGAGTCCAAAGTTTCTTCTCACTCAGGCAAGCCAAGCACCCTTGACTGCAAATCTTCAGTTTGATCTTCAATTTGGCCAATCTTCCAAGCATTACAAGAATTTGAATGGCAAATATCTAAAACATCTTGAGAGTCTTCTGAAGCAACAATTATGCAAAAGCCAATACCAAGATTAAAAGTATTCCATAAATCAGTTTCAGGAATATCACCTTCAAGACTGAGCCAATTATAAATAGAAGGTTTTTCCCAAGCACTTGTATTAATAGAAGCCATTAAATTATCAGGTAAGCATCTTGGTAAATTCTCAGGTAAACCTCCACCAGTTATATGAGCCATGCCTTTAAGAGGTATTTTTTGTTGAAGCAAAGTTTGCACTAAATTTCCATATAATTTTGTTGGCTTTAGTAAATAATCAATTAATGGCGTTTTCTCACTACCAAAGCATGTATCCTTAGTCACTTTTTTCAATGCAATTACTTTTCGAATCAAGCTAAAGCCGTTACTATGGATTCCACTGCTTTCTAGACCAATAATCTGATCTCCAGGTTTAATTTTTTTACCATCAATAATATTTTCTTCATCAACTATTGCCACACAAAATCCTGCTAAATCATATTGACCATCAGAATAAAATCCTGGCATCTCAGCAGTTTCTCCGCCTAATAAAGAACATTTTGACTGCTTACAGCCATCAGCAATGCCTTCAATTACTTCCGTTAAAGCATCTGGCCCTAATTTACCTGTGGCAATATAATCAAGAAAAAAAAGTGGCTCTGCCCCACTTGTAATGACATCATTAACACACATTGCTACTAAGTCTATCCCTACCCCATAGTGCAATTGATAATCCTGAGCTAATTCAAGTTTTGTCCCTACTCCATCTGTACCAGAAACCAGGACTGGTTTACGAAAGCCCTGTGGTAAACGCATAAATCCTCCAAAACCACCTAAACCTCCAATAACTCCAGGACGAGAAGTTGATTCCACCGATGATTTGATTCGATTAACGAATGCTCTTCCTGCCTCAACATTGACCCCTGAAGACTTGTAATCCATGATTTTAAAAATTATGCTTTTGCCTATATCTCTGATATTGATTTGTAATCAAAGAGACAGCCATTATCAAAGAAATACTATTTCCCAATCAAAACAGCTTATCAGGCAAAAACTTCAAATTCTTGGTATTAATCTATTGTGAACTTAACTATCCTAAAAACCAAGTCCGATTTAGAAAATTGGCGAAAACAAAATCAACAAATTCATTTTGTGCCCACCATGGGCTGCCTTCACCAAGGGCATGAAGCGCTTATAAAAGCGGCCAAATGTTTTTCAGAAGAAAAGTCCACAAAAGTCTTGGTTAGCATTTTTGTAAATCCCTTTCAATTTGCTAAAGGCGAAGACTTCTCAATATATCCAAGGGATTTAGAAAGTGATTGCAAAACAGCTGTAAACGCAGGAGCAAATGCAATTTGGGCTCCTACATTAGAAACTCTTTACCCTAATGGGCCGGAGAGTTATTTCACACTTCAAGCTCCTTCTTCACTAACAAAAAGTTTATGTGGTTCACATCGAGAAAATCATTTCGATGGTGTAGCAACTATCGTAATGAGGTTATTGTACTTCGTTCGTCCCAAAAAACTTATATTGGGAGAAAAAGACTGGCAGCAATTAGTTATCATACGACAGTTAATTAAAGAATTAAGACTACAAATAGAAGTTCAATCAATTCCTACCATAAGAGATAAAGATGGTCTAGCTTATAGCTCAAGGAATGAATATTTATCGCCTGAAGAAAGAGCACAAGCATTAACTCTTCCCAAATTGCTATTAAAAGAATCTATTCAATTCAATTCAATTAGAAGCATTAATTTAACAAAATTACGCTCTGATTTAGAAAAGAATGGCTTAATTGTTGAATATTTAGAAACAGTAGATTCTAAAAGTCTAGCCCCAGTTAATTATGATACAACCAAGCTTTGCTTGCTTGCTGCAGCTGTCCACTGTGGCCCAACGCGTCTTATCGACCACATCTTTTTAATGAATCGAAAACCAATCGTAGCAATTGATGGGCCCGCTGGTGCAGGTAAAAGCACTGTGACAAAAAGGTTTGCAAAAAAACTAGGACTAATTTACTTAGACACAGGAGCAATGTATCGAGCTGTAACGTGGTTTATTCAAAAAGAAAATATAAATCCAGATAATGAGATAGAGCTATTAAAAGGTCTAAGCAATCTAAATCTTGATATTTATATAGCAGGTTCGGGAATTCAACATGTCATGCTCAATGATCAAGAAATCAGTGACGAAATTCGCAACCCAAAAGTCACAGAGGCTGTTTCAAGAATTGCTTCCAAGGCAGCTGTTCGAGAAAAACTTACTGCGCAACAAAAAATGATAGGGAGAAAAGGTGGAATAGTTGCAGAAGGTAGGGATATTGGTTCAACTGTTTTCCCTGATGCAGAGTTAAAAGTATTTCTTACGGCTAGCCCTAAAGAAAGAGCAAGAAGAAGAGCCACCGATCTAATGAATCAAGGATTCAGCGTTCCAAATTTACAAGAGATAGAAAATCAAATTCAACAAAGAGATAAAATTGATAGTACACGAAAAATAGCGCCTTTAGTACAGGCAAAAGATGCAAAAAAGGTGATAACTGATGGTATGACAATCGACCAAGTAATAGAGACATTAATCAAAATGTTTAGAGAAGAAATACCAGAAGAAGTATGGCCATCTAATCAACTTTAATATCTTTAATTAGTCCATCAATAGCAACCTCAAGCAAATCTAATACTTGATCAAATCCCTTCTCACCTCCATAATAAGGATCAGGAACATCTATCAGATCTTTATGAATAGAGTATGCAAGCAAAGGCTTAACTTGAGCTTTAGATCTAGTATCTAATTCCTTAATAAGTGATTTAACATGCATTAAATTCTCATTATCCATCGTAAGAATTAAATCAAATTTATTAAAGTCTTCTAAGCATATTTGTCTCGCTCTACTTTTAATACTTATTCCTCTATTTTCAGCAGCACATCTCATTCTAGAATCTGCAAGTTTTCCCACATGCCAGTTACCAGTTCCTGCTGAATCAACTTCAAATTCATCTACTAGTTTTAGTTTTTCAAGCTTATGTATAAAAATTGCTTCTGCTGCTGGAGAGCGGCAAATATTACCTAAGCAAACAAATAAGACTCTTTTTTTCATGAGACGATAAAAGAACAGTTAGACATTTTATCTTTATTATATAATATTATCTTGATAAATTATTAAAGGAAATATAGGGGTATTATCCAAAGCTTAATCTAAATTAAAAAAGAACTTTTTGAATATAATCCTCTGTCCAATCATTCCCATAAAAACGTGTTAGCATTCCTCTAGCAGGATCCTTCTTAGACCTATAATTTAAATAAGATCTTTGACCATCTAAAAGTTTTAATGAAATTTCTCTGGAAACCTTCTGAGACTTAGAAACTAATTGAAGATATAAAGAAAGGTATTCTCTAAATGCAGGTCTAATAACTGCTTCAATAATTGAATCCGATTCTGATCCCAACGGCAATCTAGTCCATAAAAATCCAGGAGAAAAATAAGGCTTTGCTTCTATTGGAATATCTCCACCATCTGGAAGTAAAGACTGCCATCTATGATGAATAGGCAATAATTTTGACCAAACATCTTCTGTATGAAACCTCTCATTTTTTAAAACAGGTTGCAGGTCTAAAGCAAGTAAATGTCCATTCGCTAATGTGACAAAATCTGCTCCAAAGAAAGGTAAATTGTAATCAATAGAAGGTTTAATGACTAAATTAAATACTGAGAAAGTTTTATGACATTGAATACAAGCTGCTCGTATCTGTTTAATCTTATTAAATTTACAAGCCCATGTAGATGTGGTTACTTCAATTGGTTTTCTTGAAGATCCGCTAACAGCTTTTTTATATAGGAATTCAACAGGTATATCATAATCTTCTAATTGAAATGGAGACAATAAATCAATCATGTCATTAAAAACTGGCTGCCATAACCATTCTTCTAAATCTAAAGGTGCTAAAGCATTCAATCTGTTTGTATTCAATTTAATCTCCAATTAAACAATTTGGAAATAAGAAATTTTGGACAAAGTCATCTGCCCATTGCTTCCCAAAGTAGCTCTTAAATAGCCCATGCGCAGGGTCAATTTTAGCATTATATCTATCATAAGAAAGCTGTAATTTATTAACTTCAATTGGAGATAATTTTTTATAATTCTCTGTACTTATAGTGCCTAATAGCCAATATTTATCTAAAAAATCTAAAAATACTTCAACCAATGAATACTTTAAATTACTCCCATCACCTATATAAAAAAGAACCCATGGCGAGAAATATTTTTTCGAATCATATAAATTCATTTCTTTATTAGAGTAAAAATCAGGATAATTCTTCTTTAATTCCTTTAAGCCTTCAAAATATCTCTTTAGATAATGATCGTTCTGTATAAGAGGTTGGAAATCAAGTACAGCTACAAGTTTTTCCTTTTTCCCAAACCATAAAAGATCAATCCCCAAAATTGGCTGATCATTAGAGTAATTAGGGTAAGCAACAGAATTAAGCACTTGAAGTTTTTCGCCAGCGTCCATTCTAGTTACTCGCCATCGTCTAAAACCAGGGACATCCCATAAAAAACTTCTTATAACAGTATCTTTTTTTCTCGAAAAACATTCCTGAAATCTACTCTCAATATCTACCTTCAATCCACCATGGGAAATAATGCTAGTGTGTAATTCCTCAAAAATCTGATTAAACATAAATATCAATACTTACAAAAAGTGTATATATTTAGAGACAATCAAAAGGAAATATAAAGTATGCATTGCTCAATTCAGGTAAAATAATAAAGGAATGTTTTAAGTTGATGAAGATTCAGTACTTCCAACTCGTGAATTTCTTGTTAAAAGAGAAAAAAATAATTTACCAATTACGGTAATAAGATTACCCTCAAGTTCTTTGAACATATCCATATTATATTTAAAGGCTAGGTTAGCTTCATCAACAATCAAATCAGCCATTTCTTGATCTATGGGCAATGAATTTAGAACTTTACTATAGTTTAATTTAAATTCTTTTGTATCTTGAATCATCTCGAAATCATAAAACTTCAAGCCACTACTACCAGATATATTCATTGCCTTTTTAGCAATTCTTCTTAGGATCTGTCCACCTGAAAGATCTCCAATATATCTTGTATAGTGATGGCCTATTAACAACTCAGGTTGAGTAACAGCAATATTCTTAATCCTCTCTTCGTAGGCTTGAGCAGAGGAAGACACATGTATGAGCTTTTCCCAATTCTCTCCAAAATAGAAGCTTAAATCTTCTTTCAGGGAATCCGCTCTATTAAGTTCCTCAAAATCAATAAAAGAAACAACAGGGTGGTTTTCCTGAACAAGTCTTGAAATCTCATCTTCCATTGCCAAATAAACAACATATAAGTCTGCAATCAATTTCCTATAAGTTGATTTATCAACAACCCCCTTTAAAAAACAACTTACAAAACCAGTATTTTCAGCCATTGTATGGGACTTTTTTGTCCCTTCTCTAAGTTGTGTTGCAAGAGCTACTGGCATTGGAAAACTTTCAAAAGACTGCGTTTAAAAGTGCATGTCTACTCTAATAATTACATCTAATCAATGAGATAGGCCATTTGACTATCTTTTGAAACTCTCAGGTGCATAAAAATACTCTTAGCTTAAAATTTGGGCTTCCTATCAGGGAAATAAACAGACAGTCAAAGCTATCTTCTTCAAACCATAATCCTGTATTAGGCCCATCTCTACAAGCGCAGTCATTTAGAAACGTTGCTGGGAGTAATACTTTACCAAGTTCCTTGAAGAGGAAATATCCTAGCTAACACTCCCTCAGTTTCTTCTGAATCAGTAGCATTCAAGAAAATTTCCTCTCCTCATAACTGAAGCAGGCATCAAATACATTCTTTTCTCATTTGGGTAGGAAAATATTAAAAATGCGTTCTGAAATACGGATTTATTCAAACTATTACCAAAAAGTCATATTCTCTAGAAATAACATCTAGAGGAAATTCAAATTTAAATGGCTAATTTTGAAAAGCTTTGCCCCCCCAAGAAAGGCGAAACAATTAGATTTGAAAATGGATTGCCATTAGTTCCTGATAACCCAATTATTCCCTTTATACGAGGAGATGGAACAGGAGTAGATATTTGGCCAGCAACACAAAAAGTAATTGATAAGGCAGTCCAAAAAGCCTATGGAAGTTCACGAAAAATTGAATGGTTCAAAATCTTTGCAGGTGATGAGGCGTGTGATGTTTATGGAACTTATCAATATCTTCCTAATGACACCATAGAAGCAATCAAAGAATATGGTGTTGCAATTAAAGGACCATTGACCACCCCCGTTGGTGGAGGAATTAGATCTTTAAATGTTGCATTAAGACAAATCTTTGATCTATATAGTTGTGTCCGCCCATGTCGTTATTACAAAGGGACTCCCAGTCCACATAAACATCCTGAAGACTTAGATGTAATTGTTTATCGCGAAAATACTGAAGATATTTATGTTGGCATCGAATGGGAAGCAAATGATCCAATTGGGCGAAGCCTAATTGAGCATCTAAATAATAAAGTAATCCCATCTAGTGAATCAATTAAGAATAGAAAGATACCAAAAGGGTCAGGAATTGGGATCAAGCCAGTAAGCAAGACAGGCAGCCAAAGACATATCCGTAAAGCAATTCAACATGCATTAAAGCTTGAAGGAACAAAAAGGCATGTAACTCTTGTTCATAAAGGAAATATCATGAAATTTACAGAAGGTGCATTCCGTGACTGGGGATATGAATTAGCAACAACTGAATTCCGTGATTCTTGCATTACGGAAAGGGAAAGTTGGATTATCTCCAACCTTGAAAAAGATCCTGAACTAAACATAGAAAATAATGCAAAAAAGATAGATCCTGGATATTCATCTTTAACCCAAGAAAAGAAAGATGTTATATGCAACGAAGTGCAGTCAGTAATTAATAATATTTATAAAACACATGGGAATGAAAAATGGAAGAAAATGGTTTTAGTAGATGACAGAATAGCAGATAGTATTTTTCAACAAATTCAAACAAGGCCTCAGGAATATTCCATACTTGCGACACTAAACCTTAATGGTGATTATATTTCAGATGCTGCTGCTGCTATAGTTGGTGGATTAGGAATGGCCCCAGGTGCAAATATTGGCGATAATGCTGCCATATTTGAAGCAACACATGGCACAGCACCAAAACATGCTGGTCTAGACAAAATTAATCCAGGTTCAGTTATTCTTAGCGGAGTTATGATGCTTGAATTTCTAGGTTGGGAAGAAGCTGCAAATCTAATTACAAAAGGTTTAAGTCAATCTATTTCTGACAAAAAAGTTACTTATGACCTTGCAAGACTTATGGATCCAAAACAGTCACCATTGTCTTGTAGTCAATTTGCTGAGGCTGTCATTGAAAGATTCTAAATGTTTTTAATTTCTTTAATTTTAAACAGATTCCATAAGTGTAAACGCTTTTAAAAGAGTTGTTTTGTCTCCTAAGTTACCTGGAAAGGTAATGATAGGCAGTTTTTCCTTATCTTTTTCAGAAGTGCATACAACAGATAAGCCAGGAAGAATTTGTCCATGTAGATAAACAGATTGAAGTCTTAAACCCTTAGATATTAAATAATGAGTTGTAATGCCTCCTTTGCTAATGATATATCCCAAACTACTAGAGATTTTATCAACCAAGCGGCCCATTAGTGCCGCAAGAAAAACACCAAATCCAAGCCTTTCTTTCATAGAAGAGAAGAGAATTTCACCTCTACTTGTAAATAAAACTGGTGTCATTTTCTTATCAAGAATGCCTAACAACTCTTGATTCCACAAATTTTCTAAATCTGCAATTAAACGATCTTGTTCACTACTCTGAAAAATTCTAGAGATTTTCTTTACAGGTAATTTAATTCCTATACATGTAGGGTGTTCCAATAATAGTTCTAATTGTTTATCTGCTAATTTGACATGAGATCCAACAATAACAATTCCTGGCTTTACGCTACCATTTTTATCTCTGAGCCTAAGATTAGAGAAATTTTTAATAGTATTCTTCTCAGGATAGATCTTTGATAAAGAATTAATTAAACTTGCTGCTGATCGAAAAAGAAATTTCTTGCTCGTACCTAAAGCTTCGATTGCAGATACAAATGTATCAAGATCTATTGAAGATTGAGCATCAACAATAACGGTTTGATTCGATGATAACTTTAACAATAAGTCAGTTAATCTTTTCATTCCTAACTTATATTTATTTGCCTCTCTTAATTGCTTAATATTAATACAAATTACATCTTTTGATTTTATTTTAAAATTACTTTTTTCTTCTAAATATGTAGCCAAGTTACTTGATGAGAATCCAAAAATTTTATCTTCTCCAAAAATAGTCTTATGCACAGGAATACTATTTAATAAATGAATGCCGTTAACTGTAGTCCTACCTCCTTCAAAAAATGCTGGGACATGGAAAGTTGCATCAAAAGGTCCTAGTTCTTCATTTATTACTTTTGGCTCTAGAGTCGAATGACCTCTTAATGTTGAATCCCCCCGACTAACAAAAAGAATTTGATTAAGCCTTAAATCATTTTCTTTCAATACTTCCTTGAGATTTTCACAAACTTCACGAAGTCTGTACTCAGCATTTTCAGGAGATAAAGATCTAGTATTTGTTAGCAAAAAAAGTAATGGTGACGAATCTTTGATCCACTTAGTCAAAATTTCTTTATTCCACTGAAATAGTAAGGGGCACCCATAAACAGTTTGAGAGCCAGTCGGATCATCATCAAAAACAACAATCTTCATAAAAAAGCTATTTCCAGCTATCGGGAATAGTTACATAAGACTGATCTAAATCCTCCACTGATTTGCAACCTAATAATTTCATGGTCCTTAGAACATCAGCTTTAATAATCTCAATTGCTCTAGCAACACCAGGTCCACCAGCTGCTGCCAATCCATAAGCATATGCCCTACCGATTAAAACAGCTTTAGCTCCAAGACATAAAGCTTTCACAACATCTCCTCCACGTCTTATTCCACCATCTAACAAAACATCTATCTGGCCATTCACTGCATCGACAACTTCAGGTAAAACTCGAATAGTTGGAGCAACGCTATCTAATTGACGAGCTCCATGATTCGATACAACAATCGCATCCACTCCTTCATCAACAGCTTTTCGTGCATCATCTCCTATATGAACTCCTTTAACTACAATATCTCCCCCCCATGCTTCTCTAATCCATTTAAGATCTTCCCATGTAACTACTGATGCCTCTAATGCAGGTCCAATTTCTGTGTAACCCATTGGACCATCATCAAGCTCAACATTAGGGAAACTCATTAATCCTCCATCGAGCAACCAATCAGTCATCCAACAAGGCTTTACAAGAATTTGAGCAAGGTAAGGGAACATCTTGATTGGATTCCTGGAAAGTAATTCTTTTGTCCCATTTCGCAAATCACGTTCTCTCAAACCTGAAACAGGGGTATCAATCGTGACGACTATTGCAGAGAAACCTGCTTTCTTGGCCCTATCAATAGTTTTCAATGCAACATCTCTTCCACCAAGTAAATAAAGCTGATACCAAGCAGGGGAAGTTGTCGCTTGCTTAACTTCTTCCAATCTACATCCAGATAAAGTCGAGAGTGTATAACCAGTACCTGCAATCCCAGCCTCACGTGCTGCAACAATTTCCCCCTTAGGAAAGAACAAGCGGCTACTACCTACTGGAGCAAGCATGAAAGGGAGTTGAAACTCTTGATTGAGAACCGAAGTCTTTAAATTGCAAGCGGGAGTAGCAACTGCACATCTTGGACGAAACAATATTTCGTTAAAGGCAGTACAATTCTGAGATAAGGTTTGCTCTCTATCAGCACCACTGTCGATATAATCAAAAACCATTCGAGGAACACGCTTTTGTGCCAAACAGCGAAGATCACTGATATTTACAACTGAAGGAGCCGAAACATTAGCTTGCATATCGCACAGGGATTATTATCTAATCAAACATACTAAGATATTAAATGCCTAGAAAATTGGCAGAAAAGAACTTATTATGTATTGAAAATCAGAATTTCTTTACATACAGAGTTCTATCATTATTCATAATTTTTCCGCTTAGATGTTTTACCTATACCTGAATTAAATGTATTAGTTGGGTCCAGTTCTCGATAAAAATTTTTAAGGCTGTTATCAGCTTCATATAGGTGACCAACATTATGTTCAGCTGGGTATTTAGCTTTATTTCTATCTAAGATATATAAGATTTTATTTTTAAGTTTATCAACATCAATTCCTTCTTTAGCAACAAAATCCCAATGGAAAACCATACATAGGAAATGTCCCATTTGATAAGACTGGGCCATTTGAGAAAGTATTTCTGCGGGCAGTAGTTTATACCAAGAATCACAATTTCGCGGCAATGCCACATCTAAAGGGATAATATTAGCAGAATTATATGAATGAAGTTTCCTATACCTACTTGGAGCAGAGCCTGCTACATAGCGATGTAAAAGTGCATCTTTACCTTCCAGGCTAGTACATTTTATATATTCATAATCTGTTTCGATTTTAGTTTCTTCATCCAACAGGTTATCCATTAGTTGAATGGTTGAATCAGATGCTAGAAACAACATGCAATGTTCAAATCTGTTGTTATATTGGCGTAAAATCGAAGGCAGATGATCAGGTAAAATAGACGATAAAAACTGCATAATATTGTCAGTTAAGTTACTTGGCAAGAAGTCATAGTCATCTATAAATTCATCAATTATCCTTTTAAAATAAAATATTCTTGGTAATGATTTTGTACCAAAATATTTAATTAGAATAAAAAGGTCCTTACAATATTTGTCTGAAGCATCAAAGTAACTTCTATGCATATACTCACCCATATCAGGTAAAGTTGGCATCTCAGTAAGAATCCTCTCTCTTAATTTTGTTAAATGATCTGGATTATTTGTTCCCACAAAGAAAACTTGTTCTCTTTCTGGCAGAGGAAAAGTATCGAGCCTAACAGCAAAAACAGCAATCTTTCCAGCGCATCCACTAGATTCGTATAATCGCCTTTGATCAGAATTAAATCTGGCAGGAGAGCTTGCAGTAATGTCACGTACTCGATTCTTATAATCCTTATCCGATGCTGCTTTAAGTGAAGAAGAAAGACCTTCTGTATTAAAATTAATGTTTTGGATATTTGTTAAAATTTCATCAACAGTGTCACCTAGTTCAATTCCTAAATGATTAATTAGTTCTAATCGTCCATCTCGGTTTAATCGTGCAAAAAGTGATAATTCTGTATAGGCAGGACCACGATTAACTAAATTACCACCAGAGTTATTGCAAACACCACCAATCACTGAAGCACCTATGCAAGATGAACCAATAACAGAATGGGGTCCTCTACCCAAAGGTAAAAGATTGTCTTCTAATTGATATAAAGTAGTCCCAGGGAATGCAATGACTTGCTGACCTTTGTTAACCAAAATTAATTGATTAATTTTAAGTGTACTTATAATAATTACATCTCTATCGTAATCATCTCCAAATGGTGTAGAGCCACCTGTCAAGCCTGTATTTGCAGCCTGTAAAATTATAATTTGGTCAAAAGATATGGAAATTTCTAAGATTTTCCAAAGATGCAGCAAATTCTGAGGAAATAAAACAAAAGATGCCTGACCATTACCAACTCTTATGCCAGTGCTATAAAAAAGAGTCTTTTTAGGATCAGTTAATACATTTTTCCTCCCAAGAACAGCAATCAATTCTTGCTTGAGTTCTAAGATCCGATCTCCCCTCATCTTACAAATCCTAATACTCCTAAACAAAGTTAGCTCAAAAAATTAGTCGAGATAGAAAGTTAATTTAATCTACTTGAATATAAAAATACTGAAATTAAAATTTAAGCAAATTGATTCACTATAAACTCGCACTTTAGATGCTTTGCTTCGTCTGGCTTAAGCTCAATAGTACGGTCACCAGTAATCAAAGAGTTCCTGGGACTTGTCCATGGTTCCAAGCAAACCATTGGCCTGGGTGGTTCAGTCCAAATCACACTTAAGTCAAGAGGTTCTTCAGATTTCATTTCCAAAGAGGTATGATCTATTAAATCAAATAAAAATGTTGAAGAAGTAGTCCCTGCAATGAAATCAACACCCTTGCTAAGTCTTTCTAACTCTAAATTAGTCTCCGACTTTATCATCGTCTTCTGATTTATACATTCCTTAGTAAGACCATCAATTCGGACATGATTTAAATCTTTAATGGAAAAATAAGGATGCAAGCCAAAGCTAAAAGGCATTAAATTTTTACTATTATTTATTACTACTGTCAGAATCTCTAACGATTGAGTCCTCAATCTTATTTCCATCTGCAAGGTAAACTCAAATGGGTAAGCCCTTAAAGTTACTTGAGTTTGTTTTAATCGAAGTTTTACACCAGACTGATCATTAAGAACATTCAATTCCCACAAGGCATTTCTAGCAAAACCATGCTGTTCTAAAAAATATTCATTATCACCTAAAGTATATCTACCATCTCGCAAGTTTCCACAAATAGGAAAAAGAACTGGTATACCTCCTCGAACACTCTTCAAAGGATCCATAAATCGTAATTGGTCAAGATATAAAATCTCTCTACCATTACATACCCAACTAGTTATTAATCCCCCACGTTCAGGAACAATTCGCAAGTAATCTCCACTTTCTAAACTTCTACATTCCCAATGTTTATAAGGAAAATCTTTGCTTGCAAGAGTAACTGACATTTAATGAGTTAATGACCTTTCAGCCAATTCAACATTTCTTTGTTAACCAAATCAGGGACTTCATCATGAGGGCAATGTCCAGCATTTAAAAGAACCTCTTTAACTTGTAAAGAAGCTTTTTGAGCAAATGAGCGGAATTTATCTTGTTTGCTTTTTGGATTTCTCAACCAAGGGTCACTATCTCCCCAAAGAAGTAATAACGGAGCTTCCAACTCTTTAAATAATTCATCAATAGGTTTACCTTTAAGGCCTCGTGCTTGGAATACTTTTTGAAAAACTTTAAACGCACCTGGTTCTAAGGAAGGTCTACGAATCGACTCAATTAAATAATCATCGACATTAGTAGGATCAACATAAACCTGCTTAAGAGTACTCCGAATAACATTAGGTCTGCGTAAATTCTCAAATATTAATCTCTGAATTAACGGATAAATAAGCCACTTAACAAGAATATCTCTAGAGATACCTGCACCAATCATCTTACGAAGCCTGGCACTTAATTCTTTTGGTTCAGAAATAACACTTTCATCGCTGAAATATCCAGCAGCATTTAACAAAACAACACCAGCAGATTCAGATTTAAGAGCAGCAGCAGCAGCAAGCGCCGCGTAACCTCCTAAAGAATTACCAACAATGACAGTTCGTTTTCTAATTCGCTCTTTAACGTATGCAACGATCTGATCCTTCCAAAGCTCTCCTCCATATTCCAATTCTGCAGGCTTTTGACTACGGCCAAATCCAAGTAAGTCAATTGCGTGCACTTCGTGCGTTTTAGACAGTTCTGGAATGTTGTAACGCCAATGATCTGTTGAAGCTCCAAAGCCATGCACGAGTAATACAACTGGGTTATTTGCAGAAGAATCATTCTCAGAGACATCGCGCAATGGACTACTTACGGAATAAACTTCATACCCTAGATGGCTCCAAGTCGGATTGGGTTGAGCGTTGAAATCAGGCATCAAGAAATAAAAGCAAGGGAAACGAACAAGGTTGATATCTGTCTTGAAACAACCAGAAATTTAATTATTGATTTGTTGTTCCTCAAAAAATGCATGAAATAATGATTGATCAATTTTCTAGATTAAGCCAACTGGATCAGCCGCTACATCATCTGGAATTGAATTGCCTCCTCCAGGCTTTTTGTCTTTCAAAACAATCCGAAGGAGTACAGGTGCAAGAAAAGTTGTCCCAATCACCATTAACAAAATCGCAGCTTCTAAAGAAGGAGTAAGCAAACCTGCACTCGTCCCAAGTCCTAGAAAAATTAGCCCCACTTCCCCTCGAGGCATCATTCCTAATCCAACAACTAACCGATCAGTAGGCTTATCAATTACAAATGACCACCCAGCTGCAATTTTTCCAATAATTGCAACAACCAAAAGGAATCCGGCAACAATTAAAGCAGAGCGGCTTGATGGATCTAAAGGATTAATTACTGACAAATCCATGCCAGCTCCAACTAAGACAAAGAAAATCGTTGCAAACAAGGAGACTAAAGGTAAAACAGATTGTTGAATTGCATGATTATTCTTTGAACTACTCAAGATCAAGCCAGCCGCGAAAGCTCCCAAAGCAGCTTCTAACCCTATTGCCGTGGCAACAAAACAACTTAAAACAAGAATTACAAATGACGCAACTACAACAGCACCAGGTGCCTTAAGTCGTTCTAACAACCAATCAAAAGCTGGAGCAGCAGTTCTACTTAAAGCAATTGCAGCTATCACAAAAACAGTGGCAGCAACAACTAATTTCAAAATTGGGGCAATTTCTAGAGAGCCACCTGTAGCTAAAGCAACTACTACAGCAAGAATTACTATTCCAAGAATGTCGTCCAAGACTGCTGCACCAATAACTATCTGCCCTTCTCGAGTTTTGAGATAACCAAGTTCTCCAAAAACACTTGCCGTAATTCCAATACTAGTTGCTGTCATAGAAGCACCAGCAAAGATTGCTGGTATTAAGCCCACATGAAAAATGAACATAAGGCCAAATGTTCCAAAGGCAAAAGGCAAAATCACACCTGCCATAGCAACTGTGAAAGCCTGAGCACCTACTGCAACCAATTCTTCTAACTCACTCTCCAAACCCGTCAGGAAAAGCAATGCATACAATCCAAGGGTTGCCACTGCCTGCAAAGAAGGAAAAGTCTCAAAATACAAATCTGGAACTGCCTCTTTAGGGATAGAAGCGAGAGAACTTATGACATTAATGAATCCTTGATTCAAAGCCACATGCGCACTAGGTGGAATAAGTAAATGCAAACCAGATGCGCCAATCAAGACTCCTGCTAACAATTCCCCTACAATTGTTGGCAAGCTTAACCGAACTAGAATCTCTGCCAAAAGCCTCGCAGCAACAAAAATCAGCAAGAAGCGAATAACACCAATTAATGTTTCTGCAACCTCTATATCATGTGTACTGAGAACAGAGACAACTGGCGATAGCAACATGATCTAAAAAGTGAAGCCTTAATCTATTAGAAGCATAAATTACAAGATAGCCATTTTTGGCATAGTTTCTAATAAACAAATTTTGTCAGATCAGGTGTTGATCTGAACTTACTAAAGATCGAATTCGAAAAGCTTGGCTAGCGTCCATCAATATCAATCTCTAATATGAGCAGCTCACAGCCTAAAGATCTGCGTCTGCCCACTCCTGGATGTTACGCAGATCCAATAAAAGCAGGTATTGACGCAGATGCAGTCTTCGATGGAATGACTGAGCATCTCTTTTTTACCCTTGGAAAACTTGCTACGACTGCAAGCCTCAGAGATCTTTATATGGCATTAAGTTATGCCGTAAGAGATAGGCTAATGACTAGATATCTTGCATCGCAAGAAGCAATACGAGCTAAACCTCAGAAAACAGTTGCTTATCTTTCAGCTGAATTTTTAATCGGTCCTCAACTTAATAATAACCTCCTTAATCTTGGAATAACAAAAGAAGCTGAAGACGCCGTACATAGATTTGGAATTGAATCCCTAAGCCATATTCTTGAAGTAGAAGAAGAACCTGGTTTAGGAAATGGAGGTCTAGGAAGACTTGCAGCTTGCTATATGGAATCACTGGCCAGTTTGCAAGTACCTGCAATTGGCTATGGAATTCGTTATGAATTTGGGATATTTAATCAAATCATTCGAGATGGTTGGCAAGTTGAAGTAACAGATAAATGGCTTAAAGGTGGATGGCCCTGGGAATTACCTCAACCAGATGAATCATGTTTTGTAGGATTTGGAGGTCGTACAGAAAGTTATATAGATGACAAAGGTAAATATCGTTCTAGATGGATTCCTTTAGAGCATGCAATTGGGGTGCCTCACGATATACCAATTCTTGGTTATAGGGTAAATAATTGCGATCGACTTCGTCTGTGGAGAGCAGATGCAACCGAAAGTTTTGATTTTTATGCTTTCAATATTGGTGATTATTATGGCGCCGTAGAAGAGAAAGTTGCTTCAGAAACTATTTCCAAAGTACTTTATCCAAATGATGGAACTGATGAAGGAAGACGCTTAAGACTAAAACAACAACACTTTTTTGTAAGCTGTTCACTTCAAGACATGCTTAGAAGCCTTGAGAAAAGAGGAATAGATGTTTCTCACTTTTCAAAACACTGGACAGTTCAACTGAACGATACTCACCCAGCTATTGCAGTAGCAGAGCTAATGAGATTACTGATTGATCATTATCACTTCGAATGGGAAAAAGCCTGGGAAATCACTACAAACTCAGTTGCATATACAAACCACACCTTGCTTCCTGAAGCACTTGAAAAATGGGATTTAAATTTATTTCATAGTCTTTTACCAAGACACTTAGAAATTATTTATGAAATAAATAAAAGATTCCTGCAACAAGTTCGCTTACGTTATCCAGGGAATGATGTCATCTTAAGAAAGCTCTCAATCATTGATGAGGATGGATCCAAAGCCGTCAGAATGGCTCATTTAGCAACAATTGGTGCTCACCATGTCAATGGTGTAGCTGCATTGCATTCCGATCTTATTAAAAGACAATTGATGCCTGAATTTGCTCAGTTGTGGCCAGAGAAATTTACCAATATTACTAATGGAGTAACACCTCGTAGATGGGTAAGTTTGGCTAACCCTGAGTTATCTAATCTGCTTGATAAAGAAGTCGGAAAAGATTGGATAACAAATATGGAACTACTCAAAAAACTAGAAGAAAAGGAAAATGATTCTGAATTCTTAAACTTATTTGCTAAAACAAAGCTTTCTGGGAAACGAAAACTTGCAGGATACATTCATAGGCAAACTGGTGTATTAGTAGACCCATCGAGCTTATTTGATGTTCAAGTAAAAAGAATTCATCAATATAAGCGCCAACATCTAAATGCTCTACAAGTAATTGCACAATATCTTCGCATTAAAAATGGATCAACCAAAGATATTGCACCTAGAACTGTGATTTTTGGAGGGAAAGCAGCACCTGGATATTTTATGGCAAAACTAATGATTAGATTCATTAATGGTATTGCTGAAGTTGTCAATGCAGATCCTGATATGGATGGTCGTTTGAGAGTGGTTTTTCTTCCAGATTACAATGTAAAGCTTGGAGAGCAAGTCTATTCTGCTACTGATCTATCTGAACAAATTTCCACAGCTGGGAAAGAAGCCTCAGGAACAGGCAATATGAAATTTGCAATGAATGGAGCACTCACAATTGGAACACTTGATGGGGCAAATATCGAAATTCGAGACAGAGTTGGTTCGGAAAATTTCTTTCTATTTGGAAAAACAGAAAGTGAAGTAATGAAGTTAAGAGACGAAGGTTACGACCCTAAAAAATATATTGAAAACTGCGATGAATTATCTGAGGCATTGAGATTAGTGGAAGTAGGTCATTTTAGTAATGGAGACAATGAATTATTCCTTCCACTAATTAATAGCCTAACAGGTAGTGACCCATTTTTTGTTATGGCTGATTTTGCAGATTATCTGCGAGCCCAAGACGAAGTTGATCAGGCTTGGAAAAATCCACAAGATTGGAATCGAATGGCACTTCTTAATACTGCAAGATCTGGTTTCTTTTCATCTGACAGGTCTATCCGTGAATACTGCCAATCTATATGGAAAGTAAATCCTTTAAATGTTGAAATATCCTGTAATATCAGTTAATTTAATTGGAACTCTTGTCAGGAAGATCTGGCGTCTGATGTAACAATCGATTCAATCTTAAGCGATCAGGATTTAATGGATCAGGAGCTAATTCTCCAGCTAACTCCCTAAATTTATCTTCTACAATCTCTGGTACTCTGACATCAAATATTTTCTCCATTAATACCTCAATTGAAAACAGATGAGCATTAATATTTTCAAGATCAGTTAAAGCTTGATGTAATTCCTCACTAGGTTCACTTTCACTGAGAACATCACCATTAGATTCTAAAGAAGCTTCGCTAAGTTTATAACCATGCTGCTTCTGAAAATCCTCTAAGACTCTGCCGGCTAAAGTCCTGAAAGACTGTAAAGCTGCCCAATTTAGCTCTTGCTGTTGGCGAAGGGTAGGGAATTCACGAACCAAGCGATCATGTTCTTTATAGAACCTTTGACAGTCTGGGCATTGGCAAGGTTCTTCAGACAAGAAACTACCTATATCTCATTACCATCATGACATCATAAAGGTCACTACAAACAAAAATCTAAAAATTATTTTATGTCTCCTCTAATTCATCAGAACTTTCAGGAATTGGAACCTCAATACTAGTGACAACTTGAATCACATCTCGCAATCTCATTGAATCAGCAAACCAACCCATTGCTTGCTCTGTATCTCCTTTTGATTCTGCTTCACTTGCCTGATCTTCATGAGCTTCAGCTAACAATGCGAGCCAACACAAGCATCGAGCTTGAACTATTGAAAGATCTAAATCAGTAGGTTGAGATTTAGCAATTTGCTCACTCTCTTGTTGCACCAAGAGTCGAAGTCGTAAATCGTGAAGTTGTGTCATCTAATCTCTCTCCATAAATATACGCTAGCGAGAGAGTTGGTAGTTTGGCCACCCACTACATGTAGGTTATGCAACTATTTTTATCATTTACGGGGCTGGCGGGATTCGAACCCACGACCTACGGTTTAGGAAACCGTCGCTCTATCCGACTGAGCTACAGCCCCACTGGAAGATTTTCCCTCTTCAAGGCATTATGGAATCTGAAAGCAGGAGAGGTGATCGCAATCGAGATTTGTTGTTTTTCCACAACAAAGTCTCGGTTGAGGAAAGTCCGGGCTCCCAAATGGTCGAACTTGCTGGATAACGCCCAGTGCGGGTGACCGTGAGGATAGTGCCACAGAAACACACCGCCGATGACTTGAGATTGAGCCATGCTCATCACTAGGACAGGCAAGGGTGCAAAGGTGCGGTAAGAGCGCACCAGCAGTATCGAGAGGTGCTGGCTTGGTAAACCCCGGTTGGGTGCAAGGCAAAGGTTTTAGGATGACCATCTTGCCTATCTCCTATATAAAGGCCGCTAGAGGCTGTTGGCAACAACCGTCCCAGATAGATGATCACCCACTATCTAAGCTTAGATAGTGAACAGAACCCGGCTTATGACCTGCTTTCACACAATTCAATTATTAATAGCCAAATAATGTACCTAGTAATAGAAAATGACTACTAAAAAAAAAGAAGTTATTACTGTTGCAAGAATTAAAAGTATTTATACATTGCTAAAAAATAGCAACTTGCAGTTCAAAGATTTAAATAGGATCAAGCAAAATGAACCTTTTTGCATGAAAATTCTTGATGAGGCCTTAACACATACTTCAACAAACTCATCAGTAAATCATGAAAGACTAGAGTTTCATGGTGATGCAGTTCTAAGACTCGCTGCCTCAGAATATATTCAAATTCATTTCCCTAAACTAAAAGTTGGAGATCGATCAGCATTAAGAGCACAATTAGTCAGTGATGAATGGCTAGCTAAAGTAGGTCACAAAATAAAAATAAAAGAGGCAATGTTGATAGCTCCTAAAGCTTTCAAAGATGCAGCTGCTACAGAAACAATTTGCTCAGAAGGTACTGAAGCATTAATCGGAGCATTATATGAATGTTTAGACAGTATTAGATCAATACAGAATTGGCTAGAGCCTTATTGGGAGATGGAAAGCAAAGAAATATTATCTGATCCTCATAAGCAAAATGCCAAGTCCGCTCTTCAGGAATGGAGCCAGGGTAAAGGGTTAAATCAACCTATTTATGAAATCAAAGAAATGTCAAGACAGCATGGCGACCTGAAAAGGTTCTACTGCAAAGTGCACATACAAAAAGATCTAATGGGAGAGGGGTGGGGCAGTTCTAGAAAAAAGGCTGAAAAAGAAGCTGCAAAAGAAGCACTGAAAAACTTAAAGAACTAAAGAAGCTCAAGCTCATTTAATGGAATTGTCAACAACTTGTCCCAGTTACCTCCCTCAAAAAGAACGGCTGCTTTTTTTTCAGTAATCCGCTGTACAAAACCCTTGTATCCATTATAAATAGAAGCAGGGTTATTCACAATTACGGATGATCCTGGAAGAATTATGTCTTCTGAATTAATCAAGTTTTTAGTTAAATCAATTATTATTTTAAATCTCTTTTAACTACAGATGTATAAAGAAATCATTTGGTTAACTGTTGGAGAGATTGTTGCTCCCCATGGTCTTCGAGGTGAAGTGAGGGTTAATCCCAGTACTGACTTTCCTGAAAGATTTATAAAGCCAGGTGAAAGATGGCTTCAAAGCAAAGATGAAGAGCCTCAAAATATTCAATTAATCTGTGGAAGACAAATACCAGGTAAATCTATTTTTGTAGTATCTTTTCAAGGAATAAATGACCGTACGACAGCAGAATTGTTAGTTGGTAAAAAAGTTCTAGTTAATTCGAAGCAACGGCCAAAACTTAAGGAAGGTGAATTCCACCTTTTAGACCTTGTAGGATTAAAAATCAAGCTTCAAACAGAAAAGCGTGAAATTGGACAGATAATAAATCTCATAAATGCTGGGAATGATCTTTTAGAAATAGAATTGAAGTCAGGGAAAAAAGTTCTAGTGCCTTTTGTCTCAGAAATAGTTCCTAAAGTAAACCTTAAAGAAGGGTGGGCAATTATTACCCCACCCTCTGGTCTATTGGATCTATAAAAAAATAGAAACTATAAAGAGTAGATTGAGAAATGAGCCTAATCAATGTAGTGACTAACAATTCTATAACCCCTGTCATCCTTTGTGGTGGTTCAGGGACAAGGCTATGGCCATTATCAAGAGAAAGTTATCCAAAACAATTCTGGGCTCTAAGCAATAAGAGTGATAAAACATTACTTCAGCAAACTTGTCAACGTATTCAAGGAATTAAAAAGCTTGAAAGCCCTTTTTTGATTTGCAATGAAGAGCATCGGTTCATAGTTGCAGAACAAATGCGTCAAATAAATCTCAAAGAAAGTACTATTTTTTTAGAACCAATAGCCCGAAATACAGCCCCAGCGATAACAATTGCTGCCTTAAAAGCCAAGGGATCCAACAAAGATCCTTTACTACTTGTGCTATCTGCTGATCATATTATAGCTGATAACAAAAGTTTTTTAGAAGCAATAGAAGCTGGACGTTCTGCCGCAGATTCAGGAAGGTTGGTGACTTTTGGAATCTGTCCAACCTCGCCTGAAACAGGCTATGGATATATCGAAGCATGCGCCAATACAAATAATGCATTGACGTCATCAACAATTAAAAGATTTGTAGAAAAACCTGATAAAGAAACTGCTCAGAAATTCATTACTGATGCTCGTTTTACTTGGAATAGTGGAATCTTTCTATTTAAAGCAAGTACAATTCTTGAAGAACTAGAGAATTTAGCACCTGAAATTCTTCGTTCCTGTAAGAAAGCACTGGAACAAAATTCAAAAGATCTAGATTTTCAAAGGTTAGATAAAAAAGCGTTTACCAAATGTCCTAATTTGTCAATTGATGTAGCAATTATGGAAAAAACTAAACTAGGAACTGTGATTCCTCTAAATGCCGGATGGAATGACATTGGAAGCTGGGATGCACTCTGGAAAGACTCTACAAAAGATATCAATGGAAATGTTTTACAAGGAAAAGTGATTTCGAAAAATAATTCAAACTGCTATTTAAGAAGCGAAAATCGCTTAATAGTTGGACTTGGCGTAAAAGACTTAGTCGTTGTTGAAACAGACGATGCTGTTCTCATTGCAGACCGCAGTAAGTCTCAGGATATAAAGTCAATAGTCAGAAAGTTAAAAGAAGACAATAATATTTCAGGAAGATCCCATACAAAAGTATATCGTCCTTGGGGTTATTATACTTCACTAATTAATCACAACAGTTGGCAAGTAAAGAAGATCCAAGTTAACCCTGGAGCTAGTCTTTCGCTCCAAATGCATCATCATCGCTCAGAGCATTGGGTAGTGGTTAAAGGTACTGCTTTAGTAGAGAATGATTCTAAGAAAGAATTACTAGAGGAAAATCAAAGCACTTATATACCATTAGGATGTAAACATAGGCTTACAAATCCTGGCAAAATACCTTTAGAGTTAATAGAAATACAAAGTGGAAGTTATATTGGAGAAGATGATATTGTTAGATTTGATGACAATTATGGACGTACAAATTAGATCGATTTACTTAAAATCCTTCTATTCAACTGTTACACTTTTTGCGAGATTGCGAGGTTGATCAACATCCAAGCCGCGTTGTGCAGCGATATGATAGCTCAATAATTGAAGCGGAATTACAGTTAACAATGGACTAATCCATTCGCTTACCTTAGGAATAGGTAATAGATGATCAAAGATTTGAGTCTCAGCTGATTCAGGTGCTATACCAATCAAGCAAGCATTTCTAGCCTTAGCTTCTTGCGCATTACTCAAGACTTTTTCAAAAACTACTCCATGAGTAGCTATTGAAATAACTGGAACCTTATGATCTAACAATGCAATAGGTCCATGCTTCATTTCTCCAGCAGGTAAACCTTCAGCATGAATATAACTAATCTCCTTTAATTTCAATGCAGCCTCTAATGCTATTGGATAATTAATTCCTCGGCCTAAAAAAATTACATCCTTAGTATTAACAAATTGGTAAGCTAATTTTTCAGTAAGTTTATTATGATTATTAATTAAATCTCTTAAATAGTTTGGAACTAATTTCAGCTCTTCACATATATCATTTATTTCTTGTATAGATCGATTTTTATTCCTGGCTGCAATCATTATAGCTAAACCGTAAAAAGCTAATAATTGACCTAAGAAGGTTTTAGTAGCTGCAACTCCTACTTCTAATCCTGCTCCTATATCAATGATATTAGTGACTTGTCGAGCCAAGGAACTTTCTATTCTATTCGTTATTCCTAATACCCTAGAAGAGAATAAATCATCTTTAAGAGTTGAACGTCTTTCAGATTCCATCATCAATGCCGCAAGCGTATCAGCTGTTTCTCCTGATTGAGTAACACCAATAGTTAAAATATTGGGGGCTAGAGGAGGCGGAGCATAACGAAATTCACTTGCAAAGAAAACTGTCGATGGCAAGCCAGAAAATTGTTCCAAAAGATAAGCACCAACCATGGCTGCATGTCGACTTGTTCCACACGCTAAAATTTGAACCGCTTCTATAGAGTCATACAAGGAATCCTTAAACGGAAAAGCAATTGGCGATGAAGTAGGTAATTTATCAGGTAAAAATCGCGCAATCCACTGTTCAGCAGTTTCAGGCTGCTCATAAATCTCTTTAAGCATGAAATGTCGAAATTGACCTTTATCGATATTCTTTTCAGAACCAACTATCAATGAAGGTTTTCTATATTGTCTTTTCCCTTCAGAATCATAGATCTCTACCCCTAAAGGAGTAAGCAAAGCTAATTCTTTATCTTCCAAAGGCAAAACTGTTTTTGTAAATCCAGCAAAGGCTGTTGAATCACTTGCACAAAGAAACTCACCTTGAGTAAACCCTATTAATAATGGGGCTTTGTTCTTAGCAACAATCAAAACATCTGGAGTCTCAGTCCATATGACTGCCAATGCATATGATCCTTGCAATAAATTAAGAACCTCCCTAACAGCTAAAAACAACATTTCTCCTTTAGAAGCCACACCCTCCTGTTTTAATCGAGTCAATGCTTCTGAAATCAAATGAGGAATAACCTCAGTATCAGTATCAGAAACAAATCTAATGCCTTGTTTCTGAAGTTTTTCTCTTAATAACGTGTAATTCTCAATGATCCCATTTTGAACAACAGCCACTTGGTCTGAAGAGTCAAGATGAGGGTGAGCATTTCTAACCTCAGGCTTGCCATGGGTAGCCCATCTTGTATGACCTATTCCGATATTCCCTGGAGCTCCATCTTTTGAAAGCAAATTTAAAAGATTAACTAATTTACCTTTAGCCTTCTTACAAGTAATAAAACCTCTGTCACTACTTCCCTTAGTACTTATAGTAGCCAGTCCGGCAGAATCATATCCTCTATATTCAAGCTTTTTAAGGCCCTCTAAAAGAATCGGAGATGCTTCACGAGAGCCAACTAGTGCGACTATTCCACACATATATAAAAGTATGAACTTAAATCCATAGCCTTACGGACTGTAAAGAACATACTCCAAAGACGAATTTTACAAAAGCAAGCTAGTAAGCCAAGCCCATACTTCTAGTAGTTTCATCCCCTAGATAAACCCTAATACTTAGGAAATCTGTCGGGCATGCCGTCTCACAACGCTTGCAGCCAACACAATCTTCTGTTCGGGGAGAAGACGCAATCTGACCGGCTTTACAGCCATCCCAAGGAACCATTTCAAGGACGTCAAGAGGACAAGCCCTAACACATTGGGTACATCCAATGCATGTGTCGTAGATCTTTACTGCGTGGGACATAAAGCCCTATAGATAACGTTACTTGTAAAAAACTTTACTCAATTTGGTTCAACATAAAGAGATTCATGCATCTGGCTTCACTCTTGTTAACTCGCGACCATTAACTCGTAAGATAGGAACAAATCTCTAGAATTATGTCTCAGGAAGCAATTCTCGAAAAAGTTCGTTCCATCGTTGCAGAGCAACTTAGTGTTGATGCAGGCGAAATCAAGCCGGATTCCAATTTCCAGAATGATCTTGGAGCAGACTCTCTGGACACCGTCGAATTGGTAATGGCTCTCGAAGAAGCATTTGATATCGAGATTCCAGATGAATCTGCAGAAGGCATAGCCACAGTGGGTGATGCCGTTAAATACATAGAAGACAAGCAATCCTGAGGACCTAATGATGGAGAACCTCCATCGAGTTGTAATAACTGGTCTTGGCGCTATTACTCCTATTGGCAATACCGTCAAAGATTATCTCCTTGGATTACAGTCTGGCCGCAATGGGGTCGGACCTATCAGCCTGTTTGATGCTTCTCAGCATGCTTGCAGGTTTGCAGCAGAAGTTACCAATTTTGATCCAATTGGAATACTAGAACCAAAAGAATCCAAAAGATGGGATCGATTCTCAAAGTTTGGTGTTGTTGCTGCAAAAGAAGCAATTGCAGATTCCGGACTAACAATCAATGAAAGCAATGCATCGCGTATTGGAGTCATTATTGGGTCTGGCGTTGGAGGATTGCTCACTATGGAAACGCAAGCCCAAGTTCTCAATAACAAAGGGCCAGGAAGAGTTAGCCCTTTTACTGTTCCAATGATGATCCCCAACATGGCAACTGGTCTTGCCGCAATTGCTCTTGGGGCAAAAGGCCCTAGCTCAGCTGTCTCAACAGCATGTGCTGCCGGTTCTAACGCTATCGGAGATTCATTTAGGCTTCTTCAATTGGGAAAAGCAGACGCAATGGTTTGCGGAGGTGCCGAAGCCAGCATTACTCCTCTTGGAGTAGCAGGATTTTCTAGTGCAAAAGCTCTATCGTTCCGTAATGACGACCCTTCTTCTGCAAGCAGACCTTTTGATGCTGATAGAGATGGTTTCGTAATAGGAGAAGGGTCAGGCATACTAGTACTTGAGACACTTGAGCATGCAAAAAATCGTAATGCTCAAATTTATGCTGAAGTGATTGGATATGGCACTACCTGCGATGCTCATCACATTACAGCACCTTCTCCAGGCGGCATCGGTGGATCAAAAGCTATTGCAGAGGCTCTTCAAGATGGAAGCATAGATTCTCAAGAAGTTGATTACATTAATGCTCATGGAACAAGCACATCTGCTAATGATAAAAATGAAACTTCAGCAATAAAAACTGCATTAGGAGATAGAGCTAAGCAAATCCCAATTAGCTCAACAAAATCTATGACAGGTCATCTTCTGGGAGGATCTGGGGGCATTGAGGCCGTAGCATGTGTACTTTCTATTAGCCATGGAGTAGTTCCACCAACCATCAATTACTCCAAGCCAGATCCTGACTGTGATCTGGACTACGTTCCTAACACAGCTAGAGAAAGCAAGTTAAATGTTGTATTGTCTAACTCATTTGGTTTCGGAGGGCATAATGTTTGCCTTGCCTTCCGAAAAATGAGCTAATCAACTACTTACTCAACCAGTCTGAATCTTTCAATTACCAATTAACAAAATGGTCGCTGCGCCCACTTCACTTGAATCACTCTGCATCAATAGCATCAGAATGCTTGCAGTTGACGCTGTAAATAAATCTAATAGTGGTCACCCAGGTCTGCCAATGGGCTGCGCTCCTATGGGTTATACACTATGGGATCAATTTCTCCGTCATAATCCTAAAAATCCAAAATGGTTTAACCGAGATCGTTTTGTTCTATCAGCTGGACATGGGTGCATGTTGCTTTATGCACTTTTACACCTCACTGGTTATGACTCAGTATCTATAGAAGATATAAAACAGTTCAGACAATGGGGAGCTAAAACACCAGGTCATCCAGAAACATTTGAAACACCTGGAGTTGAGGTAACAGCAGGACCACTAGGAGCTGGAATTTCTAATGCAGTAGGACTTGCGATAGCCGAAGCTCACTTGGCCGCAAAGTTTAACAAGCCAGATTCAAAAATTGTTGATCATTTTACTTATGTGATCATGGGGGATGGATGCAACCAAGAAGGTGTTGCTTCAGAAGCATGTTCACTAGCAGGACATCTGAAATTAGGAAAATTGATCGCTCTATATGACGACAATCACATCACCATTGATGGAAGAACTGATGTTTCTTTTACTGAAGATGTTCTAAAAAGATATGAATCTTATGGTTGGCATATTCAGCACGTCCCGGATGGAAATAAAGACGTAAATGCAATTGCAAATGCTATTCAAGAAGCAAAAAAAGTTACTGATAAGCCTTCTATCATCAAAATCACTACAACTATTGGGTATGGATCACCTAATAAAAGTGACACCGCAGGGGTTCATGGTGCTCCTCTTGGTGCAGAAGAAGCGGATTTAACCAGAAAATCATTAGATTGGTCTTATGGCCCTTTCGAAATTCCACAAGAAGCCTACGGGCAATTCAGAAAAGCAATCGAAAAAGGAGCAGCCCTAGAAAGTGAATGGAATGAACAATTAAACGATTATCGAAGAAAATATCCCTCAGAAGCCAAGGAATTTGAGCGCTCATTAAGAGGTGAACTACCCGAGAACTGGGACAAAGATCTCCCTACTTATACAACAGCTGATAAAGGTTTAGCTACAAGAAAACATTCACAAATTTGCCTAGGTTCTATTGGGCCAAACCTACCTGAATTAATTGGAGGGTCAGCTGATCTCACGCATTCAAACTATACGGATATTAAAGGAGAGACTGGCTCTTTCCAAGCCGATACTCCAGAAAAAAGGTATCTACATTTTGGGGTAAGAGAACATGCTATGGCAGCAATTTTAAACGGTATCGCTTATCACGACAGTGGCTTAATTCCTTATGGCGGAACATTTCTTGTCTTCGCTGACTACATGAGAGGTTCAATGCGACTATCAGCGTTGAGTGAACTCGGAGTAATTTATGTCCTTACTCATGACTCAATTGGAGTTGGTGAGGATGGTCCTACGCATCAGCCGATTGAAACAATTCCATCATTGCGAGCAATACCAAACATGATGGTTTTCCGACCTGGAGATGGCAATGAAACTAGTGGGGCGTACAAAGTTGCAATTAGCAATCGTAAACGTCCAAGTTCTCTTTGCTTAAGTAGACAAGGAATGCCAAATCAAGCCAATTCATCAATAGAGAAAGTAGCTTTAGGTGGCTATATTCTTGAAGATTGCTCAGGAACACCTGAATTAATCTTTATTGGGACAGGTAGCGAGTTGCATTTATGTGTTGACGCTGCCAAGGAATTAACCAATCAAGGTAAAAAAGTTAGAGTCGTATCCATGCCCTGCGTAGAACTTTTTGAAGAGCAAAGTGACTCTTACAAAGAAGAAGTTCTACCATCCAATGTACGAAAACGCATTGTTGTAGAAGCCGCTGAAACGTTTGGATGGCATAAATATATTGGGCTTGATGGAGACAGTGTAACTATGAGTAGCTTTGGTGCGTCTGCTCCAGGAGGAACTTGTATGGAAAAATTTGGTTTTACAGTTGAAAATGTATTAAATAAAGCGAAGAGACTTCTTAGCTAAGATTAAAAAAATAAAAAAGGGTTTAATTATTGAATTAAACCTTTTTTTGTCAAGAAATAGATTTAACCTTAATTTCTTCTTGAGAAGAAAGAACATCTTCTAAATCCTCTAAATCCTTATCTGTGATTTTTGTTTGCATCGGGCAATGCTTCGGTCCACACATCGAACAAAATTCTGCTTGTTTATAAATATCAGCCGGTAATGTCTCATCATGGTATTCACGCGCCCGATCTGGATCAAGTGACAATTCAAACTGCTTGTTCCAATCAAAAGCATATCTAGCTTTGCTTAACTCATCATCTCTATCTCTAGCTCCAGAGCGATGTCTAGCTATATCCGCTGCGTGAGCTGCAATTTTATAAGCAATTAATCCTTCACGAACATCATCTGGATTTGGCAAACCTAAATGCTCTTTCGGTGTGACATAGCAAAGCATAGCTGTACCATGCCAGCCTGCCATTGCAGCACCAATTGCACTAGTAATATGATCATATCCTGGAGCAATATCTGTAACCAAAGGTCCTAAAACATAAAACGGCGCTTCAGAGCATTCCTCCATCTCCTTCTTAACATTGAACTCAATCTGATCCAAGGGAACGTGACCAGGTCCTTCAACCATTACCTGAACATCATGTTCCCAAGCACGTTTAGTAAGTTCACCTAAAGTCTTTAACTCAGCTAATTGAGCTTCATCTGATGCATCATGAAGACAGCCTGGTCTTAAAGAGTCTCCTAATGAAAAACTACAGTCATAACGTTTAAAAATTTCGCAAATATCATCAAAACGAGTGAAGAGAGGATTCTGCTTATGGTGATAAAGCATCCACTGAGCCAAAATTCCACCCCCTCTACTCACTATTCCAGTGATTCTTCCTTTGACCTTTGGTAAGTGTTCAATCAGCAAGCCAGCATGAATTGTCTGATAGTCAACACCTTGTTGACAATGTTTTTCGATGATGTGGAGAAAATCGTCTTCCGATAATTTCTCGATGGAACCATGAACACTTTCCAAAGCTTGATACACAGGAACTGTACCAATTGGAACTGGTGAAGCATCAATTATTGCCACCCTAACATCATCAAGATTGACACCTCCCGTAGATAGATCCATCACAGTATCGGCGCCATACTTGACAGCAAGGTTAAGCTTTTTCAGTTCTTCTTTTACATCACTTGCATTAGGAGATGCTCCTATATTTGCATTCACTTTGCACCTAGAGGCTATACCTATAGCCATAGGTTCCAAATTTAGATGATTAATGTTTGCTGGTATTATCATTCTTCCTCTTGCTACTTCCTCCATTACTAAAGATGCAGGAAGATTCTCTCTCTTTGCCACAAAAGCCATTTCTTCAGTGATAAGTTCCCTGCGAGCAAAATACATTTGAGAAACGTTTTTTTGTCCTCTACGAGAAGCAACCCAAGAAGTGCGCATAACCACAAAAGCTATAAAAAATACACCAGGTAATTAGAACCATGCCTTGATCACTCTCTTTCACTTTCCTTCGCCGGGATCAACCGTATCAGGTTCAGAGGGTGTGATCTCAGCCAAAAGCAAAAGCTCTTATGGCACCCCTAGTGATATGTTCAAGCTAGCTATTTTTTAAGCTCTAGGTCCTTTTCTGTAAAATCAAATTATTAATTCAGAGTATTTCTTCTATTCAACATTTGATTTAACAATTTTTTCCGCCGTTTAGTTCTACCTAAAGTATTCGAAAAAATAAGTCCTATCCCAACAACTAAAGCTGGTATTGCTTGAACACGATTATTGTCTTTACGATGAAAAAAGCCAATTATTGCAATAAGAACTAAGCATGGTGCTGCAAGAGATAATAAAAAATTCTTAGAAGTTTTCATTTCAAAGACTCTCTTGAACAAAATTGTTGTTTTTCCATCCAAGTCATTAGGCTTTGAAAAATTACACGAATTCCAATTTCAATACTTTTTTCATCAGGAGAAAAATAACCATTATGTAATGGAGCACATCCTTCAGGAGGCGCTACTCCAAGACGAAACATTGTCCCAGGAACATCATCTAAAAATTCTGCAAAATCCTCTGCACCCAAGGAAGGTAATTCTAAGTGCTTCACATTTTCTTCTCCAAGCAAAGATTTTCCGGCTTCTTCAACGAAGGCTGTTAAACCAGGATCATTCCAAACAGGAGGTGCAATAGATGTATATTTAACCAAAGCCTCTGCCCCAAAGCTTTTAGCAATTCCTTGAACTATATCTTCAATCCATTTAGGAAGAGTTTCATTTAAACTTGCATCTAAACAACGTACTGTTCCCAAAAGCTTTACTCTATCCGCAATTACATTAAAAGCTTGACCACCGTCAATTTTCCCAAAACTTACAACAACTGGCATCAATGCATCTAGTTGCCTTGCAATCGCTTCTTGAATACCACTAATAATCTTTGATGCTATCCAAATCGAATCAATAGTTTGATGAGGCCTAGCACCATGTCCTCCATTACCAATAATTTGAATTTCCAACTTGCCAGCTGCTGCAGTTAACGTTCCACTTCGAACGCCAATACTACCAACAGGAAGTTCTGGATATACATGAACGCCAAAAAGCGCGTCTAAGCCTTTTGTTGCTCCATCTTGCTTCATCCATCTTGCACCAGAGGCAATCTCTTCAGCAGGTTGAAACAATATTCTTACACCAGTTAATTGACTGTGATTTGCGGCAAGTAATCTTGCAACACCTAAACCGATACAGGTATGAATATCATGTCCGCATGCGTGCATCACGCCTTTTGTTAAAGAAGAATAGGGAAGTCCGGTTTTTTCTTCCACAGGCAAAGCATCCATATCTACTCTTAAACCAACTAGAGAAGTAGATATATTTCCCAACTCAGCAATTAAGCCTGTTCTACCTATTGATTCTGTGACCGTCCATCCGTACTTTCTTAATTCACCCGCCACAAGTGCAGCTGTTTGATGCTCTTCGCCACTCAATTCTGGATGTGCATGTAAATGCCTCCTAAGATCAATTAAATCAGGCAAAAAAGACTCTAAACTCAACACTGACTTTTTCAAAACATTCATACTGCTTCTAAATCAACAAATGCCATCAGATCATGTATTGGATCAGAAGGCCACCGTCTCACATTTATAAGCCATTTTTCTTCTCTATATCTACTGTCAAGTCCAAATGCTGCAGTCCAATGGCTTTCAGCCTCTCCTGTTGACCCTTCTCTCCATAAAAGAGCAGTCAGCGCTGCCCTTGCATCTGCAAACATTGGATATTTACGAATCAGTGTCCTAAGCTCTTGTTCAGCTTGGGCAAATTGATTTAATTGATATGAAGCCAATGCTTTGCTAGATCGAGCCATAACATCTCCTGGATTAGCTATGGATGCTTTATTAAATAACTCTTGTGCTTGTAACCAATCACCTTGAACAGACCCCATGACATTTCCTAAATTATATAAAGCAGAAGAATTTTCTGGTTCTCTAGTAAGAACCCATTGATAATCATTAATAGCTTCTTTCCATTGACCTAAGGCTTCCTCAGCAATGCCTCGATTTAAATAAGGATCAGTTTCCAAAGGAAGAATCTTAATTGCCCTTGTTTGATCGAGAATCGCACCCTCATAATCACCCAATGCTAAACGTACATTTCCACGATTACTTAAAGCCGCTGCATTTTTTGGAGAAGACACTAGAAAACGATCCCAGCTTTCTAATGCAGCTACAAAATCACCTTTCTTGCTTTCATACAATGCCTTCTCATACAAGGAGGCATTGAATTCATTCCCAACTCCAACAGCACACAATGGAACCCCAATGCAAAATAAACAACATATAAAAAAAGAAAAGAAGATCTGATGCCTCATTTAACTAGATATCCTTGTACTTCTATCAAAATTAAGATGATCTATTGCTGCTGAAGTGACAATTCTTCCACGAGGTGTTCTTTTTAAAAAACCAATCTGTAAAAGAAATGGCTCCACCACAGTTTCCAATGTCAAACTTTCTTCTCCTAATGCAGCAGCAATAGTCTCTAATCCCACAGGTCCACTATCATGAGCTTCAATAATGAATGACAACAAACGTCTATCTGTCTGATCTAAGCCACACTCATCTACTTGATGCAATTTTAAAGATTTATTCACTATATCTTTGTCAACAACCTGAATTCTGTCTTCGACAGTGGCAAAATCTCTGACTCTACGAAGCAATCTATTAGCAATTCGTGGAGTCCCTCTACAACGACGGGCAATTTCCATACTTCCTTCAGTAGATAAACGCAATCCCAAAAGATCTGCTGCTCTTTGGATAATCTTCTGAAGATCATCCAATTGATAAAAATTCAATCGATGTGTAATACCAAAACGATCTCTTAATGGTGAGCTAATTAAAGCAGGGCTAGTAGTTGCACCAATCAAAGTAAAGCGAGGAAGATCTATTTCCCGTGTTCGTGCTGTTGCACCTTTCCCAACAGTTAAATCAAGTCGAAAGTCTTCTAATGCAGGGTATAAAAGCTCTTGCGCAACCTTTGAAAGTCTATGAATTTCATCAACAAACAATAATTCATGAGGTTTTAAGTTCAGTAATAAACCAATAATGTCTCTTGGTCTTTCTAAAGCTGGTGCACTGGTAATACGACATTTAACCCCCAGCTCTCTGGCTAGAACTAAAGCCATAGTAGTTTTTCCCAAACCTGGAGGTCCATACAACAAAACATGATCCAAGGCTTCCTTTCTTGATAAGGATGCTTTGACAGAAATAGACAGTACTTCTTTTAATTCAGACTGACCTACAAAATCATTCCAAGATTGAGGCCTCAATGAATCGTCTTTACGTTTTTTTGTTTCCTCTTCAAGCCTTTTAGGATCCAACAACCTTGTCTTTCCATTAAGGTTATAGGAAGAAGGTTTCTTTGAGCCAGAAGACACAATTGCCATATTCAAAGGATAGGGACAGTTGTGTACTCTCAAAAGAGTAATGTCAGAAAATGTCTAAAGCGAGTCATAAAACAAAGTCAAAACAAACAAACGGCAAGCTCACAAAAAACTTGGCAGAAAACCGTTTTGCTAGATATCAATATGAAATAATGGAGACATTGGAAGCAGGGATTGAACTTTTGGGAACAGAAGTTAAATCAATACGGGCAGGGAATATTAATTTGAGAGACGGATTTTGTCTAATTCGTGATGGAAATATTCAGTTGCATAATGTTCATATCTCAAAATTTAATAACGCAAGTACTTTTTTCAATCATGATCCATTGCGAGTACGTCAATTATTAGCTCATCAAAAAGAAATAAATAAATTAGAGTCAAATCTAAATAAAAAAGGACTGACATTAATACCAATAAAACTTTACCTGAAGGGTTCATGGATAAAAATAACAATAGGTCTTGGCAAAGGTAAAAAGCTTCATGACAAACGAGAATCTGAAAAAAGAAAACAAACTGCTAAAGAAACTAAGGAAGCACTTTCTCGCTATTAATATATATTCGTAAACAAATGATTCTATTTCAGTATGAATAGAGAACAAAAAAGAATCACATTAAAGTTGCAACGAGAAAAGTTAATGAGTGAGCTAGATAAGGTTTACAAAAATGCATTTAATGAACTTAGTAGTTTAGATATTGAAGAAGGCTCATTAGCAAAACTCTCACAAATATTTCTTTTATCTAGAGAGGCAGCGATGAATTCATTACAAAAAGAAATAGAAAAGCCAATCATTACTCAATCGCCTCAAAAAGAATAAATCAAAATGAAAATCGAAAAATATCATCTTTCCTAGAAATTACGAAAAATCGCAAATGTCAGGAAACCCTTGCAAATAAAAAATTTTTTTTTGGGTTAAGTGGCGTTAAATTGCACAAATATGCTCTGATTTTATACAAAAAACAATTTCTTGGGCAGTTGAAACCTGGAAATTATTTTGCATCTGAGGGTGGCTCAAGGCTCACATTATCTGGAGGAGGGGTTGGGTCAGGATCTGCAATCAACATATGTTGCAAAACAATTTCAGGACGCTCACTATCCCTCCATCTGATGCGATAGGCAGGCATTTTAGTCCCACGACTAGTTGTCTGCTCTACAGGCTCCATCACCCAACCTCGTCTAGAACGACCTTGAGGATTGCGCTTAACCACAGCATCAGTGTGCTTAAACCTGAAACCAACGCGCTCTCCGCTCATCCCTGGACGTCTTCATACTTGCTCTATTATCCACTTTGATGGCCCCCTTTTGATTACTGAGAACCGGCCTCAGGTCGAAGCAATGGAAAAGCAATAACATCTCTTATAGATGAACTATCTGTTAAAAGCATTACTAAACGATCAATCCCAATACCAAGACCACCAGTCGGAGGCATTCCTACCTCTAAAGCATTAAGAAAATCTTCATCTATAGAATGCGCTTCTATGTCACCATCATTTTTACGATTCTGTTGCTCCTGAAGGCGCTCTCGTTGATCAACTGGATCAATTAATTCGCTAAAAGCATTAGCAGTCTCTCGTCCAGCAATAAACAATTCAAATCTCTCGACCATCCCTTCCTTGCTACGGTGTTTTCTAGCTAAGGGCGATATTTCAATTGGATAATCAATAACAAAAGTAGGCTGAATTAATTTTGGTTCTACGTGTTGCTCAAAAACCTCATTAATGAGTCTGCCAACAGAATTAGCTTCGTCAGAAACTTCTAAACCAGCATCAAGCATTGCAGAAGAAGCCTTTTTTAGATCATTACCAAAAGTAGAAAAATCTAGCCCAGTTGCTTCTAAAACAAGATTCTTCATAGTTTCTCTTCGCCAAGGGGGCGTGAGGTCCAATTCTGTTCCTTGATAAGAAATTTTTGTAGATCTACAAATCTGCAAACAAATTGATGAAACCAATTGTTCTGTCAAATTCATCATCTGGTTGTAATCAGCAAAAGCTTGATAAATCTCTACTGATGTGAATTCAGGATTATGTCTTGTGCTAATACCTTCATTCCTAAAGATACGACCAAGCTCATAAACTCGTTCAAAACCTCCTACGACTAACCGCTTTAAATGTAGTTCTGTCGCTATTCTCAGATACAAAGGCATATCAAACGTGTTGTGATGAGTAATAAATGGTCTTGCTTCAGCACCACCAGCTTCTGATTGCAAAACAGGAGTTTCAATCTCCAAAAAACCACGGTCATCCAACCATCTACGTATTGCACTAATAGCCAAGGCTCTTTTCTTAAAGGTCTTTCGTGTCTCAGGGTTCACAATTAAATCAAGATAACGCTGCCTATACCTCTTTTCAATGTCTGAAAGACCATGCCATTTGTCAGGTAATGGTTGGAGAGATTTAGATAACATTGTCCAAGATTGAACCTTTACAGATAATTCACCACGATCTGTTCGCCTCAAGACTCCATGGACTCCTAACCAATCTCCTGTATCAACAAAATCCGTAATTTGCTTAAATGCACTCGGTTCTTGTAACTCAGGACTAAATTCTTGAAGGGTGGCTTTTTCCAAAAATAATTGAATCGATCCACTTTCATCAGACAAAGTAAAAAAAGCCAGCTTGCCCATAACGCGCCGGGCAAGAATACGTCCTGCGAGGCAAACTTCCACATTCCTCTCTTGGCCATTAGGCAAATCCTTATGCTCTAGCTGTAACTGAGCAGCTGTAGAAGTAGATTGAAAGCTAATGGCATAAGGCTCCCTGCCAACTTTTCGCAATGCAGCAGCCTTAGCTATACGAGTTTCTCTTAAGTCAGCCAACGGAAAAATGAAAAGGAGATATTTATATTGAGATTAGTTAGTCAAGAGAATAAAAAAAGTAATTTTTTATATTTAAGAGCTAACAGGAGGGAACTTCCCCCAATCTCTGAGAAGAATACCCAATTCCTCTAACAGTAAGTATTAATTCAGGATTGCGAGGATCAGGTTCTAGTTTCCCTCTTAAACGTGCAACATATACATCAACCACTCTGAGATCAGCAGCTCGACGAGGAGGATATCCCCACAGCTGTTCCAAGATCTCTGCTCGTGGTACAACCTTCCCAGGATCACGGAAAAGCAATTCAAGCAAGCTAAATTCTGTATAAGTTAGTCCAATCCTTTCCCCACCTCTACTTACTTGTCTCCGGTTAGTATCAACAACTAATTCCCCTAGTTTCATAACTCCTTGCCCTGCAGGGATCTCCCTTGGTTCAGCAACAGATGCACCAGGACCCATTCTACGCAAAATTGTAGCTATTCTTGCTTCTAATTCTTTTGGACTAAACGGCTTAGATAAGTAATCATCAGCCCCTAAATCCAACCCTGCAACCCGCTCAGAAATAGCCTCAAGAGCACTAAGAAAAATTATTGGGACAATTGATTCGGCCCTTAATCTCCTACAAACTGCAAATCCATCCAATTTTGGGAGCATTACATCCAAAACAACCAGGTCAGGAGATTCCTTATGAAATACGTCTAAAGCCTCTTCTCCATCTTTGGCAGAAACAACTTTATAGCCAGATAACTCAAGTCTTGTAACTAAGACTTTTAAAACTGCGGGTTCATCATCAACAACCAAAATAGTTGCATTATTTCGAGATGAAGCCGTTGAGACAGATCCATCTTTGCTCTTCTCAAGCATGGATGAACCTTCTTCATACATAGTGATGATCTTTCACTCAGCCCTAATAATAATCTTACACCCCCAACCTAATGCAGTTCCTATAACCACAAATATTATATTTTTCCAATTTCTTTAACATTTGACAGGCATTGGCGCCTAATAAACAAATCATTCTGAATATTGGAACCTATATTCGATTACTTTTTTCGATAACTTGACAAACTAGACATCTTCTTCCTTTAAATTTCTAGGGCTTTCCTCGAAAAAAAGTATTTAAAGATAGTGAACAAAGCAATGGGGCAATAAGTCCAGAAACTATTGATCCTGCCAATACAGTGTGCAAAGCCCAGACATTAAAAAAGCTTCCTTGAAATTGAAAACTTTGTTGAAGCCATATGCTAAAACCACTAAGAAAAGATCCAAATAAAATCAGGGTGCCAAGTACAAAACTTTTATCCGAATATTTTCTCTTTCTACCTAAGCAACCCCACCAATAACCAAGAAAAATCAGAGCAGGTATCTGTGACGAACCATCGAGATTAAGTCCATCCAAAATAATTCCTAAACAAAATCCAGCAAATAATCCTGCAAAAGGTCCTTCTTCTAAGGCCCAGGGTAATAACCACAACTCAGCCCACCTTGGACCAACTCCTGAAATAGAAAGCCAAGTTGGAGAAACTAGTGTCATCAAAGGTACCAACAAAGCTAAACACTTATACAAAATTCTATTCTTATCTCTTTTCATTGCTCCTCTGAACTCGAACCCAATCAATAGCCTCTGGCGATGCAATTAACTGAACAACAGCATATGGGGAGGGAAGATTTTGCTCATCAATTGACTGAATCACTCCCACTGGAAGATTTGGTGGCATAAGAGTACTCACCGGTGAAGTACTAACAATGTCGCCTAATTTTGCATCAGGCATTTTCTCTAGAAAGTTTAGCTGCGGACGATTAGTCCCTATCCCAGTTAAAACCCCATGCACCTTCGAACGCTCAATCCATACTCCCAGCTTAGTTGCTGGTGCTGTCAACAATCTCACCCTAGAAGTTGTAAGGGTCACAGTTTCAATTAGCCCAAGCAATCCTCCAGGGCCAAGCACTGCATCACCTGCATTGATTCCATCTTTAGCACCTTTGTTCAACTCCAATTGCTGCCAGAAATCTTTCGATCTTCTAGAAATGACAGCAGCTGAAACCTGATTCTTTTTACTGGAATTCTGCAACTTTAATATCTGCCTAAGTCGTTGATTATCTTTTTCTAATAAGTCAATTCTGATTTGTTGCTCCAAATTAGTGCCATTTACAATCCATTCCTTCTGAGCAGTACCAGGCCAAAAAGGTCTGGAAAAAACAGCAAATATATCAAGAAGAAAAGCTCCTTTAGAAAAGCGAATAAAAAGCAAAAATATACTTAGAAAAAACCAATACCAAAAACTTTTTCTAGACCACCAACGAAAAGCTACTTTTCGTCGAGTATTAACCATACAATTAGTCTCTTACAGCATTTCTAGCAAAATCAGGAGTATCAACAACTCTTTTTAAGCGTCTAAAGTCATCTAAAACATGTCCACATCCATTCACAACACACAACAATGGGTCTTCAGCTACATGTGTAAAGATACCCGTCTCATGGCTTACCAAGTCGCTTATACCTCTTACTAATGCTCCACCTCCTGCAAGCATGATGCCTCTATCGACAATATCTGCAGCCAATTCAGGTGGGGTTCTCTCTAAAACGCGTTTAACAGCTTCAACAATTTTATTAAGCGGCTCAGACATTGCTTCTCGCAACTCACCAGCTTGCAAAGTAATCGAACGAGGCAACCCAGAAAGCAAATGGAGTCCTCGAACATCCATTGATTGCAAGTCAAATTCATTATTAGGAAAAGCAGACCCAATGCGAATCTTTATTTCTTCTGCAGTTCTTTCGCCAACAACCAAATTTTGGACCTTCTTCAAATAAGTTGCTATCGCATCATTTATCTCATCACCAGCAACTCGCACAGATTCACTAAGTACTGTTCCACCTAAACTAAGGACTGCAACCTCTGTCGTTCCTCCACCAATGTCAACAATCATAGTCCCTATTGGTTCGGTTACAGGTAAATGTGCACCAATGGCAGCTGCTACAGGTTCATCAATTAAATGAACTTCTCTAGCTCCTGCTAGACCAGCTTCTCGAACTGCTCTACGCTCAACACTAGTTACCCCACTGGGTATTCCGACAACTAATCTTGGAGCAAGAATTCCACGCCCTTCATTACATTTTTGAATAAAAGACTTGAGCATTTGCTCTGCAGCATCAAAATCAGCAATCACTCCATCTCTTAAAGGCCTAACTGCTCGAATATTGCCAGGAGTACGGCCTAACATCAATTTGGCATCATCACCAACCGCCAATGGCTCGCCTTCCTCTAGATCCATGGCTACTACAGATGGTTCTTCTAAAACAATTCCTTTTCCTTGAACGTAAATCAAAGTATTTGCAGTTCCAAGATCTATACCAATATCACGCGATAAACGAAAACGTCTGAAAAACACGGTCTTACCAAAAAATGTTATTAGTAACCAAGACTAGAAGAATCTTCAAAAAAAACAAAAAGTCGTTTCAGAAAAAACACTTTTTACTTACTGAGATGCCAAGCTATAATTTTTCCAGTAACTAACATCATAAATAATGAGTATTAATGCTATTAATCTTGTAGGAAGAGCAGGACGAGACCCTGAAGTGAGATATTTCGAATCAGGCAGTATAGTTGCTAACTTGACACTTGCTGTAAATAGACGCAGTAAGAATGAAGAACCTGATTGGTTTAATCTAGAAATATGGGGTAAACAAGCTCAAGTAGCTGCTGATTATGTAAAGAAAGGTTCACTCTTAGGAATAAGTGGAAGTTTTAAATTAGATCAATGGAAGGATAAAAATACTGGAGAAAATAAATCTAAACCAGTTATCCGAGTAGATAGGCTAGATCTTTTAGGATCAAAAAGAGATTCTATTAATAATGAATCATCTAACAATCAATACAGTAACAATATTCCATTCTAATTTAATTTCTTAGCAAAAAAGGAGCGTATACATAACCAAACAAATGCAATAGATATCAAAAGAGCCAATATAAATTTAATGCCCTTTGAAAACGGCTCAATCCAGATTTCGACTGCACTGTAACTTTCACCTAAAAGTATGCCTGAAACTGTTAAGAACACAATCCACAGAAAACTGCCTGCAGTTGTCCAAAATATGAAAGGTGTTAGAGGCATTAATTCAATGCCAGCAGGCACAGAAATTAATGTACGTATACCAGGAATCAACCTTCCCCAAAAAACCAATGCTATTCCATACTTAGAAAACCAACTATGGCTTTTGTTTAATTCATTAGGTCTTATACCTAACCATTTCCCATATTTATTCAGCCAAATCTCTATCTTTTCTTCATTCACTAATCTGCCTAATCCATACCAAGGGAATGCGCCTAATACCGTACCAATAAGACCTGCAATAATAACTGGGAAAAAACTTAATTGACCTTGAGAAACATAAAAACCACCAAGGGGCATAATTAATTCAGAGGGTATAGGTGGAAACAAATTCTCTAAAAACATAGCAATTAAAATTGCCCCATAACCAATCCACTGATTAGACTCAACTGCATTACCAATTAGATCAGGTAATGAGAGTAAGGTATCAGCAATATTCATGTATTGATTTTACAAAGTTAGTTCTTATTAATAACGGTATTGATCAGGTTTATAAGGGCCTTGCACAGGGACGTTAATATAATCAGCTTGTTCACTCGTAAGTTGTGTTAATTTAGCGCCAATTTTGTCTAAATGAAGGCGGGCAACCATCTCATCAAGATGTTTAGGTAAAACATAAACATTGTTATTATAATCTTTCCCTTTAGTAAATAATTCTATCTGCGCTAAAACTTGATTTGTAAATGAATTGCTCATTACAAAGCTTGGATGACCAGTGGCACATCCCAAGTTTACTAAACGACCTTCAGCTAAAAGAATTATCTTATTACCGCTCGGAAGAGTTATGTGATCAACTTGGGGCTTAATGTTCTCCCATTGATAAGACTTTAACGAAGCAACATCAATTTCATTGTCAAAATGACCAATGTTAGAAACTATGGCTTCATCTTTCATTCGAATTAAGTGCTCATGACAAATCACCTGATAATTACCAGTGGCAGTAACAAAAATATCAATTTGTTCGACCACATCGTCTAATCGAACGACTCTGTATCCCTCCATTGCAGCTTGCAAAGCACAAATTGGGTCAATTTCGGCAATCATTACTGATGCACCAAGTCCTCTTAAAGATTGAGCAGAACCTTTCCCAACATCGCCATATCCAATAACTAAAGCCACTTTGCCAGCTACCATTACATCAGTTGCTCTCTTAATGCCATCTACTAGAGATTCGCGGCAACCATAAAGATTATCAAATTTACTCTTAGTAACTGAGTCATTAACATTAATTGCTGGAAAAGGGAGTTCACCAGTCTTTTGCATTTGATATAACCTTGCAACTCCAGTAGTTGTTTCTTCAGTCACCCCCTGAATCATCCCTTTAATGCGTGAATAAAATGATGGGTCTTCAGACAATTTTTTGCGAATAGAAGAAAATAAGGCTATCTCTTCTTCGTTGGAAGGGCTTTCCAACACAGAAAGATCCTGAGAAGCTTTATCGCCAAGAATGACTAAACCAGTTGCATCGCCACCATCATCCAAAATCATATTCGGTCCTTTCAATTCACCCCACTCAAGAATTCGATGGGTATAAGACCAATATTCATTTAATGTTTCTCCTTTTTTGGCGAACACTGGGATCCCATTTTTTGCAATCGCTGAGGCTGCATGATCTTGTGTAGAAAAAATATTGCAAGAGGCCCATCTAACTTGAGCTCCTAATGCAACTAAAGTTTCTATCAACACTCCTGTCTGAATTGTCATATGAAGGCTTCCAGCAATACGAGCACCCTTCAACGGCTTTTCTGTACTATATTTTTCACGCAATGCCATTAATCCAGGCATCTCTTTCTCCGCTATAGCAAGCTCTTTACGACCAAAATCAGCAAGTTCGATATCTGCGACTTCATAAAATGAATCATCAACTAATTTTGAACTGGATACTGTAGAAGAAACCATAATTAACAAGAAGCAAAGTGTTTTAGAAAATCAAATTTTGAACCATGATCACTAATTACTCTAACCAATCAAGCTGGATTCTTAAGAATCATGCCAGCACAATAAAATTTGGGAAATCCTTAGCAGAAGAGCTTATCAATACAAAAGTGCTTTTAATCGAGGGTCCTTTAGGGGCCGGTAAAACATCTTTAGTAAAAGGAATTGGCAAAGGTCTGGAAATCAGCGAAGAGATTACAAGTCCAACTTTTGCATTATCCCATCATTATCTCCAAGGTAAAAGAGCACTGTTGCATTTAGATCTTTATAGGTTAGAAGAACCAAAAGCAGCCAATGAATTGTTTCTTCAAGAAGAAGAAATATCTAGCCAGCTCAATGGCCTACTAGTAATTGAATGGCCATCTCGATTAACTCTTTCGATCAATGATGCTTGCAAAATTCGCATAATGTACTTAGTCAACGAAGGTCGCGAGATTCAAATCATGTCTTCTTCTAACGAGGCTAAGAAATTTTCCACTACTGAAGAGCTTGGCTGAGGGTCAATTGCTCCTTTCCCGCCACAAACTAAAGCTCCACATGCAGCTGCAAAACGAATAATATGATTTGCGTCAAGCTTATTACGAGGGCAAAAAGGAGAAGTTAAAAGTTGAGAAATAATCCCAGCAGTAAAAGAATCGCCAGCACCAGTTGTATCTACTACTAATGATGATGGAGATATTGCTTCGGTTGTACCTGAAAAATCTCCTAAAACCCATCGAATAGGTTGAGCTCCATCAGTAACAATGACACTTGGCTTATTTAGTAAAGATTCTGAAATATCTATGGGGTTTTCACTGTTAAAGAACCAAAGAGCTTCTTCCTTAGCAAGCTTTAGTAACGATGCTTGCTCCAAAAAAGGTTTCAATAAAGAGCAAATTTCAAAATTCGGAGGGCTGTCTGGATCTAAAGATGGGCCCCAAAAAGTAGGCCGCCAATTCACATCAATTGCGATATTCAGATTATTTTTTCTAGCATTTTCTAGAATCCAAGTAACTGCTTCTCTTGATGATTCTGATGCAAATGGGATCGTACCAGTTAACAGCCAGCTTGACTCTTTAGAAAGAGAATGCCATATCGATTTTATTCTCTGCAAATTTAATTTTTGATCGGCAAATGAATTATTAGATCCTCCAACAAAGCCTCCAAAAGAACGTTCTCCTTTCATATCGCGATGGACCAGAACAATACGAGTTGGAAATTCATCATTTAACTGAAGGCCTGAAATATTTACACCTAAAGAAGTAAATAAATTACAAAACTCTTTTCCAATAGAATCATTACCTAGTCCCCCAAGGAATGCTACATCTACACCTAACTTAGATAAGCCACATGCAACATTGGCGGGAGCACCCCCTAATAAATCATCAAAACCGTTATCTAGACTAGGCGTTCCACCTGGGTTTCCTAAACGATCGACCAAAGCTTCACCTATACAAATTACTTTAGAGTTATTCATTTCCGTAAGTAATAAATATTTGATTTAAATGCAAAATAATGGAAAAATAAACTTCTTTATTAAGTTTCGAAAGAAAGTAGATAATCTTTTATTGCGGAAATCATTTTTTGATTAGCAGCAGGAAATGGGTAATTTATTAATTCAGTTGGGTTTACCCATTTAGTTTGAACACTTGATAAAGGTTTTGGAACCCCAGAAATCAACTGGCAGATATAAACAACAAAATGAAGCTTCTGATGGGAGTAAGAATAATCAAATTCCACAAGTTTCTTAGCAACTTTTACGTTAATCCCTAATTCCTCAAACAGTTCTCGAATAACTGTAGATTCAATATTCTCACCTTTCTCTTGCTTCCCACCTGGAAACTCCCACATTCCAGCCATACTCTGATTATTTGTCCGTTGATCAATAAGCACTTCTCCTGCATCATTAAAAACTATACCTATACCAATAACTGAAAATGGCAAAATTTTTTTAGGACCCTTTATTGGGAACTCAGATGGGTTACCTGCATGATAGGCGAGACAATATCTTTGCCATGGGCAACAAACACATTTCGGATTCCTATAAGTGCAAATTGTTGCACCTAAATCCATAAGCGCCTGATTAAAATCCCTGGGATAATAAGGGTCCAAAAGAAAATCACTTAACTTCCAAAGCTGTTTCAAATTTTTGGAAAAGGTTTTTTGACTACCGATTAATCTTGAAAGAATCCTTTTAACATTTCCATCCAATAAAGCTTCAGGAATATTAAATGCAGAAGAAATGATACTTGCGGCAGTAGTCCGACCAATCCCAGGTAAAGCCATCCAACTTTCTAGATCCATAGGCCAAGAATCTGGATTTAAATGATCACTATCACCCAAAACATCTAACAATGCTTTAGATGTCTTATGAATTCTTTGAGCTCTAGCGTAATAGCCAAGACCTTGCCAAACAAACAAAACTTCGTGATCTAAAGCGCTAGCCAAATCAAGGACAGTTGGGAAAATCTTCATCCAGTTTTCCCAATAAGGCAATGCGACGTTTAATTGAGTTTGCTGAAGCATTACTTCTGCAACCAAAATTGGATAAACAGGAAGTTTTTCTTTCTTTTTTGGAACGCTACCATCTGGTTTAAGCTTCCAAGGAATCCAATGCCGTCCGTGACTTGCATGCCATTGCAATAGTTCAAATCTCATTTCTTCAATACTCTTTAAAATTTCCATGGAGCAACAATCTTGACTAATGCTAATACGCATATTCTTAACTGGAATGGATTAGATGTTGCCTGGCAACAACAAGGAAAGTTGATGAACTCCCAATTATCAACATTATTAATTCATGGTTTTGGTGCTAACAAAGATCATTGGCGACACAATCAAACTGTCCTTGGAACTGTTAGTCAATGTTATTCAATAGATTTAATAGGTTTTGGAGAAAGTAGTCAACCAAATTCTTTTATTAATGGGGAAAGAATAAGACCAGATTCCTTTTGTTACAACTTCGATAATTGGGGCCAACAAATTGCAGACTTTACAAAATTAGTTATTAAACAACCAGTAATACTAGTTGGAAATTCAATTGGTGGGATTATTGCGCTAAGGGCAGCAAAGATTCTTGGTTCTAAGTGTAAAGGAGTGATTTTAATAAATTGTGCTCAAAGATTGATGGATGACAAACAACTTTTAAAGCAATCTTTCTTTCAGAAAAGCTTCAGGCCTGTCTTAAAATTTTTCACTCGGCAAAGATGGCTTAGCAAAAGCCTCTTTAGGAATGCTGCCAAACCTAATTTCATCAAAAAAGTTCTTGAAAAAGCTTATCCAAGTGGCTCGAATATAGATGAAGAGTTAATTTATATGCTTTATAAGCCAACTTTGGGCTTAGGAGCTCCTGAGGCTTTTCACGGTTTTATCAATATCTTCAATGACTACTTAGCACCTGATCTAATGAATCAACTTGATGTACCAGTTGATATGATTTGCGGACAAGAAGATCCTTGGGAGCCGATTGCTGAAGCAAAGCATTGGTTCTCTTATATTAAATGTATTCGATCATTAGAAATAATCCCGAATTCAGGTCATTGTCCTCACGATGAAACCCCTGAATTAGTTAACCCAATTTTATTAAAACTAATTCAAGAAGCTACATAAGCCTCAACAGAATGACTAAATTTCCTCAATCCTTTGAGCCCATCACGTTCAAGGTTCCTTACTCTATCTCTACTAATTCCCAAAATACGACCGATCCCAGTCAACGTCATAGGGTCTTCACCATTGATCCCATAACGCATTCTTAAAACTCTATTCTGTAGTTCAGGCAACTTTTGCAAAAGAACTTCTAAGTCTCCTTTCATGCAATCCATTTCAATCTTTTGACTAGGCAAATCACTTTCTGAAGAAAGTAAGTCTAACAAAACAGTATCTTCTCCATCACCTACTCTTGATTCCAAACTCACAGGCTGACTAGCCCTAAACATTAATTCCTTAACTTCCTCAATTGGAATATCTAAATAAGTTGCCAGTTCTTGCATAGATGGAGTTCTAGCTAACTCTTGGCTCAACTCTCTTTGCCCTTTCTTCAATTTATTAAGAACCTCCGTGATATGAATTGGCAAGCGAATAATTCGACTTTTTTCCGCAATGGCCCTTGTGATTCCCTGTCGAATCCACCAATAAGCATATGTTGAAAATTTATACCCTCGTGCTGGGTCAAATTTTTCAACACCTCGAACAAGTCCAATTGTCCCTTCTTGAATTAAATCCAAGAGTTCCATATTCCTCTTTGTATATTTTTTCGCAACGCTGACTACTAAGCGCAAATTCGCTGCAACCATTCTCTCTTTCGCACGATTGCCTCTCCGCACTGTCTTCAATAAATCCTCGATCATCATTCCAGCCTCTTTAGCCAATTCTTCTTTTGAAAGTTTTTTGCCCTTTGAGCTTTCTATCTCCTGTTCCAACTTTTCAAGATGCATCAAATCTTGGACTTGACGACCTAATGTAATTTCTTGCTCATTTGTTAAAAGTGGAACCCTACCAATATCTCTTAGGTAAGAACGAACTAAATCAACCTCAGCCAAGGTTTTCTTAGGTGGAGCAATCACTGATGATTGGGTGGATGTAATTTGAGGACTTGTCACGATGACAACTCTATTGAGTTTTGTAAAGAATATCATTAAGAACTGTAAAATACGAAAAACTTCTTGATTCTCTCAGATTTAGGTTTAAATACTTGACCAGTCAACTTCCTATTCGTGTCAATAACCAGGAAGCTGTTGCAAAATAAATCCAAACACCTGCAACATCAGTTGCTGTAGTAATAAACGGAGCTGACATCAACGCTGGGTCTAAACCCATTCTCTGAAACAATAATGGAAGAGTGGCTCCTGCCGTTGCGGCAAGGGTTGTTATAGCAAGAAGACTTATGCCCACAGCAGTTCCTACTAAAACACCTTCATCGCCGTGCCCAAGCCAGAGTGCACAAGGAACAACAAACAAAAGCATCAATAAGCCAAGCAAAGCACCGGCAATGGCTTCCCGAAAAACAGCTTTAGTAAGCCCTAGCGCCTGAATTCTCTGAGTACTCAAACCCCTAATAACAACCGTTGAACTCTGGGCACCAACATTGCCTCCTGCACCTATCAAAAGGGGAATAAAGGCTGCCAATAACACAATTTGACTTGTAATAGTCTCATTAGTTGCAATAACTTTGGCAGTCAATCCATTAGCAATAACCAAAACAAACAACCAAACAACTCTCCTACGAGCTACTGAGAACAAATTGCTTTGAAAATAATCATCTTCATCCCCAGCTTGAATAGCTCCTGCTGCATAAATATCCCGTGTCGCTTCTTGCTCAATGACGTCAATAACATCATCAACGGTAACTATTCCAACCAAACGTTTTTCTCTATCAACAACTGGGAGAGCCAAAAAATCATACCGTTGTATTGCCCTGGCAACCTCTTCTTGATCAGTATCAGTACGAACATTTACCACCTCTCTAGTCATTACATCACCAATTTTTGTTTCTGGGTCAGCAGTTACCAAGTCTCTCAAAGAAAGAATCCCCGTCAAATGTCTCTCTCTATCAGTGACATAAAGGCTATAAATAGTTTCTGTATAAGGAGCTTGCCGCCTAACAATGTTTAAAGCCTCTAAAGCAGTATGAAATTCCTTTAAATCAATGAACTCATTTGTCATCAACCTTCCCGCAGTTTCAGCTTCATAGCCCAACATCTGCGCTGTTACACGCCTTTCTTCAGGGCTAAGTTCTGCAAGTAGTCTTCTGACCACTTTCGCAGGCAATTCGTCAAATAAACTCACCCTGTCATCAGGGGACATCCTTTCAACTAATTCAAGCACTTCCCCAGAACGAAGTCGATCAAGAAGGCTCTGCTGAACAGCAGGATCAAGATATTCATAAACTTCTATAGCTTCATTTTTATTTAGAAGCCTAAAAGCCAATGCTTGCAATATTAACGGTAAGTTCCCTATTGCTTCAGCAATATCAACTGGCTGCACAGGCTCAAGCAAGATTTTTACACCGTCATAGTTGCCAGCAGACAACATAGTTTCTAATTGCTGAGTTACTAGCTCAGCAACTAGAGGACCATTGACCGATGATTCACCATCAAGAGATGCAACTATCCCTTCATTCATTGGCGCACCAAAAGGGTTCAAACATCCTATGTCTATAGAGACGGAAATAATTGCTTAATTGTCTTTCCGAGTAAAAAACCTAACGTTAATGACAAAAAGCCCGCAAGCAAAGTTGAACCAATTAATACACTTGCTCGCAATAAGAAGCCGCCATTAATCAATTCAAATGCATCGACCATCCAGCCGCTAAATGTAGTTAAAGATCCACAAAAGCCTACTATCCAAAAAAAATAAGAACGAGAGTTTAATTTAAGGCCAAAAATGATGCCCAAAAGAAAGACTCCTAAGATATTTGCAAAAAAATAATTGTTAAGTTGATAACGCAATAAAGCACCTGGAATTGCACCTATGCAAACTAATAAGACTTGATTGCTTACAGATATATCTTTCAAAAGCTTTTAAAGATTTCCAAAATACTGACCTAAGAAGACAGAAAAAAGAGCTAAGAAAATAGAACAAGTAACCATCGAAAAAAAATCAATAAATCTATGCTTACGTGAAAAAGTATAAAGCTCAAAAACTAAAGAAGAAAAAGTACTGAAACTCCCCAAAAAACCAACACATACAAATAAATATAAGGATTGGTTATAAGCAATCAGTTCTGATTTTGATTGAATAGAAAGAAAAAAGCCTAGTAAAAATGTAGCAACTGAATTGACTGTTAAGAAACCAGTTAATTTAGATTTAGTATAAAAGGATAATTTATTAGAAATTATCATTCTCAATAAAGCACCTGGAATTGCTCCAATTGCAATTAATAAAGAAGATCTATGATTCGCTAAAAAAGTCAACATTAATCCATCCTCTACTTGGCTTCAGCCCAGGAGCATGAAACAAACTATTATTAGAAAGTTGCACTTGAAACCAGCTTGAGCCATCAGGATTATTCCAAAGCCTAATGATCCTAAGACTAGTTCCTATATGTATATTATTATTAGATTCTGCTAATTGTGAGGGGAATGGGTATAGATGACAAGAATCTCCTGCAAAACAAATGTCTGTCTCTTTTCTATTAATGAATTCAAATTGTGTTTTACTCGCACCACCGGCAGGCAAAGCTATCGGAGCAACTAACCCAAGAGATAGTAAACACCCCCAATTAAATAAAGTTCTCATACCTTCCTTATTAAATATCTAAAGTAGCCATGTCAAGTTCAACACTGTGAGTTTCTATAAACTCTCTTCTTGGTGCTACTTTATCGCCCATAAGTATGGTGAAGATCCGATCTGCCTCTAAAGCATCTTCAATTTCTACGCGTTTCATCATCCTAGTAGAAGGATCCATAGTTGTTTCCCATAATTGTGCTGGCATCATTTCACCTAAACCTTTAAATCTTTGTATTGTATAGTTTGCTTTCTCACCAAACTTATCAATTGCTTTTTGTAAATCAGCTTCGTTATAACAATAAACATGATTTTTACCGCGCTCTACCTTATATAGAGGTGGACAAGCAATATATACATAACCGCCTTCCACTAATTCCTTTTGATAACGATAAAAGAAAGTTAAGAGAAGTGTACGTATATGTGCTCCATCAACATCAGCATCAGTCATAATGACAACCCTATGATACCTCAAGTTTTTTAAAGAAAACTCTTCACCCTTAATGCCTAAACCAAGTCCTGTAATTAATGCTTGTATTTCTGTATTTTTGTATATCTTTGCATCATCAGTTTTCTCAATATTTAAAATTTTGCCTCTTAGTGGAAGGATAGCCTGAAACTTTCTGTCACGTCCTTGCTTCGCTGAACCACCAGCTGAATCTCCCTCAACAATATATATCTCTGATTCAGAGGGATCTCTTGAACTACAATCTGCCAATTTCCCTGGAAGAGTGGTACTTTCAAGTACGCTTTTCCTTCGTACCAGTTCTCTCGCACGACGAGCTGCTTCAGCTGCATTAAAAGCCTGAATTGCCTTCTCTAGAATCAAATCGATTACTGAGGGATTAAATTCCAAATATTGTCCAAGAGACTCACCTACCAGACTGTCTACAATCCCTCTTACTTCAGTATTTCCTAATTTTGTCTTCGTCTGCCCTTCAAATTCAGGCTCAGGAACTTTCACTGAAAGAACTACAGTTAATCCCTCACGAATATTTTCACCAGCCAAATTTGAATCGCCTTCTTTACGCTTGCCTCTCTTACGTGCAAAAGAGTTAAGTGTTCGAGTTAAAACTGTCTTTAAACCTTCAATATGAGTACCTCCATCAACCGTGCGAATATTGTTAGCAAAGCCAAGAATGCTATCTGAATAAGCATCAATGCACCACTGAAGAGCAGCTTCTACCTGAACACCATCTTTTTCAGAATTAACATAAATTATCTCAGGATGTAATGCATCTTTCTCAGAATTCATATAGGCAACATATTCTTTAATACCACCCTCATAGAAATAAATTTCCTCATAAGCTTTACCATTTTTTTCAAGTGCAGCCTCTCTTTCATCGCGAAAAATAATACTTACTCCTCCATTTAGATAAGCCAGCTCTCTTAACCTTGACGACAAAGTTCCATAATCAAAATCAATTCCATTAGAAAAGATCTCAGAATCAGGTTTAAAATTAACTTTTGTTCCTGTATTGTTTTTATCTTTTGCTAGCTGTTTCTCCGAACGCAAACTTCCTACAGGAGCTCCTCGCTCAAACCTCTGATAGTGAGTTTGATCTTGTCTATTTACAGTAACTTCCACCCACTCACTCAAAGCATTAACTACCGAAACTCCAACTCCATGTAAACCACCAGAAACTTTGTACCCTCCACTTCCAAATTTTCCACCTGCATGAAGAACAGTCAGAACGGTCTCTAATGCGCTTTTCCCAGTTTTGGGATGAATATCAGTAGGAATTCCTCGACCATTATCACTTATAGAAGCTGAACCATCACTACAAAGCACAACAACTATTTCATTGCAATGTCCTGCAAGTGCTTCGTCCACAGCATTATCTACAACTTCATACACAAGATGATGTAATCCCCTGGGACCAGTAGAGCCGATATACATTCCTGGCCTTTTCCTGACAGGTTCTAATCCTTCAAGAACTTGGATTTGCTCAGCGCCATAAGCAGCTTGAACTTTTTTAACCGAGGAGTCTTCTATCATTCGACTAAAAAAGAACCAGAAAAGATTGTGTTACAAAATTCATCTAACAGAAACCTTAACCTGGCAATTTCAATTTACCACTGGGAACTAAGAATGACTTAAAAGAAATTGCTAACAAAACAAAAGTTCTTCCCAACCGAATTTTTTCAGCTTCTTTTTGAAAGTATTTATGCAAACATCTAAACCAGTTGTAATTGTTTTACTTGGCCCAACAGCAAGCGGAAAAACTGATCTTGGTATTGAAATAGCTAAGAGAATCAATGTAGGGATACACAATATTGATTCTCGACAATTATATAAAGGAATGAATATAGGCACAGCTAAGCCAACTTTCGAACAACAAGAACAAGTCAAGCATTACCTACTTGATCTCAAGGAACCTAATCAGCCAATAACACTACATGACTTCAAAAAAAAAGCAGAAGATAGCCTAGAAAAAACAATAAAAGAAAAAAATATTGGCTTCCTAGTTGGAGGGAGTGGTCTATATTTAAAAGCTATTACCAGTGGTCTAAGGCCCCCAGAAGTCCCTCCTCAAAGAAAGTTACGGGAAGAGCTCAACCAAATTGGGCAAGCAGAATGTTATCAAATACTTGAAAAATGCGATCCAACAACATGGAAAAAAATTGGACAGCGAGATTCTATTAGAACCATCAGAGCACTAGAAGTGTTTTATGCAACTGGAAAAAGCATTAGCTCTCTTCAATCCTTTCAAACACCTCAATGGAAGCTAATAGAGCTTGGACTAGATCCCATCAATCTACATAAGAGGATTGAAATGAGAACAAAAAAATTATTTGAGAATGGTCTCATTGAAGAAACACAACAGCTAATTAGTAAATATGGGGAAGAGCTATCTTTACTACAGACCATTGGTTATAAAGAGTCACTTAAAGTGATCCAAGGAAATTACTGTTTAGACGAAGCCCTAGAATCCACAACCCTAAGAACCATTCAATTTGCCAAAAAACAAAGGACTTGGTTTAGAAGGCAACATAATCCAAAATGGCTAAATGAAAAAAACTCACTAGATGAAGCTCTCTCTTTGATCCAAAACGTTATAGGGTTAAGGAAGTAGATTTAGAATTGGTGTCCTACCTCTCTAAGTTCTGCTTTATAACCTCAACACACTGAATGCCACCACGTCCCCGGTTTGATCGACGCGCTCCTGTAAGAGAGCTTCCAAACATTAACGAACGTATCAAATATCCCAAGCTAAGGGTAGTTGATTCTGATGGAGCACAACTTGGAGTAATCACTCGTGAAGAAGCATTAGAAGTAGCTCAAGCAAGAGAGCTTGATCTGGTTTTAGTAAGTGAAAAGGCAGACCCTCCAGTTTGCAGAATAATGAATTATGGAAAATTCAAATTTGAACAAGAAAAGAAAGCAAAGGAAGCTAAGAAAAAATCCCATCAAACCGAAGTCAAAGAAGTGAAAATGCGATATAAGATTGACCAACATGATTATCAAGTTCGTATTGGGCAAGCAACACGTTTCTTAAAAGCAGGGGATAAAGTGAAATGCACAGTTATTTTTAGAGGCAGAGAGATACAACATACGAACCTTGCAGAATCATTGCTTGCTCGAATGGCCAAAGACTTAGAAGAGCAAGCAGAAATTCAACAAGCTGCAAAAAGAGAAGGGCGAAATATGATCATGTTCTTAACTCCTCGTAAAACACCTCTTTTAAAAAAAGAAATAGAAGTAAAAACGATCTCAAAGGCAAAAAGAACTATTTAAATAATTCAGAAAATCATCGTTCATTAAAATCTTTTTTTTAAGCAAGGCATTAGTCAAGCCTGTCACATAAGCTTGGGACAAACAAATAATTGTCACCCCATCAAATAGTCACTATCGTGGTCACATTGAAACCTGGCATAAAGGCGTGAAGTTCCATATACAGCAGGAGAGTGATATCCCTGCATCAACTCAACTTTATAACCAAATCTGTTTTGCCATTGCAGCAAGGCATTTCCCACCAAGCCATAGGCTTCCAAGCACGCGGCAACTGGCAATGCAGACAGGTTTACACAGAAATACAATCAGCAAGGTTTATCGCCAATTAGAAACGGATGGAGTAGTTGAAGCAATAGCTGGGTCAGGCATTTATGTCCGAAATCAACAAAAAAAACGTGAGTCACAAACTCCGAGCAACTTCAGAAGAAAAGAGATCACAGATTTAGATAACGAAGTGAGAAAAAGTGTAGATGAACTATTAAATGCTGGCTGCACTCTTCAACAAACACGAGAGTTATTTATTAAAGAGATTGACTGGAGGCTTCGATGCGGAGCACGCGTCTTGGTAAGTACTCCTAGAGAAGATCTAGGTGCATCAATGTTAATTGCCGAAGAGCTTGAACCAAACCTTGATGTACCAGTTGAAGTAGTCCCTATGGAAGAACTTGAAGGAGTTTTGGAAAGCTCGAATATTGGCACCGTTGTGACTAGTCGATATTTCTTGCAACCCCTAGAAGAAGTTGCGAAAAAGCATCGAGTTAGGGCCATTGCAGTTGACCTGAGTGATTTCAGTAAAGAGCTTTCAATGCTTAAAGAATTACGTCCTGGTAGTTGCGTTGGGATAGTTAGCATTAGCCCAGGCATCCTAAGAGCAGCTGAAGTTATATTGCACAGCATGAGGGGTAACGAGTTATTACTGATGACTGCCAATCCTGATATAGGAAGTCGCTTGCTAGCACTATTAAGAGCAGCGAATTATGTTTTATGTGATAGTCCTAGTCTTCCTTTGGTTGAGCACACCCTACGTCAAAATCGATCCCAACTAATTAGAATGCCTCAAGTACATTGTGCTGAAAAGTACTTGAGCGAATCTACCCTTGAAAGACTGCAAAAAGAAATCGGTCTCCTTAAATAACTCATTTATTCCTTTGAGCAAATGCTAAAGGCTTTCTATTCAGACTTAGCAATCATACGTGAAAGAGATCCTGCAGCAAGAGGTCTTTTGGAGATTCTTCTTTGCTATCCAGGTTTCCAAGCGTTAACCCTTCACCGCATTAGTCATAAACTATGGAGAATTGGCTTGCCTCTTTTTCCCAGAATATTGAGCCAACTAAATCGATCATTAACTGGAATAGAAATTCATCCTGGTGCTCAAATAGGAAAAGGAGTTTTCATAGACCATGGGATGGGTGTAGTGATAGGCGAAACTACTGAAATTGGGAATCATTGCCTGCTATATCAAGGTGTAACCCTAGGGGGCACAGGGAAAAGTCATGGCAAAAGACATCCAACATTATCAGAAAATGTTGTGGTAGGTGCTGGGGCCAAAGTATTAGGAGCAATTACAGTTGGAGCTAACACTAGAATTGGTGCTGGATCAGTTGTAGTAAGAGATGTAGAAGCCAATAGCACAGTAGTAGGCGTACCTGGGAGAATTATTCATCAAAGTGGTGCTCGTATAAATCCTTTAGCTCATTCAGCACTGCCAGATGCTGAAGCTACTATAATCAGAAATCTTATGGAAAGAATTGACTCCTTAGAGAGTCAGGTACGCATCTTAAATAGCTGTCTTCAGGAAATTAGACAAGGTAATATTCCTAAAAAGATCTTCCCTGCAGAAGCGCAGAATCTTAAAGATAGAGAAATTATTGAATTTTTAGGTGATGATTTGCATGAAAATTAAATCAAATTTATTATTTATCTGAAGCAGCTGGTTGAAACATAAACATCGAGTAAATAACATTTCTTCTCATATTTGTCATCATTTCAAGAAACATATCATATCCTTCATTCTTATATTCAATAAGAGGATCTTTTTGGCCATAGCCTCTTAAACCAACCGACTCTCTTAATGCATCCATAGATTGCAAATGTTCACGCCATAAAGTATCAATTTGCTGAAGAATGAAGAATCTTTCGGCCTCTCTCATCAGTCCTGGACGCTTCTCTTCAATTTGTGACTCTTTAATATCATAAGCATTGCGCAATTGTTCTTGCAAAAATGCCTGGAGTTCATCAATATCCAACCCTTCAAGATCCTTAGGTTGTAAATCATTTAACAAATAAACAAATTCTTGGACTTTACCAACTAATTGCTTAAGATCCCACTCTTCTGAAGGCAAATCCGAGTTAACATAAGCATAGACTATTTCCTTCATTGTTCTTTCTCCATAACCTATAACCTGCTTTTTCAAACCTATTCCTTCTAACACTCTCCGCCTTTCAGAATAAACAGCACGTCTTTGATTATTCATAACCTCATCATATTCAAAAACTTGTTTCCTTATATCAAAATAATAAGTCTCTACTTTCTTCTGAGCACTTTCAAGAGAACGCGTAAGCATACCAGATTCAATTGGCATATCTTCATCGACTCTAAAAGCATTCATTAAGGCAGCAACTCTTTCTCCTCCGAATATACGCAGCAAATTATCACCTAAAGATAAAAAGAAGCGAGTACTACCTAGGTCCCCTTGGCGACCAGCTCTTCCTCTTAGTTGATTATCTACCCTTCGAGATTCATGCCGTTCGGTTCCAATAACATGCAATCCTCCCACTTCACGAACATGAACTTCTTCCTGCTTGACAACAACATCGTACTCAGCCTTAACCAATGCAATAGCTGATCTCAATGATTGAATCAAAGAATCATTAGTCGGAGCTTTTTCAGCAGCTGTAGAAATACGATCTTCTAATTCTATAGAACTTAATGTCCTATCACCCCATTCTCTAATTAACTCTCGCTCTAAAGAAATAAGAACTTCTTCAGTTTCTTCCGTTAAGACACAAGGGAAAAGAGTCTCAGCGACACTTTTGTTCTTAGATACATTTGATCTTTTAGGTTTTGATTCATCAATTTCTTGACCAAAGCCAGAAGATGATCCCTTAGTTCTTTGGAGAGGAACAGGAGGTTTGTGCCCTTCTTCTGGTTTAACTAGCTTTGGTAACAATACCTCTCTAAGTTTTAAGCGTGCCATGTAATCACTATTGCCACCAAGAATAATATCTGTTCCGCGACCAGCCATATTCGTTGCAATAGTCACTGCACCGGCTCGTCCAGCCTGAGCAACAATCTCAGCTTCTCTTTCAACATTTTCTGGTTTTGCATTTAAAAGGTTGTGAGGAACCTGCTGCTCAGAAAGTAAAGCACTTAAAACCTCACTCTTCTCAACACTTGTAGTACCAACTAAGACAGGTCTGCCCTGCTTATGAATCTCTACTATTTCATTAGCTACAGCTCTCCATTTAGCAACTTCAGTTTTAAAAACTTGATCTACCCAATCCTGTCTTGAACGTGGTCGATTAGTTGGGATTACAGTTGTTTCAAGCTTATAAGTTTTTTCAAATTCTACTTCTTCGGTTTTAGCAGTACCAGTCATACCTGCAAGTCGTGGGTATAAAAGAAAGAAATTCTGGTAAGTAATTGAGGCAAGTGTTTGAGTTTCAGGTTGAATGGAGAGTTCTTCTTTTGCTTCTATTGCTTGATGCTGTCCATCACTCCATCTTCTTCCTGGCATGACACGACCAGTAAATTCATCTACAATCACAGCTTCATCATTTCTAACAATGTAATTGACATCTTTAACAAATAATTCTTTAGCCTTTAAAGCATTAGTTATATAATGAGCCCATGGATCTTGTGGATCAAATAGATCATTTACTTTTAATAAATCCTCAGCTTTAGCAAAGCCTTCATCAGTTAAAGTACATGTTCTTTGCTTTTCATCAACTTCATAATCTCCCTCTGGATCTATACCATCTTTACCCATCTCTGCTGCTCGTATTAAAGAAGACACAACTTGCGCTGCTTTCTGATATTTCTCCTGGGGACGCTCAACTTGTCCAGAAATAATTAAAGGCGTCCTAGCTTCATCTATCAAAATAGAGTCAACTTCATCAATGATACAAAATTGAAAATTCCTTTGGACAATTTCGTTGATATCACTAGCCATATTATCTCTTAAATAATCAAAACCAAGTTCAGAGTTAGTTGCATAAGTGATATCACACTCATAACTTTTACGTCTTTCTAACGGACTCATATCCTGTTGAATTAAGCCCACTGACAATCCTAAAAATCTATGGACTTGGCCCATCCATTCAGCATCTCTACGAGCCAAGTAATCATTAACAGTAACAACATGCACACCTCGACCTGTAAGAGCATTCAAATAGCTTGGCAATGTTGCTACCAATGTCTTACCTTCACCAGTTTTCATTTCAGCAATTTGTCCTTCATGCAATACCATTCCACCAATCAATTGGACATCAAAATGGCGCATCCCTAGAACCCTCTTACTCGCTTCTCTAACAACTGCAAAGGCTTCAGGGAGCAAATCATCCAAGCAATCTTGCAACAAATTCTCAGAAGTTTTTTCCAATCGGGTTCGAAAATCTACTGTTTTAGATCTCAATTCATCATCAGTTAAAGAGGTGATGTCCTCCTCCAGAAGATTGATATCAGTCAGAATTGGCTGATAGCGCTTCAGCTTGCGAGCATTTGGATCTCCCAGCAAAAGCTTGAGCATAATAATTACAACAAATACAAAGACCTTTTCAGCCTAACTACCAATAGACCTAGAAGGCACTAAAGGATTAAGCGCTATAAATGAAATATATAAATCTCTTTAATCCTAAATGCCTAAAATCAGATGATGATGTTTTCAAAATGCAAGGTTTAAAGCTTATTAAGCACGCACCAGGAGCACCTGGGCTGCGTTTATTTGGCCTTGGACCAAACTATTTACCTTCAAAAGGATTATCAAAATTAAAGCTTTTATTTGATCAACATGCCTTCTGGGCTAAAAATAGAGACTACAAATATATTCGACATTTGTTAGCAGGAAGCACAGTTGTTATTTCACTTTGGAAAAACGGTGAAGTCATCGGGTTTGGAAGAGCAACTAGCGATGGAATCTATAGAGCAGTTTTGTGGGACATCATTGTTGCCGATGAATTACAAAGACAAGGCCTAGGTAGCAAAGTTGTAGAAGCTCTTCTAGAGAGTCCAAAGATCAACAAAGTAGAAAAAGTTTATCTGATGACAACATATAGCTCAGAGTTTTATAAGCAACTTGGATTTAAAGACTGTGCCAAGCAAAATTTATTAATTAGATCATCATAAGATTTGTAGAAACGCTCAATAGAAATGATATTAAAAAGAGAACTTTTGGAAAGCTGTTGAACCTATCAGCTAAAGCTGAGGTATTAGCTGCAACAATGTCCTCAACCTCAACATTTATATCTGAATAAATCCCTTGATCTAAAAATAAAGAATATATCAAGCAAGTTGGGACACAAACTGCCTGAATTCACAGCCCCAAACCTTTAGATGTTTTTTGCTCAAGAAACTAGGCAAAATAAAGGCCCTGATTCTTAGAGGCCTGTTGAAAAGCGGATGAAGAGATTCGAACTCTCGACCCTCTCCTTGGCAAGGAGATGCTCTACCACTGAGCTACATCCGCAAAAAGAAAAACTTTTTCTTTTTATCCAAGCAGCATGACGTAAAAAAGGGACCTCGGTCAATAAATTCTTCTAATTGACACGGGTTGATTAATTCAATGAATTCATCAAAGAACCCATTTCAAGAGCTTGCAAAGCAAAACTCCAACCAAGATTGCTCTTCACACCTGCTCTTTCCAAAGCTTGTTGCATGGTATCAGTTGTGAGTACTCCAAAAATAATTGGTACGCCAGTTTCTCTTGATACTGCTGCTATTCCTTTACTCGATTCATTTATAACAACATCAAAATGAGGAGTATCTCCTCTAATTACTGCCCCAAGGGTAATTAAAACTTGGTATCGTCCAGTTCTTGCCAAAGCTTGGGAAACCAATGGAAGCTCCAAAGAACCTGGAACCCAAGCCACATCTAATTGAGAACTGGTTTCTGAAGTATCAATCCCATGACGCTTTAAGCAATCTAGACAACCAGTTAAAAGTTTATTTGTTACCAAATCGTTAAAGCGAGCTACAACGATGGCCACTTTTAAATTAGACGCATTTGTAAAGCGTCCTTCAATGGAAACCATTAGTTAATCGCAAAATTCCCTATATACCCACCATCGCATGCAACGTGTTCAGTTTCAAACAAAAGAGCTAAGAAGACCATTCAGTAATACTAAATGGAACCAAACTCCACCAATGATCTCAATTTTTTTGATCTCAGGGTTACGGCGATCACTTCGGTCAGACTGTGTCATGTAAAGCACAGGAACGCCGATAACTAATAATAAAGAGCAAAACAGAAGTGCTTCAACAGCAACTGAATTAATTAAATGCATGGGAACCGGAGCAATGGAGCAACGAGAGCTTTCTTAATTCACATAATTGTCACATGAGAAACGACATTTTGTACAAAGATGACAAGGGTTGTCGTGAGGCTTCACATCCAAAAGTAAAAAACCGCTTTAACATGCCAACAAACAACTGGGCAGAAAACTATCTATGACGCCCGAAAGTAAGCCTTTACAAGGGAGTTTGTTTAAAGAAGCTGATGCAAAACTAGCAAGCCCAAACTCGTTACAAAAGTCACAAACCCTTGAAAATTCAGAACTAAATGACGAAGCCCTCACGAAAGATGCTCAACAAAGACCAAGAAGAAAAAAAAGTAACACAAAAGAAAATAACCATGACTTAAAAAAGCAAGAATCTAATTCAAATGAAAATCAGCCTTCATGGTCTCATCACAGTTTGGTTGATAAAAATAAGTTAACACCTGTTCTAAGACATTATGTAGACCTAAAAGAGCAGAATCCTGGGAGGACCTTGCTCTATAGACTGGGAGACTTTTTTGAATGTTTTTTTGAAGATGCAATAAATTTGTCTCAATTATTAGAATTGACTCTCACCGGGAAAGAAGCTGGGAAAGGCATAGGCAGAGTCCCAATGGCTGGAATACCTCATCATGCTGCAACTCGTTATTGTTCAACACTGATCCAAAAAGGGCTTTCTATAGCTATCTGTGATCAACTTGAAAATGTTCAAGACAAAGAAGGAAAACTACTCAAAAGAGGTATTACAAGGATACTTACTCCTGGAACAGTCCTTGAAGAAGGAATGCTTTTAGCAAAAAAAAATAACTGGTTAGCAGCAATATTAATTACTAGAACTGAAAACCAGTCTTCTTACAACTGGGGTTTAGCTAAAGCTGATATAAGTACTGGTGAATTTAAAATCCAAGAAGGTAATGGTATTAATTCTCTTGAACAAGAGTTATTAAATATTGAAGCCTCAGAAATAATCTGTGAAGAGTTAGATCAGGATATCTATGAACTATGGAAATCTAAGCGAATCAACATTACAAAGCAGTCTAAGACTTCCTTTAGTCTTCCCGAAGCAAAAGCAGTTCTTCAAAAGAATTACCAACTTAAAACAATTGATGGCTTGGGCATAAGTGAGTTTGAATTAGCTGTTAGAGCATCAGGAGGACTCTTAAGTTACCTAAATGAAACTAATCCAATAGTAGAAACAGGACCTAAGAAAAATAAAACTTCTATTTTAAAACTTGAATTTCCTAAAGTAGATTTTTCTAATGACACATTAATCATTGATGCACAAACTAGGAGAAATCTTGAAATTACAAAAACACAACGAGATGGCCAATTTCAGGGTTCTCTTTTATGGGCAATTGATAGAACGCTAACAGCAATGGGAGGGAGATGTTTACGTAGATGGATAGAAAAACCTCTGATTGATGCAAAGCAAATCGTTGAAAGGCAAAATGTAGTGAGTTTCCTCGTTCAACAAAGGTCTCTTAGGAAAAGATTACGTAACTTATTGAGAGCAATGGGAGATCTTGAACGGCTATCTGGGCGAGCAAGTGCAGGGCAAGCTGGAGCAAGAGAACTTGTAGCAATTGCAGACAGCTTGCTAAGAATTCCTCAATTATCAGCAAATCTGCAGAATGTTCCAGTTGGACTTCCAAAATGGTTCAAAGAACTTCAAAATATCAACCCAGATCTTATAAAGCTAGCATCAACAATTAAAGATAAATTAATAGATAATCCTCCACTAAGTATTACTGATGGAAATCTAATACATGATGGAGTGGATCCAATTCTTGATGGCCTCAGAAATCAACTAGAAGATCAAGATGAATGGCTAAAAGAGCAAGAACAAAAAGAAAGGGAAGCAAGTGGAAATAATAATCTAAAACTTCAAAACCATAGAACTTTTGGCTACTTTCTAGCAGTAAGCAAATCAAAATCTCTTGAAGTACCATCTCATTGGATAAGAAGGCAAACTTTAGCAAATGAAGAAAGATTTATCACACCTGATTTAAAAGCAAGAGAAGGTAAGATCTTTCAACTAAAAGTGAGATCTTCAAATCGTGAATATGAATTATTTTGTGATCTTCGAGGAATAGTTGGTAATTATGCAACTATGATTAGAAAAACTGCACGAGCAGTTGCAGGCTTAGATGCACTGCTAGGATTAGGAGAGTTAGCAGCTACTAATAACTATTGTGCACCAGAAATCTTAAATAAAGTCGATGGTAAAAGTCCAAGGAAAATTAAATTAAAGTCTTCTAGACATCCAGTCGTTGAACAAATTCTAGTAGAAGAAAGCTTTGAACCTAATGATATAGATCTCGGTGATAAAAAAGACATGATAATTCTTACAGGCCCTAATGCAAGTGGTAAAAGTTGCTATTTACGTCAGATTGGATTAATTCAATTACTTGCACAAACTGGTAGTTGGGTTCCAGCAGAAGAAGCCTCATTAAGTATAGCTGACAGAATATTTACTAGAGTGGGAGCAGTGGATGATTTAGCTGCAGGACAGTCAACGTTTATGGTAGAAATGACTGAAACTGCTTATATATTAAACCAAGCGACAAGATATTCGGTAGTTCTTTTAGATGAAATTGGTCGAGGCACGTCTACATTTGATGGACTTTCAATAGCATGGTCAGTTAGTGAATTCCTTGCAACTAGTATTAAGAGTCGAACAATATTTGCAACTCATTATCACGAATTAAATGAACTTTCTAAAGAAATTAAGAATATAGAGAACTTTCAAGTCTTGGTAAAAGAAACAGGGGACACTATATCTTTCCTTCACAAAGTAGTTCCTGGTGGTGCAAATAGAAGCTATGGAATTGAAGCTGCTCGTTTAGCAGGTGTTCCTGAAGCGGTTATCAATAATGCAAAAAAAATTCTTCACCGTCTTGAACAAAAGCATGAATCTTAATTATTATTCACCCAGGAAATTTAACGCTATTTAATTACAGAAGCTCTTAATAACGCATTTACTGTTGCAGCTGCCATAGCAGCTCCGCCTCTATGACCATCAATTCTTATATGTGGCAAATCAGTTTGAGCCAAAATACTCTTACTTTCAAGGACTCTAATAAAACCAACAGGCATACCAATAATCAAGCTAGGTTCAATAGCTCCTTGAGAAATTAAGTCCAACAAGACTTCTAAAGCTTTTGGCGCACTGCCAAATAAAGCTAAAGGTTTATTGTTATTCGAACACTTACCTGTTAGATCAATCCAAGCATTTTTGATACCTATAGCTGTACGAGTTAATCCTTCTTGATCTCCAGTTGGAACCCAATCTAGAACACATTGAACAGATGATTGCAATGTACGTGCTGCCATTGGTGTTATAGCAGCAGCAGCCATATGTGTATCCGTCAATATACTAGCGCCAGATTTCAAAGCAGAAAGGCCTATATGACATGCATTAGGAGAAAATCTCAAGTATTCTTGAATAGAGAAATCACCACTTGAATGAATTAATCTCTCAAGCACTTGTTGCTCTAAGTCATTCAATTCTGGACAATGAAGTCTGGAACGAATATATTGAAGACTTTCAGAAAAAATTGGGTGATCAATTCCAGTCACTGTTTCTATATGCAGTGTAATTATTTAAGGGATGATTTATAAAGAAACACCAATCGACTCAAGATGCCAATTCATTTACTTTGGGGAGATGATATTGGTGCAATTGATAGATCATTAAATGCCTTCATTAATCAAGCCCTAGATCCTAATTGGATAAGTATCAACCTTACTCGCTTAGATGGTCAAAGTCATGAACAAGCTCTCCAATCTCTTGTAGAGGTGCGTACACCTCCATTTGGAAGTGGACATCGTGTAATTATTCTGAAAAACAGTCCATTTTGCAATGGATGTTCCTCATTGCTATCAAGTCAATTTGAAAACATCTTGGACTTAATTCCAAAAACAAGTCATCTGATGCTAGTTAGTAAAAATAAACCCGATGGCAGATTAAAGACAACAAAGTTAATCAATCAATTAATCAAGGTTAAGAAAGCATTTGAAAAAAAATTTTTGCTGCCTGCTATATGGGACGAAATTGGCCAAAAAAAATTAATCCAAAGAACAGCTGATGAAATGAATATTGAGATTGAAGAGCATGCAATTTATCCTCTTGTAGAAGCAATAGGCAGTGATAGCCAACGGCTAGTATTAGAACTAGAAAAGCTAATTTTACTAGAAGAAACAAAAAGCAAGGAACAAGACATTGGAAGACTTGTAATTAGCCAAGAAACGGTAAATGAGCTCTGTCAAAGTATTACTAGTAACTCTATAGAGATTGGTTCATATATACTTTCAAGCGAATTGGGAAAGGCTATTACTAGAATTGATTCACTTATAAATCAAGGAGAGCCTGCCTTAAGAATACTGGCTAGCCTAACTACTCAAATTAGAGGTTGGCTATGGGTCAGTCTTCTCGAACAAGATGGGCAGAAAGAAATTGGTTTTGTTGCAAAACAAGCAGGAATAGCAAACCCAAAAAGAATTTATGTAATTCGAAAGCAAATACGAGGAAAATCGCCTTCATTCTTCATTAATCTTCTAAAGAAAGTGTTGGAAATCGAGATCCTACTTAAAAAAGGAACAGCCCCTAAAAATGCATTTAGAGATTGTCTACTAACATAAGCAGAGCCTAATGGCTATTCATCAAATAATCCAATCTCAGAAACCATTTAAATGACTCTTTTGGTGCAAAAATTTGGCGGCACCTCTGTTGGTAACATTGAGCGAATTAAAGCAGTTGCAAAAAGAATTGCATTATCCAAAAAAGCAGGGCATGAGCTTGTAGTGGTTGTCTCAGCTATGGGAAATAGAACAGATGAATTAACTAACCTTGCTCTATCAGTAAGCAAAGATCCACCTTCAAGAGAGATGGATATGCTTCTTTCGACTGGAGAACAAATAACAATATCCTTACTTTCAATAGCCTTACATGAACTTGGTATTTCAGCAACTTCAATGACAGGGAGTCAGGTTGGGATAATCACTGAGTCTGCACATGGGAAAGCGCGAATTCTGGAAATCAAAACCGATAGGATCAAAGAACTTTTGAAAAACGGTCATGTTGTTGTTGTGGCAGGATTTCAGGGAACCAGCCTTGGTAGCAGTCAAACTGCTGAAATTACGACATTGGGCAGAGGTGGATCGGATACTTCAGCTGTAGCACTTGCAACTTCATTAGAAGCAGACTGTTGTGAAATATATACTGACGTTCCTGGAGTTCTTACGACTGATCCTAGAAAAGTTGCAGACGCGCAAATGATTGCAACAATAACTTGCGATGAAATGCTCGAACTAGCAAGTCTTGGGGCAGCTGTACTACATCCAAGAGCAGTAGAAATAGCAAGAAACTATGGAATGCAAGTAGTAGTTCGCTCTAGTTGGGATGATAAACCTGGTACAAAATTGACTAGTAACGAGAAACGATCACTAGGGAAAGAAGGCTTAGAACTAGGCAAACCAGTCAACGCAATAGAGTTAGTAGAAAAGCAATCTGTTATAGGACTCTCTCATATTCCTGATCAACCAGGTATTGCAGCTGATTTATTTGAAACGCTCTCCAAAGGAGGTATTAACGTAGATTTAATTATTCAATCAACTCATCAGGGAAATAGTAATGATATTACATTCACAATTGCAGAAGAAGATCTAGAAAGCACAAAGTTGTTATGCCAAAAACTTATTGAAAAACTGGGGGGTAAACTGACAACTCAACAAAAAATGTCAAAATTAAGTATTCGTGGAGCTGGTATAATGGGGCGACCAGGAATTGCAGCAAAGTTTTTTGACACACTATCAAAGTCTGGAATCAACCTTAGGCTAATAGCAACTAGTGAAGTCAAAGTTAGTTGCGTAATTAATGCTGAATTAGGTAGCAAAGGTTTGAGATATGTTAGCGAAGCTTTTGATTTAAGAGATAAGCAAATTAAAATAAATCCCAAAAACACTTTTAATGGTGAACCAGAAGTCAGGGGTATAGCATTAGATCCAAATCAAGTCCAATTAAGTGTTATAAATATTCCAGATATTCCAGGTTCTGCAGCTATTTTATGTCAAGCCTTTGCTGACAAAGGAATATGTTTACATACCATTGTTCAATCAGAAAGAAAATATGAGTCTAATGGGAAAATAATCAGCTTTACAATGAATAAAGGTGATAGAAAGAATGCAGATAATATTTTAATTCCTCTATTAAAAGTATGGCCACAAGCTTATTTAGAAGACGGTAGAGCAATTACAAGAATTAGTGCAGTAGGCGCAGGCATGCCAGTAAGTATAGGAACAGCAGCTCGGATGTTTAGAGCACTAGCAAATGCAAATATTAATATTCTAATGATTGCAACTAGTGAAATTAGGACGACATGTATTGTTGCCGAGAATGATGGTGTACGAGCCTTGAAGGAAGTCCATCAATTTTTCAAACTAGGCTCAGATTAATAAGCAAAATATACTTAGCTTACACATATTTTAGCGCAATAATTTGTTTCTTAATTGATGTATCTGATCTCTTAATTGTGCAGCTTTTTCAAAATCTAAATTAGAAGCTGATATTTTCATTTTCTGCTCAAGGTCATCAATTAACTGTGGTAATCCTTCCATTGGTATATCAAAACTATTGTTTGATTTTAATTCGTTGACTACATTCGAAGACATCTCAACTAAACTATTATCAACCCCTTCCTTTTGAAGCCTCCTGGAAAGTTCTAAGAAAGAAAGTATTGAATTATTAGCTTTTTTACCAGCTGGTCTTGGAATTATATTATATTTATTATTATATTGAGACTGCATTGACCTTCTTCTTTCTGTTTCAGAAATTGCTTTCTTCATAGAATCTGTGAGGTTATCTGCATAAAGCAATGCCATGCCTTCAATATGCCTTGCTGCTCGACCAATTGTTTGTATAAGTGATCTTTCAGATCTCAAAAAACCTTCCTTATCTGCATCAAGAATAACCACTAGAGATACTTCAGGTAAATCTAAACCTTCTCGCAATAAATTTACACCTACCAAAACATCATATTCACCAAGTCTTAAATCCTGAATAATTTCAATTCTCTCTATAGAATGTATTTCTGAGTGAAGATAACGCACACGGACCTT
>QCJV01000004.1 GCA_003215795.1 Prochlorococcus sp. AG-409-F19
CATAGTGACCCCCATTGGCAGAAAGCCACCAGTTAGCCCTTTGGAAAGACACATGAGGTCAGGAGAGAGTTTCGCACGTTGAGATGCAAATAGAGAGCCTGTTCGCCCGAATCCAACCATGACTTCATCAGCAATAAGTAATGTTTTTGCTTGCCTAACAACTTTTTCTAGTTTTTCTAAAAATTCTGCTCTCACCATTGACATGCCACCTGCTCCTTGTACGAGTGGCTCAATGATTACTGCTGCTGTTGGAATATCAAGTAGTGTTTCCAGCTGTTTGATTGCTTTCTCTTCTCGCTCATCTATTCCTGGATCATTCCACCATGTTGATGGCCATAGGACTCTGCTTACTGGGAAAAGTAACTTTTCAAATGGCTCATTGAAAAGATTTCGTTCCCCTACTGACATCGCTCCAAAAGTATCCCCATGATAGGCACCTTCGAATGCAATTATGTGTTGCCTTTCGTCACCTTGGTTATGCCACCATTGAAGAGCAATCTTGATTGCTACCTCAACAGCAGTGGAACCATTGTCTGAGAAAAACAATCTTTCTAGACCAGTGGCCTTGCAGAGTCTTTTGGCTAGAAGTTCAGCTTGTGGATGTGTGAAATCAGCGAAGATCACTTGTTCTAATTCTTGGGCTTGACGATAAATTGCCTCTGAAATATATGTGTTGCCATGACCATGAAGAGTTACCCACCAGCTACTTATTGCATCAATAATTGATGTTCCATCATCTTTGAAAAGCAGAGCCTCCTTACCTGTCAGGACTCTTTCAGGTGGTTTTGAAGATGTTATTTGAGTGAATGGAGGCCATAGATTTGGATGCCATGATGTAGTTGATAAATCTTTCATTTTCCTTGTCTAGATGAGTGCATTTGAAGAAGGACGTAATTAATCTTTGGCATCTCTAAAAACAAAAATTCTCATGGACTTGATTGAAAAAAATTGATTTGGTGAAATTCTATTCGCCTTTAAGGTTGAATAGAATTTGAGTAAGTACTAACAAGTATTTGTTTGAGGAATTAACCTTTCAAGCCTTTCTGAGACCTTTTGTTCGTTCCATTCCCTAGAGAGCATTTCGGGTGAAATGTGATCCATTATAGGTAATTGGGCAACTATATCTATTCCGCTTATTTCTGAAAGGGTCTTAGGGTTGTCTGGATGAAATGGACCATTCAATATAATTCCTATTATGGGGATGTTTCTTTTTTTCAAAGCTTCAATAGTTAGGAGTGTGTGGTTAAGAGTACCTAAGCCAGTTCTTGCAACAAGGAGAACTGGTAACATCCATTTTCTTAATTGATCAATTTGCAGATATTGTCGAGTTAAGGGAACCATGACGCCACCTGCTGTTTCTATTATAAGGGGTTCTTTGAGCATAGGGAGCCTTAGTTTTAGAGGTTCGATTAATTGGCTTTCCTGTTCAGCTGCCCAGTGAGGTGAGACAGCTGCTTTGAATTTGTACCGTTCAGGAAGAATCCTTCCTTGGGGCAGTTTTAGAAGATTTTGGACTGTATTTGAATCACTGCCTTCTTCGAAACCACTTTGAATTGGCTTCCAATAAAATGCTTTTAAACCTTGCACTAGAAAACTACTGACAATAGTCTTACCTACGTCTGTATCTGTTCCACATACAATCAGTTTTAAAGACTGTAAATTCATTTTTGAGCTACAAGTACTTGAATGAACCAAGTCAATTTATAGACATTAGTTTTCTCACACATGTCCCATGCATTTTCTAGTCTTCTCCATTGTGCAATTGTAAGAGACTTTTGAGGACTACTTTGGCCTCCAAACTTGACGAATGTTTTTAAAAGTGAAGTAACTCTGGGACTGTCTTGAGTAAAATGCTCAAGTTTTTGGAACTTTATTTGTTCATTTTTGATTACTTTAAGTATTGAATATTTAGAGGGAAATGGCATAGCAGTACAAGCGACACCAGCTTTGTTTGCAGCTTTATACCATTCGGGGAAACATCCCTCTACGGGGATTGCTATAGCAATCCATCCTCCAGGAGCTAATGCATTAAACCATTCCTTTAATTTTTCCTCAGGTTTATTTATCCAATGCAGTACAAAGCTAGATGCAATTAATGTTGGAGGGTCTATCCATTTTGGTAGACCTGAGTTTAAATCAAAAAGGATTGTTTTACTGTCAGATGGATGCTGTTCAAGCATCTTTGGAGAGCTATCTACTCTAGAAACAGTTTGATTTGGATGAAGTCTTTCAAGTTCATTTGCAAGAAAACCTGTTCCAGAACCTAGATCAACCCAAAGGCCATTCGGAATATTTCTGCGTGAGCATTCTAATGCAAGCAACTTTGCAAAGGGCATTTGCAAAGTTGCTTCCTTGTTATATCTCGAGGAAGCAACTTCAAAGTTGTTAATTATATTATTTTTCCAGCTAGATTTCATTTAGCTAATTTTAACCATTCGCTAACTTGTTTGATGATGCCTGGCATTTGGATGATATGTCCTTCACTTGTCAGCAGCCATTTCGTAGGTGGGTGATCCATATGCATTCTTAGATCGGAGATGAGTTGATCATTTGTTGTAGGACTAATGATTTTATCTTCTTTGCCTTGTATTACGAGAACTCGAGCTTTTTTTGATAGAGCCTGAGGTAATTCATTACTCTTGATTAAAAGATTAAAGTCTTCTATAAGTTGCTTTCGACCTTTGCAAGAGATCCTTTTTGAAAGTGGCACTTCCTTGCAATCAGTAATCTTATAAGGTTGAATTGCTTTTTTTAGAAACATGAAAAGCATTTCGCTTTCTGTTGGCTTACCTAAATGCTTTCCCATGCCGTTTAATGCTGCTCTTACGGCTCTACCTCTTTTCCCATTGGGAATGAAACGACTAAAGCTGTTTAGTAAAATAATGTCTGAAGCTTCTTTAAGTATTTTACTAGGGACTAAATGTATCCCAAGTGAATGACAAAAAATAACTTTTTTCCGGCTCATATTTCCCTGGTCATTATTTTCCCATGCAGGGTTTGAAGCTTCGTAATCTCCATAACCTCTTTCGGCATTTTTCCAGAGCCAACCATCCTTTTGAAAGTATTCTTTCCAGTTTTCCCAAAAGGTGCTTTCACAACACCATCCATGCATAGAGATTGCTTGCTTCATTGCTTTTCCCCAAGGTGAAACAATAGTTTCTGTAGGGTGTTTTTAGGTAAATTACTTCTGACTATTAGCCTTAGACGAGAAGTTCCCTCTGGAACAGTTGGGGGGCGTATTGCAATAGTTAAAAGACCATGCTCCTCTAGTTCATATTGCTTTTTCAAGGCTTGTTCATCACTACCAAGCTTAAGTGAAATGATGGGACCAATTGCCCTAGGGCAATTCCAACCTTGCTTTGCAAACTCCGACCTCCAAATCATTGATTCTTCTTGAAGCCTTTGACCTTTTTGAGGGTTGCTTTTTAAGAGCCTTAATGCTTCCAAAGTTGCTGAAGCTAATGGTGGTGCTAGAGCAGTTGTATATCGAAAAGCACCACTGGTTTGAAGGACATGTTCGCCAAAAGTGTTATTTGTCGCCAAGAAAGCGCCTCCACTTCCAAATGCTTTACCAAAAGTTCCACTAATCATAGTGATCCCTTTTGATGTCCCATGGCATAGTCCGCGGCCTTGGGATCCCAAAACACCTAAAGCATGCGCTTCATCAACTAGAAGTCTTGCTTGATAGTTTTCACAGAGACGAGCGATTTTCTTGATATCTGGACTAGTCCCTTCCATGCTAAAAAGACTTTCAGTTATTACTAGAGGAGTCTGATTCGGTTCTTCAAGTACAGAATTCTGGAGAAGCCTTTCAAGATCATTAATATTGTTGTGTGCATAACGCTTAATCTTTGCTCCACTTGCTTTTATCCCAACCAACAGAGAGTGATGAATTAACTTGTCTGTGATAACAAGGGTTTTGCGATTTGCTAAAGCACAAACTGCAGCTAAGTTTGCTTGAAACCCACTGGGGAAAAGTAGAACCCTTTCTACACCAAGCCATTGACCAAGCTCTTTCTCAAGGCGGTCATGTATAGGCCGACTTCCTGTGACAAGCCTCGACCCTCCAGATCCAACTCCTTCGGAGAGCATTGTTTTATGTGCTGCTTCAATTAACCTGGGGTCTTGGCTGAGACCAAGATAATCATTGCTAGCAAGATCGATCAGTGAGATTGATTCGTTATTTTTTCCAGAACTAATTAATTGAAAGGCTTTATCACCTGGTTTCCAGGTTCTTAGTTTACGTAGTCTTGACTTTGGAATATTTTTCATGAATCTAGTTTGATGAAATTTTAAGTATTAAATAAGATTCTTTGATATTTTGAATATGCATGCCTTTCTTGAGATGGAATTATTGGATGGAGAGATTAGATTCTCTGATTAGGATTAGAGGAATGAGCTGGAGATGAAGAAAACGGCTTCTGATTTTGTGGAAGAAAAATTGGACCTAGGGAATATTTTCCCATTTCAGCTGGATACTTTTCAGCTTGAGGCTATAGATGCTCTTAATCATGGACATTCAGTTGTAGTTAGTGCTCCTACAGGTTCAGGTAAGACGATGATTGGTGAATATGCGATTTACAGGGCAATCTCGCATGGACAAAAGGTTTTGTATACAACCCCTCTTAAGGCTCTTTCAAATCAAAAACTCCGTGATTTCCGTAATCAATTTGGCTATGAAAACGTAGGTCTTCTTACTGGAGATCTCAGTGTGAATAGAGGTGCCCCCATTACGGTGATGACCACAGAAATTTTTCGCAATATGCTTTATGCAGAAGTAGATGAATGTGATGACCCTCTTTTTGATGTCGAGGCGGTTGTTTTAGATGAGTGTCATTATATGAATGATTCCCAACGAGGGACTGTTTGGGAAGAGTCGATAATTCATTGCCCTTCAACCGTACAACTAGTAGCACTTTCAGCAACTGTTGCTAATGCAGGACAATTAACAGATTGGATTAAAAAAGTTCATGGTCCTACAGAATTAATTTTCAGCGATTTTCGCCCGGTACCATTGACCTTTTCTTTTTGTAGCGCGAAGGGATTGCATCCTCTCCTGAATAATTCTAGAACAGGCTTACATCCAAATTGCAAAATTTGGAGACCCCCTAAGGGGCAGCAGAGAAAAAGACGTTCTTCTAAGCCATTACAACCTGAGTCTCCTTCAATTAGTTTTGTAATTAAAAACATGGCAGAGAGGGACATGCTCCCTGCTATTTATTTCATTTTCAGCAGACGTGGTTGTGATAGAGCTGTTAAAGATCTGTTGGGCTCATTGCGTTTAGTGTCTAATGAAGAGCAAGAAAAAATTGAAGTTCGTTTAAGTTTGTATATCAGGGAGAATTCTGAAGGTATTCGTAGTGGAATACACCTTGATGCTCTTAGGTGTGGCATTGCCTCTCATCATGCTGGAGTTTTACCCGCGTGGAAGGAATTAATAGAGGAATTATTTCAACAGGGCTTAGTGAAGGTCGTTTTTGCTACAGAGACTTTGGCGGCAGGTATAAATATGCCTGCTCGCAGCACAGTAATTTCATCTTTGTCTAAGCGAACTGAAAATGGCCATCGGCAACTTATGGGGAGTGAGTTTTTACAAATGGCTGGCAGAGCAGGTCGGAGAGGCTTAGATTCGCAAGGCTATGTTGTAACTGTACAAAGTCGTTTTGAAGGTGTTCGGGAAGCTGGGCAATTAGCTATTTCTAATGCAAATCCCTTAGTAAGTCAATTTACCCCCAGTTATGGAATGGTCCTAAACCTTTTGCATCGCTATGATTTGGAAAAGTCAAGAGAGTTAGTGCAGAGGAGTTTTGGTTGTTATTTGGCGAGTTTAGATTTATTTGATGAAGAAGAACAGCTTGAGCAATTGCGCAGAAGGCTTTCTACTCTTGAAGCTTTGGTTAGTGATATTCCATGGAATGATTTTGAAGATTATGAGAAGCGTAGGAACCGTTTAAAAGAAGAGAGAAGGTTGCTTCGCACTCTGCAAAAGCAAGCCGCAGACACTCTCGCTAATGAATTAATTTCAGCATTGCAGTTCGCACACATAGGAACATTGATTAGCTTCAAGACTCCTTCTTTCAAAGGTCGTGTTATTCCTGCTGTGATTGTCGCCAAACAGCAGCAGCATGGCCATTCGTCGCATCTTGTGTGTTTAACTGAGTCCAACACTTGGACTCTAATTGCTTGTCAGTCTGTAGTCAGTCTTCATGCCGAACTTAGTTGTTTAGACATAAGCCCCCTAAAGACTCCAGAACTGAGTCGTTTGGGTGAAGTAATCCATGGTGATAGTCAGAGTTTGCAGTTTGCTTCTGCTATTCAGGCGACTGCACAAACTTATGACATGGTGACCCCACAGTATGACTTGGCTGCAGAAGTGCTTTCTCAGTCTAGATTTGTACATTCATTAGAGCAAGAATTAGCATCTTTACCAGCCCATCAATGGGGAGACCGAAAAAAACTTAAGAAACATCGCAGACGAATGGAAGAGCTTGAGCTTGAGATTGGAGAACGTCAGGATTTGATACATCATCGTGCAAACCGTCACTGGGACACTTTCTTGGCTTTGTTGGAGATTCTGCAATATTTTGGATGTCTGGATGAACTTGACTCTACAGAGATAGGTAAAACAGTTGGTTCATTACGAGGAGATAATGAGCTTTGGCTGGGTCTCGTTTTGATGAGTGGTCATTTAGATGAATTGCCCCCACCTCAACTGGCGGCTGTATTGCAAGCTGTTAGCACTGAAGTGAATCGCCGTGATTTATGGTCTGGATTTTCAGCATCTCCTCTATCTTTGGAAGCTTTGGGTGATTTATCAAGTATTCGTCGGGAACTCTTACGCATACAAGAGAGATATGATTTAAATATCCCAGTTTGCTCTGAAACCGAGTTGATTGGACTAGTTGAGGAATGGGCTAATGGCTCAACTTGGGAGAAACTAATGGCCAATACGTCATTAGATGAGGGAGATGTTGTGCGAGTTATACGTCGTACAATTGATCTCTTGGCTCAAATTCCTTACTGTCTCGCAATTAGTCAGAAACTTAAGCATAATGCTGCAAAAGCATTACATTCTTTGAACCGCTTTCCAGTACGTGAAGCAGAAGATGTATCAAAAGAACAAGGTGAGGATAAAATTGGCTTGAATTTTGCTACTGAACATGTGTCCAATTCAGATAAATCAAAATAAGTACCGTCTATTAACTTGAGCCAGTCATCAACTTTGCGTTAACAATGCGATCAAAATCGTGCTCGCTAACATAGCCTAATATTTTGGATGCTTCTTTAAGAGTGATGTTTTTATTGTGAGCATATTGGGCAATTTGGCTAGCCTTCTCGTAGCCAATTTCAGGAGCTAAGCTTGTAACAAGCATCAGAGATTGTCGAAGGTTATGCTCAATTTTTTTTAGATTAGGTTGTATGCCTTCAATCATTGACACGCGTGAGCATCTACAGGCATCAGTTAGCAGAGTAATGCTTTTTAGGAGATTAAACCCTATCAATGGCTTGTAAACATTCATTTGAAGATGTCCTCCACTCCCAGCCATTGTCACTGCATTGTCGAGGGCTATCACTTGAGTGCAAACCATTGCCATTGCTTCACATTGTGTTGGGTTGATCTTACCGGGCATAATTGAGCTGCCTGGCTCATTAGCGGGAAGTAATAACTCTCCAAAGCCAGCTCTTGGACCACAAGATAAGAGGCGAAGATCATTGGCTATTTTTAATAGGGATACAGATAATAATTTCAATTCTGACATTGCGTGGACTAGCCCATCATGACTAGCCATTATGGCGAATTTATTTTCCGCTGATTTGAAAGGAAGCCTAGTTGAAGTGGCTATAACTTGAGCAATCTTTTCCCCGAATTCTTTTGGTGCATTTATACCTGTTCCTATTGCAGTTCCACCTAAAGGGAGAGGGAAAAGTTCTTTCATGCCTTCTTCTATTCTCTTGCTAGCAGTTGCTAATTGCTCTTTCCAGGCAGATGCCTCTTGCCCGAGGGTAAGTGGAACAGCATCTTGTAGGTGTGTCCTACCTGTCTTAATTATTCCATTCCATTCTGTTGTTTTTCTTTCAAATGCATTGATAAGTCGATTTAGCTCAGGTAGAAGATGATCAGTGATTTCTTGGATAGCAGCTATCTGTATAGCCGCTGGGAAAACGTCGTTTGTGGATTGTGATTGGTTAACATCATCATTTGGATGCAATGTTTTATGACTACCTAAAGGATCGTTATTTGCTAATGCTGCAATATTGCAGATGACTTCGTTTACATTCATATTTGTTTGAGTACCACTACCTGTTTGCCAGACACTCAAGGGAAATTGGTCGTCATGCAGTCCTGAAAGAATTTCTAAGCAAGCATTAATGATGAAATTTTTCTTTGTTTCTGTAATTAAACCTAATTTATAGTTAACTATTGCGGCAGATTGTTTAATTGTAGTTAGAGCGTAAATAAGCTTGATAGGAATTTTATCGTCTCCAATTGCGAAATTTAGTAGGGATCGTTGAGTTTGGGCTCCCCATAGCGCCAAGTTCGAGACCTCTATTGAGCCTATGCTGTCACTTTCTAGTCGAGATAAATCAGTCATTTTTTGTAGATGATAGACCAATTATTGTTGTTTCATATTAAATCGTTTAATTAGCGATGAGTTTTAGATTTCGAGGCGATTCCAAATGACCTCTAGATTGGCTTGATGTATTGTTGTACTGAAGCAATTATTTAGTTGCTCTGAAGATAGTACTGAAGTGATTGACTTATCTGATTTAAGATTCGCTTGGAAATCTCCTGACTCTTTGTTCCAGGCTTCATGAGCATGTTTCTGTACCAATTTATACGCTTCTTCACGTTGCATACCATTCTCTACAAGAGCTAAGAGTACGCGTTGGCTGAAAACCACACCTCCGTAAATATTCATGTTTTTTGTCATGTTCTTCTTATAAATTCCTAGCCCTTGAATTACGTCACTCATTTCTCTCAACATAAAGTGCAAGGTAATTGATATGTCTGGAAGCATCATTCTTTCTGTTGAGCTATGACTTATATCTCTTTCATGCCATAGCGAAACATTTTCTAGTGCGGCAACCACATAACTTCTAAGAACTCTTGCAAGACCACTAATACGCTCACTTCTAATTGGATTTCTTTTGTGAGGCATAGCAGAGCTTCCTTTTTGACCTTTTGCGAACCCCTCTTCTACTTCCAGTACGTCAGTTCTTTGCAGGTTTCGTATTTCAGTTGCAAAACGATCTAGTGAAGAACCTACTAAGGCAAGTGTTTGAACATAAGTTGCATGTCGATCTCTTGAAATTACTTGAGTACTTGCTGTATCAGGGGTTAATCCAAGAGAAGCACATGTAATCCGTTCAATTTCAGGGTCTGTATTTGCATACGTTCCCATTGCACCACTGATTTGACCAACTGAAATTTCTTTTTCGAGCAGATCAAGTCTTTTTTTATTTCGATTAGTTTCAGCTAACCATCCAGCAAGTTTGAAACCAAAGGTAATTGGCTCTCCATGGATTGCATGTGATCTTCCTATCATTACTGTTGTTTTATGTTCACGTGCTTTATCTCGAATTATTTGTTGAAGTTTTTTGATTTCTTCGATTAATAATTTGACAGATGCTTTTAATTGCAAAGCAAGCCCAGTATCCAGAACATCACTACTTGTCATCCCGACATGAATAAAACGACCAGAGTCTCCGATGTTTTCATTTAGATTTGTGAGAAAAGCAATAACGTCATGACGAACTTCTGATTCAATTTCAAGAATTCGTTTTGGGCTAAATTCAGCTTTTTCGCGGATATCTTTCATTGCATTCTCTGGTATCTTCCCAAGCTTTAGGTTTGCCTCGCAAGCAGCAAGCTCTACATCAAGCCAACTTTGAAACTTGGCATGCTCTGTCCAAATTTTCCCCATTTCTGGGAGAGTGTAACGATCAATCAAAGCAATTTAGATTTTTTCTAGAAAACTAGAATTTAGTTCTTGTTGTTTAAGCTGATTTTAGTCGGTGGTGCTCAACTTCCCAATGAATATATTGGCCCCATGTCTGTTGCCGAACAAAGCAACGCCCTCCTTTACATGAAATTAATTGGAAAGGTGGTAAATCATTAGGCTGATTCTTTAGCCTGACAAAACTTCCTGGTTGAAATAGCTCAATTAGATTTGAACCTTGGTTCATTGCAACTAAATGAAGGTGACCTTTTCTTGGGCTATTTCTTTTTTGGGATGAATTAGAGCGTTTACCCGTCACGTCCTTTTGGGATGTTTATGACAATGATCTTCTAGTAGATTTTCTAAAATCATCAACTTCTCCGGTTTTTATTCGGTTTCTTGTTTGCTTTTATGACGATATGACCAAAAAAAATCGACTTGATGTTCACTTGCTAACCAAAGGTCTTGCTGAATCACGAGAAAAAGCTCGGAAATTAATAAGAGCAGGCAAAGTAAGAGATCTTGCTGGGAATATTTTTGATAAGCCTGGTCAGCAAGTTTTAAAAGAGCTAGAACTAAAAGTTGAAAGTGATCCAAGATTTGTATCTCGTGGAGGCGAGAAATTAGAAGCCGCACTGGATAAATTTCCCATAACAATCTCTGGCAGAGTTTGCTTAGATGCAGGCATTTCTACAGGCGGTTTTACTGATTGTTTGTTAAAAAGAGGGGCATCTCTTGTATATGGGGTTGATGTTGGATATGGACAGACTGCGTGGTCTCTTCGAAACGATTCAAGAGTGGTCTTGAGAGAACGAACTAATATTAGAAACTTGAAGAGCGAAGAATTATATAAGCCTTACGAACCTCGAGCGAGTCTTGCTGTAGCAGATTTGTCTTTTATTTCTTTAAAACTTGTTTTGCCTGCAATTAAATCTCTTTTAGATACAAGTTGTCCTGAGGCTGTACTTTTGGTCAAACCTCAGTTTGAAGTTGGTCGGGAACGCGTTGGAAAAGGAGGAGTTGTTAGAGAGGCAAAATTTCACTTAGAGGCATTAAATGCAGTAATTGATTTCGCAAGATTGCAAAAATGGATAATCAAAGGCTTGACTGCTTCTCCACTAACAGGTCCTGCAGGAAATCATGAATATCTTCTTTGGATTGGAACTAATAGCATTGATCAGACACCTGATCTGGAAGGGTTAATTAAAAGCACGTTGCAATTAAAGTGCTGAGTCGTCGGTTTCACCTGTTCTAATTCTTAGAACTGATTCAATTGGTGAGATGAAAATTTTTCCATCACCAATCTCACCTGTTTTTGCAGCTTCTGCTAATGCTTTTAAAACACCTTCAACACTTTCATCATTTACAACAACTTCTATTTTGAGTTTTTGAAGAAATTCAACAGTGAATTCTGATCCTCTATAGCGTTCAACTTGTCCTTTTTGGCGTCCAAAACCTCTTACTTCGCTTACGGTCATTCCAACAATGCCTAAATTGACCAAAGCTATTTTGACGTCTTCTAGCTTAAATGGCCTGATGATAGCTTCTATTTTTTTCATGAAATAAACCTGGAGTTTTATTTTATGTTAATAAGTTTTTGGGATTATATGGAATATGCGATATCGGGGATTGAATTTATTGTTAATCCTGCCTCCTGAGCATCCTGAGAAAGCATACTTGCATTGCTTTTGCTAAGTGTTACTTGTTCAGATGCAATTGCATCCCAATGGTCGCTTTCAAAATGTGTTTGCAACCAAAGCATCCCATGAACACTGGCAGCCCTTACATGTACTCTCTCATTAGCACTAACAAACCATATGTCCATGAAAAGAGTGTCAAATAACTGCTTCTATTAGGGCTCTTCGCGGGAATATTGTTTGTAATTGATGATACAGATTTGTGTTTTCTTCTTAGACTTCTATCCTTTTTGAAGCTTTGGATACAAAAAACAGATGTTGCTGGAGGAAGCCTTGTATTTAATTAATAAAGAATTAGCTTTTGTAATGTTTAGTTTGGTGTGAGAGTCAAGTGAAAACCAATGGCCCCCAATTCTATGGTGAAAGGTTAATTTCAGAGTCTGAAATTGAATGTTTCCCTAACCCTAGTCCTGAAAGGGATTATGAGATTTCTATAGAATTACCTGAATTTACATGCCAATGTCCATTCTCTGGTTATCCAGATTTTGCAGTAATTAGATTGCTTTATCAGCCATTTGAGAAAGTCTTGGAGCTTAAATCAATAAAGCTTTATATAAACAGTTTCCGAAGTATCAAGATTTCACATGAAGAAGTTGCAAATAAAATCTTAAATGATCTTGTTGCAGCTTCTAACCCTACTTGGATGAAAGTAGAAGCTGACTTTAACCCGCGTGGGAATGTGCACACCATTATTAGAGCTTCCCATGGTTCAAAAAAGGCCTTTTAATCCATTGATGCGGATTTAACAATTAATGGAAATTGCTTAGCAAAACCTATTAAATTTCTGTTAGATAAACCCCCTATATGTAATAATTTAGAATTATTTTCAGCAATTATCCAAAGTTGTTTTGTTGATATAATGCTAAATATGCTGCCTATTAAACTTATTGCAAAACCTATGTAAACAATAGGTACACCAGGATCATATTTAAGTAGTATTCCGCTACTTGGTAGAATGTCAACAATATTTATTTCAGATTCACCACTTTTAATCGATGCTCCTTGAGGCCTTGCTGATCCTATAGGAACTCCTTCTGAACTATAGAAACTTACTGGCCCTTTTTCACTAGATACAGTTAATAGCATTGGTTGATTCATATTATTTAATTTAGGAATTAATACCCCCCAAACTTGATCTCCAAGTGCTTCAATTTTTTTTAGAGGAAATTGCAATTTTTGTTGTTTATCCATTTGAATAGTAATTGCCGCAAGAGACCAGTCGGCCTGATATACAGTCATTCCTTTAAAACGTAATGGATGGTTGACGCTTATTTCTTTAGAGAGGAATTGATTGAGATTTTTATCACTTAATTCAATATTTGATCTAAATTGCTCTGGCTGACCATTTGGTCCCCTTTCAATTTGGAAATCTGTTAATTTTAAATTTATTTGAGCTCTACCATTAGAACTTAAAAGATTTAATGATCTATTAGGAGCAAGAAATTTTTCAACTTTTGCACCTTGTAATGCACCAAAACTTGCTCCAAAAATTAATATTATTAGTCCAAAGTGTACTAGAGGAGGACCCACTCTACCTATTAAACCTTGTCTGGCTGATATCCCCAAAGAGCTCCTTTTTACTTTCCATCCCGAATTAACTAAATAATGTTCTAATTTTTCAATACTATTAATGGGCTTATCTATTGTAAAAGTTTTAGAAATTGCTAGTTTCTGAATTTGTCTTGGTTCCGTATACTCTATCCAAGTTATTGCCTTTTTGAGAGTAGGCCATTGCCTTCGCCAGCTACAAACAATAAGTGAAATACATAACCAAGTGAGAAGACCTAAGAACCAAATGCTTGAATAGACCCGGTCTAGTTGCATTCGAATTATTAGATTTCCATCTAGTACTCCAAGGAATTTTTCGACTTGGTACTTATTGAAATAAATTTCAGGAAGTTCTCCTTGAGGAAGTGAAGTCCCTATAGCACTTGCAATTGCTATAAGCAGGAGGAGGATGATCGCAACTTTTAAACTTGATAAAGTAAGTAGAATCCTACGCAAATATTTCATCTATCTAGAACAATTTTGAAAATAGAGTGAGTGAACCAGTCGTAAGGAAAATAACCCCACTTAAAGATGGTATCCATTGACTAATCCCACGCATTGACAAAAGTGTTGGAATTGCGGCAGCAGTTGTTCCTGCTAATAAAAGAGGTATGACTTGTCCAAAACCAAAACATGCTAAAAGAATTACACCACTAGCCGGATTTCCATTTTCAGCGATCCAAGCTAAAAGAACAGCTAAAACTGGAGTTGTACAAGGTGAAGACGCTAACCCAAATGTTAACCCAGCAGCAATTGGTAGAAGTGGAGCAGGAATTTTTTCGCTCCAGATATCAATCTCAGGACCACTTGGGAGCCTTATTCTTAGGATCCCAAGGAGGTTCAATCCCATGAGAACCATTATGATGGGGACTAGTAATCCTATCTCTGAAGGTATTTGACCGTAAACTTTTCCTAAAAGACCGCTAAGACTCCCTAAAATAATAAGAGATAAGACGATTCCACTACAGAAAATTAGGCTTTTAAAAAAAGGATTTTGCTCTTTATTGAATCCACCTAGGTACGCAATAGTTACTGGTAAAAGAGACAAAGAACAGGGGCCGAGGCTTGTAAGCAAACCTCCTATAAAAATAATTAATAGTGTTAATGGGCTTGGTGACTCTAATCCATGCCTCATAATGTTCTCACTATTTTGGGCTAAATCAGATATCACAAGATTTAAAGATGAAATAACAAAAATGAGTCCTGCTCCTGTAAATCTAAACTTTAAAATCTCTAATTGAGCTTCTTCTTAATTTTTAATCTTCCGACTAAGCCGCTTGATTCAAGTGAGCATCTCAATAATAGACCTCCAATAAGAAAACTTGAGAGTAATGAGTTCCCTCCGTAGCTGATAAAAGGAAGCGGTAAGCCAGTCGTTGGCATTGATCCAGATGTGACGGCTAAATGCATAATGGACTGTCCAATTAGCATTGTGCTACACCCAATTGAGATTAGCTTTGAATAATTATTTTGGCTTCTTAAAGAAATTCGTAACCCAAGAAAGGCAATGAGTATAAAGAACATTATGAGCATGAATGAACCTGCAAAACCAAATTCTTCAGCATAAACAGAGAAAATAAAATCTGTGTTTAGAAAAGGTAGGTACAAAAGTTTTTGCGTTGAGAGTCCATAGCCTTCTCCAAACCATCCACCAGATCCTATTGCTAGGAGACTTTGTATTAGTTGGTAGCCATTGCCATGAGGGTCCTCCCATGGATTGAGGAATGAAGTAACTCTTAAAAGTTGATATTCATGTCTTGTAATGCTAAAGACACCAAGCCCTAATCCTGATAATGCTGCTAAAAAAAGATTTTTAAAACTTACACCTGCAGAGAGTGCAATCATCCAGATTAGGATCCCTATAAGAGCAGCTGTACTTAGGTTGGGTTGTTTGAGAATTAAAAGAATTAATGTTCCGAAAATACTTAACTCTAAAAGCTTTTGACCATTTTTTATACGTTCCCATTGTGCAAAAAGATTCGCTGCTTGAAGAATTAAAAAGGGTTTAACTAATTCAGAAGGTTGGATTCTAATAGGACCTAGAATTAACCATCTTGAAGCCCCATTAATATTACTTCCAAAAATCAGAGTAGCTCCTACTAATAGGAGGCATATGAGTAGACAAATTTTCGATAGTCTAAGCCATCTTCTTAGGTTGGTTGTAATGGCTAACCAAGCAATTGTCCAACTAGTAACAAGCCACATTAATTGACGCTTTACGAAATAACTACCTTCGCCCATTTCTCTCACTGCGACCCACCAACTTGCTGACCCAAGAATACAAAGGCCAGCAATACTCCAAAAAACCATTAATGCTAATAGGAGCCTAGCTTCTGCAGGCCAAAGGTGCCAAGGAAGTGGCATAAGCTTTGCCCATATTAGATTACTTTCGATATTTCTTGGAAGAAATTTGTTCGATATTTTTGTAGAAAGAGATCCTCCATTAATTTTTTTTATTGTGGAAGTTCTCAAAGTCTTTTCTTAAAATTCTTTTTCCTATTGAGCCGTTTAAAAAGGGATTTGCCAAGAGCAGTTAAATATTTATTTGAAATAAACTATGGATTATTAACTTAGAAACACAATCAATACTTTTTAATCTAAATATTTTATAAAGTTTCAAAATCAAAAGGCGTGTACTTTTTAACTGTCTTAGCTTAAAGAGAATTAATTCACTCTTAATTGACAATTTATTTATAAATTGTGGTTTTCTTCTTGCAAGAAAGGACTGCTTGTGAAAAAAATGAGGATTTTTGGGCCTTTTATTGCGTGTTTAATCGTAAAAGAAATGATGTTTTTAAGGAACTTTCAAGTTTGAACACAGTTTTTTTACCTACTGCATGGTAGATTCCTCGCGCCTTTGGAGCATTGGAGCCTTTGTTGGCATCCTCACCTGTTACATCTGACGCCAACTCCCGAAATGGAGCTGGTGACTTGTGTTCAAGTAAGGAGGGCAGTGAAAGACTAAAGCTTTCAGGGGACCTTGAGTCTTCAGAAACTAGTTCTGGAGATCTATCTTCGGAATATGTGTTGCTTCAACTACGCATATTCAGGATTAACTTGGCTGTAACAGCTCTTGCAGTTCTGGTTTCCATCCTTTTTGTTGATCTTAATGCTGCTATTAGTCTTCTTTTAGGGGCATTTTCAGGAATCATTTATTTGCGGCTTCTCGCCAAAAACATTGGATCTCTTGGTAAATCTTCATCTTCGGTTGGCAAGGCCCAATTGATTGTTCCGGCAGCACTAGTTCTGGTAGTTGCAAAAGTACCTGAACTTCACTTGCTTCCTTCTTTGGTCGGCTTCTTGTTGTATAAGCCATCTTTAATTATTCAGTTTTTACTTGAGCCCTATGCTCAAAAAAAATCTGGCTAATTGATTTTTTGAGATGCTTGTTTAAGGCTTAACTAAGACACAATGTCGCTTTTGCGACTTTTCATTTCTTTAAAAATGGGTACCTCTCCATTTGTTTTACCGTTTGCTGCTCTTGAAGTTGGCCAACATCTTTATTGGCAGCTTGGAAATTTAAGGATTCATGGCCAGGTTTTCATGACCTCATGGATTCTTATTGGTGCTTTGCTAACTCTTGTTGTAGTTGGCACCAAAAAGATGGAACGTGACCCTAAGGGCGTTCAAAATTTACTTGAGTTCCTTTGGGATTACATTCGCGATTTGGCGCGCACTCAAATAGGAGAAAAAGTCTATAGAGACTGGATGCCATTTATAGGCACTCTTTTCTTGTTCATTTTTGTGAGCAATTGGGGAGGGGCCTTAATCCCATGGAAGTTAATTGAACTCCCTAGTGGAGAGTTAGGAGCACCTACGGCTGATATAAATACAACCGTTGCACTAGCTCTTTTGGTCTCACTTTCTTATTTTTATGCGGGTTTGAGCAATAAGGGATTGCGTTACTTCGAGTACTACGTTCATCCCACACCGATCATGCTCCCATTCAAGATTGTTGAGGATTTCACTAAGCCGCTCTCTCTTTCCTTCCGTTTATTTGGAAACATATTGGCCGATGAACTTGTTGTTGCGGTACTTGTTTTTCTAGTACCACTTGTTCTACCGGTTCCTGTTATGTTCCTTGGTTTGTTTACTAGTGCTATTCAAGCCTTGATTTTTGCAACTCTTGCTGCTTACTACATTGGTGAAGCAGTCGAAGAACATCATTAATCAAAACTTTTGTTGCTAGAAATTATTCATTTTTCTGGCAAAACGCTTGCGAATAGGTTCAATTGTTTTTGAACTCATCTTATTAATTATGAGATTGACCCCTCGCAGGTATAAACTCCCGGTTTCTCTTAATACGCGCTTAGAAGGCGCTTCAAATCTTTAGCTCAATTATGGATTCCATTACCACCGCCGCTTCTGTTGTTGCCGCTGGTTTAGCTGTAGGCCTTGGCGCTATCGGCCCTGGTATAGGTCAGGGTAGCGCTGCTCAAGGCGCAGTAGAAGGCATTGCACGCCAGCCTGAAGCCGAAGGAAAGATCAGAGGTACGTTGCTTCTTTCTTTTGCTTTCATGGAATCGCTAACCATCTATGGCCTAGTGGTTGCTTTGGTCCTTCTCTTCGCTAACCCCTTTGCTGGTTAAACAGCTTCAAATCAAGAGGTTGATCTTTAAACAAACTTTTTAGTTTGGTTTCAGATCTTCCTCAAATCTGATTTGAAAAAAATTCTTCTCCAAGCTCTTAATAATTGATTAAGAGTCTTTCTTAAATTCACGCTCGCCTGCTAAATGACCAGCTTGCTTTTGTTTGGTGCTAGTGAGGGAGGTCTATTTGACTTTGATGCAACTCTGCCTCTCATGGCAGTTCAGATTGTTCTCCTCACCTACATCCTTAACGCTCTTTTCTTTAAACCTGTCGGTAAGGTTGTAGAAGAGAGAGAAGACTATGTTTTGACTAGTCGTACCGAGGCTAAAAAGAAGCTTGCAGAGGTTGAAAAGCTCGAGAATGATTTAAAAAATCAGCTTAAGGGAGCCCGACAGGCTGCTCAAAAAGTTATTTCTGAAGCTGAAGATGATTCTGAAAAGCTTTATAAGGAAGCACTCGCCTTGGCTAACTCTGAGGCTAATGCTTCTAGAGAGAAAGTAAGAAGAGAGATTGATTCTCAAAGGGAATCTGCTCTTAATCAGCTCAAGTCAGATGCTGAAAAGCTTGGTGATTTGATTGTTCAAAAGTTATTGGCAGCTAAATGAACTATTCACTGATTTTTGCAACCGAAGGATTTGGCTTAAATCTCAATTTATTTGAGACAAACTTACTCAACTTGGCTGTTGTGGTATTTGGCCTTTATAAATTTCTTCCAAATTTCTTAGGCAGTATGCTTGAGAGACGTCGATCTTCAATATTGCAGGATCTTAAAGATGCTGAAGATCGTTTAGTTGATGCTTCCAAAGCTCTTAAGCAGGCAAAAGTAGAACTTGCATCTGCTGAGAAGAAAGCTGACAAAATTAGGAGCGATTGTCAGGCTAGGGCTGAATCAATTCGCTTGGAGAGTGAAAAACGTACTGTCTTAGAAATGGCCAGAATAAAGCAAGGAGCTGCTTCTGATCTCAACTTAGAGGCTTCTAGAGTAAGCAATCAACTTCGAAGAGAGGCTGCTGAATTGGCAATTGAAAAAGCCCTTTCTAGTCTTTCAGGCAAACTTGACGACAAAGCTCAAGATAAGTTTTTAAGGCAGTCAATTAAAAATATTGGAGATATTTAGATGCCATTGCTTAATAACATCACCACCCCATACGCAGAAGCATTCCTTCAAGTTGCAGAAAGCCGTAATGAAGTTGATCAGATTGTTGATCAGTCAAAGTCATTACTAGAGCTGTGGGATCAATCTCCAGAGTTTAGTGATGCAATGTCATCACCTGTTCTTGAAATCGAAAGTAAGAAAAAAGTTCTTGAGAAGATCTTCGCTAAAGAAGTTTCTCCTTCTTTGATGAACCTCTTAAAATTACTTGCTGATAGACAGCGAATAGGTTATCTGAACTCAGTTCTTGAGAGACTTGTTGAGCTTTATCGTGAACAACGTAATATTGCCCTAGCAACAGTAACTTCAGCAACTTCATTGACTGAAGATCAGCAAGAAAAGATTCTTAAGACGGTACAATCAGTAGCTGGAACTGACAATTTAGAATTAGATCTAAAAGTTGATCCTAACTTGATTGGCGGTTTTATTATCAATGTTGGTTCAAAGGTCATCGATGCAAGCCTTTCTGGACAGGTGCGTCGCTTGGGCCTTGCGCTTGCGAAGGTAAGCTAGCTCAATCAACTTTTTCTTTCTTCATTTCTTTCACCAATTCCTCACCTTTAATTACATTCTCATCCCATGGTTTCTATACGTCCCGACGAAATTAGTTCAATCCTGAAGAAACAGATTGCTGATTATGACAAGTCTGTTTCAGTCAGCAATGTAGGTACTGTTCTCCAAATTGGTGATGGAATCGCAAGAGTTTATGGCTTACAGAAAGCTATGGCTGGAGAATTAGTTGAATTTGAAGATGGGACTGAAGGAATTGCGTTGAACTTAGAAGATGACAATGTTGGTGTTGTTCTAATGGGTGAAGCCCTTGGAGTTCAAGAGGGAAGTACTGTTAAGGCAACTGGAAAGATTGCATCTGTCCCTGTTGGAGATGCAATGTTAGGTAGGGTTGTGAACTCTCTTGGACAACCAGTTGATGGCAGTGGAGAAATTGCTACCAGCGATTCTCGCTTGATTGAGTCAATAGCTCCTGGGATCATTAAAAGGAAATCGGTTCACGAGCCGATGCAAACTGGTATTACCTCTATTGATGCAATGATCCCTATCGGGAGAGGACAGAGAGAGTTGATTATTGGTGATCGCCAAACAGGGAAGACAGCTATTGCTATTGATACGATCATTAATCAAAAAGGACAGGATGTAGTTTGTGTATATGTAGCAGTTGGTCAGAAATCAGCTTCAGTTGCTCAAGTTGTTGAGGTTTTACGCGAAAAAGGGGCTTTGGATTACACAATTGTTGTAAATGCTAGTGCTTCAGAAGCAGCAGCTTTGCAATATTTAGCACCTTATACAGGAGCAGCGATTGCTGAGCATTTTATGTATCAAGGTAAGGCGACATTGGTTATTTACGATGATTTAACTAAACAGGCTCAAGCTTATCGTCAAATGTCTTTATTACTTCGTCGTCCACCAGGACGTGAGGCTTATCCTGGAGATGTTTTTTATTGCCATAGTCGTTTACTTGAAAGAGCTGCAAAGCTTTCTGATGCAATGGGTGGTGGCTCAATGACTGCCCTCCCAATCATTGAAACTCAGGCTGGGGATGTATCTGCCTATATCCCTACCAATGTTATTTCTATTACTGATGGTCAAATCTTCTTAAGTGCAGACCTCTTTAACTCTGGCTTAAGGCCAGCTATTAATGTTGGTATTTCGGTTAGTCGTGTTGGTGGAGCTGCTCAAACTAAAGCCATTAAAAAAATCGCTGGTACTTTGAAGCTTGAATTGGCTCAGTTTGATGAGCTTGCTGCATTCTCACAATTTGCCTCAGATTTGGATGAAGCTACTCAGCAACAGCTTGAAAGAGGAAAACGTCTAAGAGAACTTCTTAAACAAGCACAGTTTGCACCTTTGAATCTTGCTGAGCAGGTTGCTGTGGTTTATGCAGGGGTCAAAGGTTTGATCGACGAAGTACCAGTAGATGAAGTAACTAAATTTGCTTCTGAACTTCGTGAATATCTCAAAACTAGCAAGCCTGACTATATATCTACAGTCCTTTCTGAGAAAAAGCTCAATGAGGAAATTGAATCAGTCCTTAAAGAGTCAATAAACGAGGTTAAATCCTCTATGTTGGCATCTGCTTAATTCTAATAAGGCTATCCAGGAGATTTTTATTAAATGGCAAACCTAAAGGATATTCGAGACAGAATTGTTTCTGTTAAGAACACTCGTAAGATTACTGAGGCAATGCGTTTGGTTGCTGCAGCCAAGGTGAGACGAGCCCAGGAGCAAGTGCTGAGAAGTCGTCCTTTTGCCGATCGCTTGGCAAGAGTTCTTGAAAACATACAGTCACGTATGCAGTTTGAAGCGGCTGATTCCCCACTTCTTAAAAAACGTGAGGTCAAGAAAGTTACTTTGCTTGCAGTAACTGGAGATAGAGGCCTTTGCGGTGGTTATAACACTAATGTGATTAAGCAAACTGAGCAGCGATATCAAGAACTTCAAAGACAAGGATTTGAAACCAACTTGGTATTAATTGGTCGAAAAGCTATTACTTATTTTCAGAATAGAAGTAGTCAGTACACTATTAGTGCTTCTTTTCAGGGCCTTGAGCAAGTCCCAACATCTATAGATGCTGCGGAGGCGACTAGTGAAGTCTTGTCAGAGTTTCTCTCAGAAAGCACAGACCGGGTAGAGGTGATTTATACAAAGTTTATTAGTCTTGTAAGTTGTAATCCAGTTGTCCAGACCCTTCTTCCTCTAGACCCTCAGGGGATTGCTCAAGAAGATGATGAGATTTTTAGAATTACAACTAAAGACAGTCGTCTAGTTATTGAAAAGGATTTAGCACCCGCTAATGAAGAACCCAAGTTGCCTTCTGATGTCGTTTTTGAACAAAGTCCTGATGATTTATTGAATTCTCTTTTGCCCTTATATTTGCAGAATCAACTTCTCAGAGCATTGCAAGAAGCAGCAGCTTCAGAGTTAGCAAGCAGAATGACGGCAATGAATAACGCTAGTGACAATGCAAAAGAATTAGCCAAGACCTTAAGTCTCACATATAACAAAGCACGCCAAGCAGCAATTACTCAAGAGATTCTTGAGGTTGTTGGTGGGGCAACTGCATAATAGAAGGGATTTAAGTAGGAGTAGATGTGAGACTTAAGTCTCTTGAAATACAACTTCCCTGGCCAGAGACTCTACTGATTCAAGATCTCCGAAGCTATGTAGTAGAAGAATTAGGGAGCTTTGGGGAGCCTGTTAGATGGGCTATTACAAGTATTTCTTCTTTTTCTGAACCTGAATGTATTCGGCAATTAAATATTGAAGCTGTTGTCCTAATTATTTGAACAAGTGAATGCTTCTAAACCATTCCCAACTCTTTTATTAATCCCTACAGGGATTGGTTGCGAAGTTGGAGGTTTTGCAGGTGATGCGATCCCATCAGCCCGTTTGCTTGCAGCGGCAAGTGGGTGTTTGATTACGCATCCAAATGTAATGAATGGAGCTTCTCTTTATTGGAATGATAAGCGAATCCAATATGTCGAAGGTTTTTCTATTGATCGATTTGCATGTGGTGATCTTTTATTGCGGCCTTGTATTAGCCAGAAAGTAGGTGTATTAATCGATGCAGGCTTAGAACAGGAAATTCGTCAAAGACATTTACAAGTAATTGATGGTTGTCGTGCAACCTTGGGCCTTGACATTGGCCCAGTGATTATGACAGACACTCCTCTAGAAATATCTACTATGACATCAACTAGTGGAGCTAGTTGGGGTGAACTCAGTTGCTTAGAGCCATTATTAAAGGCAGGTGAGAGATTGAAAGAAGAAGGTGCAACTGCAATCGCTGTCATTACTAGATTCCCTGATGATATAGAGCTTAAAAGTTTAGATGCCTATCGACAAGGTAAAGGAGTGGATCTGAGCTCAGGTTGTGAGGCAGTGATAAGTCATGTATTGGTTCGTCATTTATGCATTCCATGTGCTCATGCCCCTGCATTTGCTCCAGTGGAAATAGAAGCTTGCTTAGACCCTCGTGCTGCTGGAGAAGAGTTGGGGCACACATTCTTGCCTTGTGTTTTAGTTGGACTAAGTCGTGCACCTGACCTCGTCAAACCTCACTTTTTAAAACAAAATTCTCTGTTCGATCGTTCAAGTTTGATAAGCATTGAACAAGTTGGAGCTGTAATTGCTCCTGATGGTGCATTAGGAGGAGAAGCTGTTTTAGGATGCATTGAGAGAGGAATTCCCCTTATTGTTGTCTCAAATCCAGGAATTTCAAAAGTTGATTTGGAAGCCTTAGGAGTCACAGTTGGAGGAAATGTTCATAGAAACATGAGTACGTTTAATGTACCTAACTACTTGCAGGCAGCGGGGCTATTACTTTCATTGAGAGAAGGCATTGCTATCTCTTCTTTAACCCGGCCAATTAAAAGTGTGCCTTTGATATAATCATTTTTAATTCAAACATGCCATTGGATGTCTTGGTTGGATTCCAAGGGCTTTGGCTACACCTGGATGGCAAACTGAACCACCTATTGTATTAAGTCCAGAGACAATCTCTGGACGTTCAGTAAGTACACCTTCAAGTCCTCGACCTGCAATTCCTAGAATATATGGCAGGGTAACGCTTACTAATGCTTCAGTTGATGTAAATGGCACGGCACCAGGCATGTTGCTGACTGCATAATGCTGAATACCTTTAATATTTATGGTAGGTTGAGTGTGAGTTGTCTCAAGACTTGTAGCAATACATCCACCCTGATCTATCGATACATCTACAATAACTGAGTTGAGTTTCATTTGAGCAACCATATCTTCATCTACCAATGTCGGTGCTCTGCTACCTGGGGTGAGTACAGCACCAATAACTAGATCAGCTGATGGTATGAGTCTTTCCAAAAGTCCCCTACTGCTTACTATGCTTTCTAAGCGACCTCGTCGATGAGCTTCAAGTTTACGAAGTCGTTCTGGTGATCTATCTAATAGCATTACTTCTGCATCCATAGCAGCTGCTAACCTAGCCGCATTCCACCCTACAGTTCCTGCCCCTAGCACAATAACTCTTGCAGGCCTGACTCCAGTACATCCTCCAATAAGAATTCCCCTGCCTCCGTGAGGCTTCTCAAGTAAATGTGCGCCCACTTGAGCGGCCAGTCTTCCAGCGATTTCACTCATAGGGGCAAGTAAGGGTAAAGTTCCATCTTCCATTTGTACTGTCTCATAACCTATACTGGTTGTACCTGCTTTTAACAAGGCTTCCCCAACTTTCGGATATGCCGCTAAATGGAGATATGTCAATAGAACCATATCTTCTCTAAGTAACTTGTATTCTTCTTCTTGAGGCTCTTTTACTTTGACAACAAGATGAGCCGACCATGCTCCATCACGATCAACAATAGTGGCGCCTGCTTCAGCAAAAGAGTTATCGGATATTCCTACTCCCTTACCGGCCTCTGATTGCACTCTTACCTCAAGCCCTTGCGTTACAAGCTCCTTTACACCATCAGGAGTAATTGCAACTCTTAGCTCATCTGATTTGATTTCTTTAGGGATACCAATACTTGAGATTGGTGCTGACAATAAGGATAAGGACATTTAGTGTTTTAGAGAGAATTCCTTGCGGGTTGATGCTTTAGCTTATTTCCTATTATGTTGATGCAATAGGTTTTCTCCAACCACTCCCAAATGCTTGGTCACTTATTTTTAACACGGGAGGAGCTTGGCGCCTTTTAAATTCAGCTTGTTTGAGCAATTTCTGGACTCTTTGTATTAATTCTGTTCCATGTTCTTTGTTAAGAAGTTCTCTTTGGTTATCTTGCTTTTCAATTAGAGCTTTGAGGATCGGATCAAGAATCCCATAGTCAGGTATTGAGTCACTATCAAATTGATTTGGACTCAGTTCTGCGCTAGGAGGTTTAGTCCGAATTGATTTACCTACTAAAGCCCCACTCTCTGGGAGCATTAAAGATCTTCTACATTTAGAGGCTTTTTCACTATCAAGCCACTTACATAGCCTGAAGACACTAGTTTTATAGAGATCTCCAATAACAGAAAGACCACCATTCATATCACCATAGAGTGTGCAGTATCCAACGGCGTACTCTGACTTGTTACCTGTAGATAAAAGTAGATGCTTTTGCTGATTTGCTATTGCCATCAGAAGGGTTCCTCTGATACGTGCCTGAAGATTTTCAGCAGTTAATCCTTGAGGAACTTTCCCTAGTGGCACTTTAAGACTTTGGTCATAACTATGCATTAAGGGTGTGATGGGGATCATCTCTGTTTGAATACCTAGCCTTGAGGCAAGTTCTTTGGCATCCTTGACTGAACTGTCTGAACTCCATGGTGATGGCATTAGTATCGCTAAGACATTTTCTGCACCAAGTGCGGCGCAGGCAATAATTGCTACTAATGCAGAGTCAATACCACCACTTAATCCAAGTAATACACTCTTGAACCCACACTTCTCAACGTAATCCCGCAAACCTAGTACTAATGCATTCAGGAGGATCTCTTCTGTATCTGGGATGATTCGAGAGGAAACTTCTTCTGTATTGGCATAGTCCCAGATAGCAATCGACTCTTGACATAAAGGGAGAGAAAAGGTTATTAGACCTTTGTGATTAGTGACAAAACTCGATCCATCAAAGATCAATTCATCGTTTCCACCGACTTGATTGAGATATACAACTGGACAATTAAGACGCTTAGCCGCTTCACCTGCTATTTGTTGGCGTATTAATCTTTTAGTATAAGTAAACGGGGAAGCAGATAGATTTAAAAGTAGGTCTATGTTTTTCGTGGAAAGATTAGCTATAGGATCAGGCCCTAGTAAAAGTTGGCCTTGAATCTTCTCTTCTACCCATAAGTCTTCACAAATGGTCAATCCAATTTGCCATTTTTTTTCTTTAACCTCAAAATTTATAAACCCGGAACTATTTGCAGGCCTAAAATATCGCTTTTCATCAAATACGTCGTAAGTAGGGAGCAATTGTTTTCTGCATATGATTTCCCAGCCATCTTTATTGACAAGTGCAATTGCGTTGAATAGGTGTGGAATCTTTCGATCAGGTGTTGGCTCTGCTACCCCAATTAAAACGGCTAAGTGTTTTGCATGATTCTTAATATGAGATGAAACCTCCTCTAAACATAGCCATTGGCTATCTATAAGATGTTGATTAAATAGTAAATCTCTTGGTGGATACCCCAATAGTGAGAGTTCAGGTGTGATTACTAGGTTTGCATTACTCTCAGTAGCTTTTGAGCAGGCGTCGATGATTTTTCTACAGTTACCTTTTAGATCACCGATGAAAGGATTAAGTTGTGCAAGGCAAAGTCTCATTATTGTTTTTAGGAAATACCATAGAGATTCTTTTCTTTAAGTATTGGTAGAATTGCTTTTGGTATATAAGAGGGGTTTAAGTTAGTATGGATACTTGAGCTGGCTGCAGCTGGAATGTCTAATGGTAATACAGTAACCTTCCCACCCATCTTTCTTATTATATTTAATTCAATGTTATTTATTGGCCATCCTTTACGAGGAACAACCCCAATTCGTGCTTTGGTAAGTACCTTCTTCACTTCGAACCAAGTAGGGAGAGGCTTTAGTAGATCACTGCCTATAATTAGCATTAGACGTTTACCTGGCCAGTAAGCTTTTGCTTGTTCTAGAGTCATTAAGGCCCATTGACTACTTAAATCTTGTCTTAGCTCTAGATTTGGGAGGCCCATAGTTTCAACCAATGTATTCAGAAGTTCGTGGCGTTGATTAAGCGATGCTTTATGTTCCTTCCCAGGGTTATTGCTGGCCCAAGTCGCAACCTTTGGGAAAAGGTTGCTTAGGCCAATTAAGAGAGCTTTATGACCAGTTGTGGGAGGATCTGCACTTGTTCCCAGTAAAGCTATGCAACTATAGGTTGATTTTTTCATGGCAAGAGAGCTTTATTGTAGCTTTTCTTGTTGTTGTTCATATCCCAATTTAAGAGATATTGACCCATTTCAGAATTTGCTCTACTCAGTTGCCTTAGAATAGATGTTGGATTTGCACCTGGTATATAGCTATTCAAGAGTAGCTCTTTTGCTGCTAGGCGCCCAGTAGCCTTTGTCGTATGAATAGCAATAGCTCCTTGCGCAAGCGCAACTGGTGCAGAAGACATAAGACTTGTCCCACCTGTGAATGGAGATACAAGCAACAAAAGGTGCTGTATTACTGATAAGGTGAATTGGATCCCAATTTGTACTCCTCCGAGTAAGCCATTATGCATAGATAGTGTTTGAAGCAGTTTCCTTGCGGAAGGTCCCTTTAATTCCAAACCATATATTTTACTTAGTTGAATGACGAGGGCAGTATCCAAAGCTAGTCCTGCTGCAAAATCAAACATTAGTAGAGGGTTTACAGCAACCCCAGATGCTTTTAAAGTTGCAAACTTACCAATAAGACTTTGCACCTCGGACTTTCTTCTTTTAAGTCGACCACTCTTTAGAGAAAGATAAAAAGAGTCAGCTTGTCTCAGAGTGTTCAGTGTCAGGAGTTCATATCCTTGCTTGTTTAAAATATTTAGTAATGTCTTTTTAAGAGAATATACATCTGAGTCAGATTCTTGACTACGTACCCGCCCATTTGAGAATAGCTTTGCTTTTCGCGGTGCGGCTGACACAGTCTCAATAGCTAGATTTTGTGCTATGTTAGGTAGACGATTTCTGATGCTTTGAACAAGTTTTTTTATTTCATTGCTTTCCCATTGATCACATCTATTTAAAATTAATACAACTGGTTTGCCCTTATTGATAAGAACTTGCAAAGCATTAATTTCGATAGTAGTTATATCGCTATCGAGAATTAATAAAACTAAGTCAGAATGAAGAGCAACTTCTAAAGCTAGACATTCTCTCTCTTGTGCGGCAATTTCGTTTATACCTGGGGTGTCAACTAGTTCAATAGATTTTAGATTTGTAATTGAATGATTCCATTGGCTTGCCTTGGCTTTTTTAGTGAAGCCATGTGCAATATCTGTAGCAAAAATTTTTTGGCCTATAAGTGCATTTAGTAGGCTTGATTTCCCAACACCTACGCGTCCAAAAGCAGCTACCCTTGCGTGCCTATCTTCTAACCGATGAATCTGTCTGCTTAGTGCTTGGGCTTCTGCCCCAAATTGAGCTTTTTCTAGTGGACTTAGATCTAGGCACCCTTGCCATTCTTTGAGTAAAGCACTATAGCCTCTAACTTTAGGTTGAGAATTTACCATTTCTTTGATGTTCTCCACCAACCTGCCAAAACAGCGAGTACTGCTTCCGCTCCAATTAAACCTACAAATGCTCCAAATTCATCAACAACAACTCTTACTCCTTTTTTGTCTTTGTTGAAAGAAGTTAGTAGTCGATCAGCTCGAATCATTTCTGGAACAAATTCTACTGCTTCACAAAGATCTATAGGTGTTAATTGTGTTTGGCCTTGGACTAATGCTGTTAGGAGACGTTCTCTCTTGGCTATCCCTAACACTTTGTCTACTTCTTTTCCAAGCACGACCCAGCATTGAGAATTATTGGTTAATAAGAGAGGCTTTAAATCCCCTAATGCCGTAGAACCATCAAGAGAGGGGGCAGCTACTCTTGGAGTCATAAGATCTCTCGCAGTTAAATCATTGAGTTGAAAAACCTTCCCTATCATGGCTGCCTCATCAGCTTCTATTTGACCTTTTTGTAAGCCTAGTCTTGTCATCTGTCTAATTTCTTCTTCATCAGTCGTAATTTCACTTTCAGCTGTTATGACTGGTAACAAGTGCTCTAGTGGAAGGATCAATGGACGCATTAAAACACTTAAAAGATGAAGTATTGGTGCACTAATTAATGAAATCTTCAAAGAAAGTTTTGCTCCTAGTGATTTTGGAAGTATTTCACCAACTAGAAGAACCAAAATGGTTAAGCTTATTGAAAATAAGGCTCGATCAAATCCTGCACTAAATACAACAGTTGCGTAGATACCTAACATTAAACTTCCGAAAATATTAAAGCTGTTATTTGCAATACTTAAAACAGTTAGTGTCCTACCAAGTCGAAGTCGCAACTTTGCCAATTTCTTTGCTCCCCTCACTTTGGGATGCCCAGCTGCAAGTTCATGCACTCGTAATGGATTTACCGTTAATAGAGCAGCTTCTACTCCTGAACAGAATGCAGAACCAATTAATACAACCGCAACAAGAATTGTTAGGAATAGAATGTCAGGATTCATACCTTGGGGATCTTCAGTAATTTTGAAGAATCATTAGAACTTCATTCTCCATGATGTTGGAGTTCTTGCCATCCTTAAGGATTTAATTGATTATTACGTTACTGTGAACAATTACCAGACTTATCAGCATCGACGTGAACGATTCTTAAAAGAATTGGGAAGTAGTGCGGCAATTATCCCTGCTGCAGAATTGGTGACGCATCACGCAGATTGTGAATATCCCTTTAGGCAGGATAGTGATTTTTGGTATTTGACTGGTTTTGATGAACCTGAAGCAATTGCATTGTTCTTACCTCATCGGCCAGAAGGAGAGAAATATATTTTATTTGTTTTGCAAAAAGATACAGCTACTGAAATTTGGAGTGGTTTTCGTTGGGGAGTTCAAGGTGCTATTGATCATTTTCATGCAGATATTGCTTATCCTGTATGCGATTTTCCTAAGAAGTTAGGCGAATATCTGCATGGAGCTGAAAATATCGTTTTTCGTATTGGTAAACACCCGAAAGTGGAACCTTTCGTTTTAAAAACTTGGTCTGAGTTATTAGAAAGATCCTCTAGAGGTGACTTTGTCCCATTAGCATTAACTGCGCCTTCTGCCTTCCTTCATAAATTGAGATTGAAAAAGGATTCTTGGGAAATTGAGCGCTTGCGAGAAGCTGCTCTAATTTCTTCAAATGCTCATGAAAAAGCCCGACATTCAACTCTGCCTGGAATGAATGAGCGACAAATTCAGGCAGTTTTAGAAAAATCTTTTTTGGATCAAGGAGGGAGAGGACCTGCCTATGGTTCAATAGTTGCCGGTGGCAAAAATGCTTGTATTCTTCACTACACTGCTAATAATGCACTTTTGAAAGATCGAGAATTAGTTCTTATAGATGCTGGATGCTCAACTAATGATTATTACAATGGTGATATAACAAGAACTTTCCCTATTGGAGGAAAGTTTACTTCTGAGCAAAGGGCTATTTATGAAGTTGTTTTGGCTGCCCAGAATGCAGCTATTGAATATGTACTACCTGGAAAAAATGCAGAAGAAATTCATTTGCAAGCAGTGAGAATTTTGGTTGAAGGATTGATAGATCTTGGCTTGCTTAAAGGTTCTCTTGATTCATTAATTGAACAAGGATTGTATAGACATCTTTATATGCATAGAACCGGCCACTGGCTTGGTTTAGATGTTCATGATGTAGGAGCCTATCGCTTGGGTGAGTCCCCAATTCCTCTTGAGCAAGGGATGGTTTTAACTGTTGAGCCTGGGATATATATTAGTGATCTTATCCCTGTCCCAGAAGGACAGCCAAGTATTCATGAGCGCTGGAAAAATATCGGTATTCGTATAGAGGATGATGTTTTAGTTACCGCTGCTGAACCTGATGTTCTTTCATCTAATGCCTTGAAGTCATTAGATGAAATGGAACGGTAAATAGTAAGGTTTTTAGAGATTTACCAATTATTAATATGATTAATAATTTCATTGGTTGATAAAAGTATTTCATCTGCTCCTGCTTTTTTTAGTTGATGTTCATAAACTTTGCGCTCCTGAATATTTCTTTTTTTATGCAGGTGTGGAGGAGCTATTGCATAACTGGTAAACCGTTGATTTGGGCATTTTTCACGTGCTCTTTCAATTGTGAGAACGTCTGCAACTGTATCCCCTACATATGCAATTGGAGGAATGCCTTTGCCCAGAGGTTTTGAAAGGAGTTGTTCGCATAATCTGATCAAGCCTTCAGGGTTTGGTTTGTCAGGTGCGTCGCCCATGGCTATTAAGGGAGGTTCTATTAGGCCAATACGATGTTCAAGAACAAATCTTGCTGACGGAGGCTCTGCCCCACTAACAAAACCCCAGCCCACTTCTTGTTCGGTTAACTTGTCGAAAAATTCTTTATTTACCAGAAGTGTTTCATTGTTTATGAAGCCATTCCATTGAATATGGTCTTGATGATTAGGGTTACCTCCAAAATAAAAATTATTGAATTTACTTATTAAATTATTCCTCGAAGGCAAACTAATTCTGAGCTTTTTCAATTCTTTTCTTCTTCTTATTAGCTCAAGACTTGCATCCCAATCATTGTTCCAATTCCCTTCAGATTTTAGAGAATCAATAATTTGATTGCTAGGTCTCCATTTAGTGAAATGATTTACTGTTTCTTGAAGTGCTAAACGGTAGCTGTTGCTTACATCACGAATAACGCCATCGATGTCGAATAGTACTAATGCTTTGAAATCCAAACTTACCTGATGCAGCTAATCCTGTTAAGTTAGTTGATTGTTAGTTGTATGAGTCTTAGAAATGAGCGTTTCTGATAGTTCCTCTACGATTCAAGAGGATCATGCAAATTCAAATCCTGAGGTATCTGGAGACCAAAAGACTAAAGTAGGTCGTCCTGGCATGCTTGGCGCTGCAGAGGTTCTTGCTTCTGCAACCTTTGATGCTGACGGAGTACCTTCTGGTCATACACCTAAAGCAGACGAGGGGAGATTTATTTTAAAGATTCTTTGGCTTCCAGACAATGTTGCCCTAGCAGTGGATCAAATAGTTGGAGGAGGTACTAGCCCTCTTACTGCTTATTTCTTTTGGCCAAGGGAAGATGCTTGGGAAACCCTTAAGACACAATTAGAAGAAAAAGCTTGGATTACAGATAATGAGAGAGTTGAAATCTTAAATAAGGCAACAGAAGTTATTAATTATTGGCAGGAGGAAGGAAAAGGTAAAACTTTAGAAGAAGCTAAATTGAAGTTCCCTGAAGTTTCATTCTGTGGAACAGCCTGATTTTGAATTAGTTCGAAAAATATTTACTTATTTAATCCTGCTTGAGCTCTAGCCCTTGCTTTGTTTAGGCTTTCTTTTGCTTTAATCTTTTCAGGTGAGTTTCCTTCACCCTCAAGCCTAGTAACTTCATTTTTTGCTTCTTCCAGTTTCTTTTCTGCATCAGTTGAATCAATATTTCCCCCTAGTTCAGCAGAATTTACTAAAACAGTTACATCATCTGATTCAACTTCTGCAAAGCCCCCCATTAGAGCAATAGAATCCCATTTCCCATTGCTGTTACGGACTTTTAGAACACCTATATCAATTGCTGTAACCATTGATATATGCCCTGGAAGTATTCCAAGTAGGCCTGTAGTGCTTGGAAGAATAACTTCTTCTACTTTGTCGTCAAATACACTCTTGTCTGGAGCAAGTACTCTTAGGGTAAGGGGCATTTTGATTGCTTAGTTGGTGATTGAATTAGATTTGATTAATGATTTAACTCAAGTGATATAGATGCTCACTGAGTTAGTTCTTGCTTTCTGAGTTGATCTTTTGAGCTTTTGTTTTTACTTCATTAATATCCCCTACAAGGTAGAAAGCCTGCTCTGGAAGATCATCTAATTCTCCTGAAAGAATCATATTAAAACCAGCAATTGTATCTTCTAATTTTACGTACTTTCCTGACATCCCGGTGAAGATTTCTGCAACAAAGAAGGGTTGAGATAAGAATTTTTCAATTTTTCTTGCCCTATCAACAGTTCTTCTGTCTTCTTCAGAAAGTTCATCAAGGCCTAAGATTGCAATAATATCCTGGAGCTCTTTGTATCTCTGAAGGGTGGATTGAACTGCTCTTGCTGTTTTGTAGTGCTCTTCACCAACAACAGAAGGTTGGAGCATAGTACTTGTGGAATCAAGAGGGTCTACTGCTGGATAAATTCCTTTTGCAGCCAACGCTCTTGCAAGAACTGTTGTTGCATCTAAATGTGCAAATGTTGTTGCAGGTGCAGGATCGGTTAAATCATCTGCAGGTACATAAACTGCTTGGATGGAAGTAATAGAGCCTTCTAATGTAGATGTAATTCTTTCTTGTAGTTCTCCAACATCAGTTCCCAATGTTGGCTGATATCCAACAGCAGAAGGCATCCTGCCTAGTAAGGCAGATACTTCTGAGCCGGCTTGAACAAAGCGGAAAATATTGTCTACGAAAAGCAATACATCCTGCTTGTTTACATCACGAAAATGTTCGGCCATTGTTAGTGCTGATAAGCCTACTCTCATTCTTGCTCCAGGTGGTTCATTCATTTGACCAAAGCAAAGAGCTACCTTTGACTGGGTTAAATCATCAGCATTAATAACCCCAGATTCCTTGAATTCCTCATAAAGATCATTACCTTCTCTAGTCCTTTCACCAACTCCACCAAAAACTGAAACTCCACCATGTTCTTTAGCAATATTGTTAATTAGTTCTTGAATTAAGACTGTCTTTCCTACGCCAGCACCTCCAAAAAGACCGACTTTTCCACCTTGTCTGTAAGGAGCTAGTAAATCAATAACTTTAATACCAGTCTCAAATACCTTAGGCTTAGTTTCTAGATCAGTAAGCTTAGGGGCTGCTCTATGGATTGGAGCGGTTTTAGAGGTCTTGACAGGCCCTTGCTCATCAACTGGTTCTCCAAGAACATTAAAAATTCTTCCAAGTGTTGCTTCTCCAACAGGGACAGATATGGCTGCACCTGTGTCCATTGCTTCCATGCCTCTGACTAGGCCATCTGTGCCGCTCATTGCGACTGCTCTAACACGATGGTCCCCAAGAAGTTGTTGAACTTCTGCAGTAAGAGCTACATCTTGTCCTGCTGGGTTTTTGCCTTCTATTCGAAGAGCATTAAGAATTTTAGGGAGCTTCCCAGCTGGAAACTCAACATCCAAAACTGGTCCAATCACTTGTCGGATAACACCCTTGGTTCCGGTAGACGCAGTAGCAGCAGCAGCCATAAGAATCAAAAATCTTTTAAAGATTTACTTTTAAGCAAATCGCATTAAACCGCGCAAGACTACCACTATGCAGGGAAAGTATGTTGTGCGGTTCGGTCAACCGCACAGAATAGTTGTAGTCGCGAGGCTGCTTTGGTGAATATCTTGTTGTTCATATGGATACGAGTTTTCCTCGTTTCTTTAGGCGAAAATCTCGCCCAACTATTGATCCTGCATTAATTCATGGCGGCTGTATCTCTCAGCGTCTCCACTGTTAAGCCACTTGGAGATCGTGTTTTTATTAAAGTCTCTGAATCTGAAGAGAAGACGGCAGGTGGGATTTTGCTCCCAGATACTGCCAAAGAAAAGCCTCAGGTTGGTGAGGTTGCCCAAGTTGGCCCAGGGAAACGTAACGAAGATGGTTCCCGACAGGCTCCGGAAGTTGGAGTCGGTGACAAAGTGCTCTATAGCAAATATGCAGGCACTGATATCAAGCTTGGTGGTGATGAATACGTCCTTTTATCTGAAAAGGATATTCTCGCAGTAGTCAATTGAATACGATTGCTTAGCCCAAAGCAAAATTTTATTTTTAACCCTTCTTTTTAAGCGCATCGCCTCCTATGGCTAAGAGAATTATTTACAACGAACAAGCCCGCCGAGCACTCGAGCGAGGAATAGACATTTTGGCTGAATCTGTGGCTGTTACCCTTGGCCCTAAAGGACGAAATGTAGTTTTAGAAAAAAAGTTTGGTGCTCCTCAAATAATTAACGATGGTGTAACCATTGCTAAAGAAATTGAACTTGAGGATCATATCGAAAATACTGGCGTTGCTCTTATTCGTCAGGCTGCTTCAAAAACAAATGATGCTGCGGGCGACGGAACTACCACAGCAACTGTTTTAGCTCATGCAATGGTTAAGGCCGGCTTGAGGAATGTTGCTGCTGGTGCAAATGCAATCACATTGAAGAAAGGGATTGATAAGGCAACAGACTTTCTTGTTACGAAGATTCAAGAACAGGCCAAGCCTATAAGTGATAGCAATGCCATTGCTCAATGTGGAACTATTGCTGCAGGAAATGATGAAGAAGTTGGACAAATGATTGCAAACGCAATGGATAAAGTTGGGAAAGAAGGGGTTATTTCTCTAGAAGAAGGGAAGTCAATGACAACTGAACTAGAAGTCACAGAAGGAATGAGGTTTGATAAAGGTTATATATCCCCTTATTTCGCAACAGATACTGAAAGAATGGAGGCTGTTTTAGATGAGCCTTATATTCTCTTAACAGATAAAAAAATAGGATTAGTACAAGATCTTGTACCTGTATTAGAACAAATTGCTAAAACTGGGAAACCACTTCTAATTATTGCTGAGGACATTGAAAAAGAAGCACTGGCAACCTTAGTAGTCAATCGTTTGCGTGGTGTTTTGAATGTTGCAGCTGTTAAGGCACCTGGATTTGGTGATAGACGTAAAGCAATGCTTGAAGATATGGCTGTTTTGACTAATGGCCAATTAATCACAGAGGATGCAGGCCTTAAGTTAGAGAATGCAACTTTAGAGATGCTTGGCACTTCTCGTAGAGTGACGATTAATAAAGACACCACCACTATTGTTGCAGAAGGTAATGAGGCGGCTGTTCAAGCAAGATGTGAGCAGATCAAAAAACAGATGGATGAAACAGACTCTACTTATGACAAAGAGAAGCTTCAAGAGAGGCTAGCTAAACTTGCAGGTGGTGTGGCAGTGGTAAAGGTTGGAGCTGCAACTGAAACTGAGATGAAAGATAAAAAGCTTCGCTTGGAAGATGCTATTAATGCCACAAAAGCTGCTGTCGAGGAAGGCATTGTTCCTGGAGGGGGCACCACTTTGGCTCATTTAGCTTCTGATGTTGAATCATGGGCAGCTCAGAATCTCAGTGGTGAGGAGTTAATAGGAGCAAACATTGTTGAGGCAGCCTTAACTGCTCCATTGATGCGGATAGCTGAAAATGCAGGAGCTAATGGCGCAGTTATTGCAGAGCATGTCAAAGGTAAGCCATTAAATGATGGTTACAATGCTGCTTCAGGTGAATATGTAGATATGTTGGCAGCAGGTATTGTTGACCCTGCAAAGGTTACTCGCTCTGGACTGCAGAACGCTTCTTCTATTGCTGGCATGGTTCTTACAACAGAATGCATTGTGGCTGATTTACCTGAGAAGAAAGAATCTGCTCCTTCAGGTGCAGGAATGGGAGGGGATTTTGATTATTGATTTAAACAATTAATAGTTAGAAACTTTAATTTCAATGAGGGACAAGGGTCTATACCTTGTCCTTCTTTTTTGCTTTTAAAAGCTTTGGAACATTGACCTAGATTTTTGGACTGTTCAAGAAATTATTTATAAATATAGTTTTTTTAAAAAGAGCCATTTTGTTGATTGCTCTTAGATGAATATCTTTTGAGATATTTAATTATTAGATGATTTCACTTAGAACTTAACTTTTTTATATTAATCAGTCTCTTTTTCTTCAAGTTCGGCAGCATGCATAAATTGGCTTGTCATTAATTGGTTTTTGGTTAGTATCGTGCTCAACACCTATTTGATAACAAAAGAAATCAGAACTCAATGAAGATTTCTTGAAGTGTTTATGCTGATTCATTTTATTTTCCAGTTCTTTGACCTCTCCCTTCACATTGAATTTAATATCACAAATTTTCTTTTTCGGAGATGCAGTTGATAAATCTAAAAGATTGATAAGTAAAAATAAAAGTAAGATCTTTTTCTTTTCCAAATTATTTGTTGAAGCTGAGGGAGATTTATTTAATTTAAACTAACTACATTAATTACAATAAGGATGATTGAAATCTTATTTTAACCATCCAGCGCTAAGAATTACAGAAAGTCCTAGGAAAATTGTCAAGCAGAACCATGTGGCCTTATTTAGCGTTGATTCAGCACTACTAGCGCTAGAGAACATAGAACTACCACTTGCGGCAAGGCCTCCCATGCCATCTCCCTTGGGACTATGAAGTAGAACTAGTAGAATAATCAATAATCCACTGGAGACCCAGATCCAGGAAAGAATAGAAATTAGCATTTTAAAAGTGCATTAGACAGTTTGTGGAAGAAGGGAAGTTTTAGGTGAAGTCTCAATGGTTTCAATCAAAGATGAACCTGTCATTGCTTTAGGTTTCTCTAACGATAGTAATTGAAGCAGTGTCGGTGCTATGTCTGCAAGTCCACCACCATCTCTGAGGCGAAGCGCATTACCTTGACCGGCTATTTTTCTTCCTTCTCCTTCTATAAGAATTACAGGGACTGGATTTGTAGTGTGTGCAGTCCATGGTTCTCCATCGGGACCTTTCATTAATTCAGCATTTCCATGATCAGCTGTTATTAAAAGTGTCCCACGCATTTTCCCTGTCGAGTTAAGAATCTTGCCAATACAACTATCAACAGTATTAATTGCTTTTTTAGTTGCTTCATGAATGCCAGTATGTCCTACCATGTCAGGATTTGCGTAGTTAATAACTACAAAAGAATAAATTCCACTCTCAATTGCTTCTTGACAACTTTTAGTCAGCTTTTCAGCTGACATCTCGGGATAAATGTCATAAGTAGCAACTCTTGGGGAAGGAACAAGATGGCGATGTTCTCCAGGCAAAGGCTTTTCAATTCCACCATTAAAGAAGTAAGTAACATGTGGATATTTTTCAGTTTCTGCAGTTCTGTATTGAAGGAGGTCATTGCCGGAAATCACTTGTCCCAACAAATCGTCTAAAGATTCTGGCGGGAAAGCAACTGAAACAGGTAAACCAGCTTCGTATTGTGTAAAAGTAACTGCTTTAATTTTTGGGTGATGATTCCGTTGAAAATTATCAAAACTCTGAACAGTTATGGCTTTAATCAACTGGCGAGCTCTATCAGGACGAAAATTAAACATAATTAATCCATCCCCCTCTTTGAGGTAAGAAGGAGTAAGACGTACAGGTTCTAAGAACTCATCAGTGATATTTTCTTTATAGCTGTTAGAAATAACTTCCTCACTGGTTAATTTGCTTACAGGAAAGTCAGGATTAGTTAATAGCTCGTAGCCCTTTTCGATTCTGTCCCATCTATTGTCTCTATCCATTGACCAATACCTCCCACATAAACTTGAAATCTCCCCAAGCCCTAATGATTCAATTTTTTCATTAATAACCTTTATATATTGCAAGGCGCTTTTTGCAGGTGTATCTCTACCATCGGTGAAAGCATGGATTGCAACTTTCTTGATTCCCTTATCTTTAGCCCATTCTAAAAGTCCACATAAGTGATTTATGTGACTGTGTACACCACCATCTGAACAAAGGCCTATCAAATGGAGTGTTTGGCTGTTTTCAATTAAATCTTCTGCTAATCTCTCTAAATTGGGAATTTGATCAAGTTGCTTATATTTTATTGTATTGCTAATTCTTACTAGTTCTTGTTGGATTATTCTTCCTGCCCCAATAGTTAGATGTCCTACTTCAGAGTTTCCCATTTGATCATCAGGTAAACCTACATCTGAACCACTAGCTTCAATAAGTGTATGAGGGTATGCCTTCCATAATGCATCCATTACGGGAGTATTCGCTTCACTTATTGCATTATTATTGGACTCTTCACTATGCCCCCAGCCATCAAGGATGGTTAAAACAACAGGAGCTACATGACCTGATTTGATTGAATGGGCGGAACTAATGTTCGGCATGTGTAAGATAAAGCCCTGTTTTTTGGAAGCTCTCATCTCAAATTACTTCTTTGTTGGGCAAGCACATTATTTGTATTAACTTCCGTTAGCTTTTCCAAATTGAATTAAATCATTCAAACCTAGATAAAATGACCTTCAAATCAATGATCAATGACTGATCAGTCTATTCCCCAAAGGGTGGAGATCCTTTCCAAGGAAGAGTTGGCTAGAACTCTTGAAAGACTTTCTTCGCAAATTCTTGAGAGTATTTCTGATAGTAAGGATTTGTTGCTTTTAGGGATACCAACAAGAGGAGTTCAACTTGCAGAAGTGTTGGCTCATGAATTGATCGAGAAAACAGGTCATAAAATTGAACAAGGTATTATTGACCCAACCTTTTATAGAGATGATCTCGTTAGATTAGGGACAAGAATGGCTTCTCCCACGTCATTGCCATCAAGCTTGGATGGGCGAACAGTACTGTTGGTTGATGATGTCATATTTACTGGAAGAACAGTCCGCGCTGCTATTGAATCACTTCAGGCATGGGGGAGACCCCAGAAAGTAATGCTCTTGGTAATGGTTGACAGGACTGGACATAGAGAGCTTCCTATTCAGCCTGATTTCTATGGTCGCAAGGTCCCTACTAAGAGAATAGAAACGATTGAGTTGAAACTAAATCAAATTGATGGTGAAGAAGGGGTTTACCTTGGGGACGCTGGATAGGAGGATTAAATATATTTATCTAATTGATCCAATTATTTTTCTGATGACCATATTGTTACTTCGAAGATCAAAGCCATCTACATGGAGTTGACAGGATTTATTGATAGAAAATCTTAGTTTTAAACAATCTGAACCTGGCTCTCCAGGTTGATCTAATTTGATCATTACTGGATCACCTTCCCAAGGTGAAACCTTTGATAAAGAACTTTGTTCTTTATCTTGAAGAACAGGAATGCCATTTACATAAATAATATCTTGGTTTTGATTTACTTCGTTATCGGCAATTACCAATTCAACTTCTAATTGATTTTTTGTATTGGCACTGATAACAATTTCCAGAGGTTTAATTGTTGGCCATGGCTGCCCAGAAAAGAACAGAGGGTGCCAATTGTGCTGTTTTTTCTTCTGATCCCAATATCTTAAGGAGACCCCTTTATGTAATACATCTCTAACCATTACCCCTGGAGTTAATTTTAATGCCCCAACAGCGACTGTTTCTATAGGTGGCGGAACAAGTAACTTAGTTTGCCCAACTTTCTCAATAAGAAAATTTTTAATAGAAGGTATTTGAGACCCTCCACCAACTATTACAACTCCTGTTAGGTCTTCCAACTCGCAGCCGTTTGATCTACCCATTGCAAGAGTTTGTTCTAATAAGTTTGAAATACTTTTGAACAAACCTTTATCTTTAAGCAGATCTTCTAATTCAACTCTTCTTAATGAGAATTCCTTTGATTCATATTCAGATTTGATGAAGACTTCTTCGGTAATCTTTTGGTTTTTATTTAGCTTGAGATCACTGAGCTTGCATTTTAACTTTTCTGCAGCATTAAGAAGCAATTCTGTTTGGGGTGAATCTGGATATAGATAATTAAGTATCCATCTATCAATATCTCTCCCTCCTAAGCGAATACCTGCTTTGCCAAGAACTTTTGCACCACGAAGAACCTGCTTGCTTTTACCCTCTAAGTCTTGTCCCCCAAAGCGAATTAATTGTGCAATTGGCTCAGCTTCTCCCTCACCCCCTTCGATCAGGACCATTGACATATCAATTGTGCTCCCCCCTATATCCACAACTAACAATTTTGCCCCACCAGGGATCCCTGCCCCAAAAGCTGCGGCCGTAGGTTCATCGACCAAGGCAATTTCCTGAATATTTAAATTGCTACAAATAGAATGCAGCCATTTTCTGTATTCTTTATAGGCTTCAATAGGAGCAGTTAAAACAAGCTTCTTTACTTCAAATTCATTCGGTATTCTCTTCCAGATTTCTTTAATTAGCAGTTCACCAGCATCTTCTGGCGACAATTGAAAACTTTTTGGGACTTGACTTTTGGGAGCACCTATCCAGCGCTTAAAGTCAGAAATTATGGTTCCACCTTTGTTTCCCTTAAGAGTTATATTTTCTACTTCCTGGCCGAAATAAAAAGATTGTTCAGCGTTAACTGAGGATGTCCAAATTAGGCTTGGGATTTCCCCAGGGGCTCTGCTAATGGGAGATAATTCAAGTAACTGCGCAGTTTCTTCGTCCTCGGCTTGGAAAGCTACAACTGTTGTTGTGCTCCCAAGATCAATAGCAAGAGAACCCGCTATTTTTTGGACATTGTTGTCAATTCGGAGGTTCAATTAATTTGCATTGTTTTCTATTTCTTGTATTTTGACTTCTTTAAGGCCTTATCTATTAAAATAAATTTACTATTTGAAGATTTTTGTGATTAAGACTGGATTTGATTCTCAAGATCTTGCAAAGCGTGGCGAAAGTCTTATTCGTCAAGCCAGCAATAGATATTTAACAACTGTTCGTATAGCATTTAGAGCGAAACAGCGACGTTTTGATGACTTTGATGGATTGTTGGAAGAATCATCTGTAAAACCTGTACAAAGATCAATTATTGAACTTAGTGATGAGCAGGATCAGCCAGATTTGTTGCCAGGGTGACTAAACTCGAGGGAATAGGGTGGCGACTTGAAAGAGATATTTCAAAGAAACAATTTTCTTTTTTAATAGGTGCTAAACATTGTGCGGTTGAACTTTTAGAAACAGAATGGGAAAATTTGTGTTTGATTGTTTTCGACTTAATGGATGAGCATAAAAAATTGAAAAATAATTTAATGGCTGAAGAGGAAATATGCCTAGAAATGGAACGTTATCCATGGTGGGCTTGTATCGATGGTACTAGAGATAGTTGGAGTTTAAAGGTGATTCTTTCAGAAGAAGATGAAAAAACAAGAGGCTTAGAACTGTTTTGGCCTATTTCAACTGCGCATGCTTTTACAACGGCCATGAGAACAATGTGGGATTCCTAGTCATAAAAATGTGATTGTAATTTTAAAGAATTTCAATTTTTAGGTAAATCTTTAGACTGATTTCACATGATTTCCACAAGCTTGACCTTGTTGATCATCTCTATAGCAGAATCTGTGGAAAAGAGAGGAAAGTAGTGTTCTTGTTGACTTTCTCAAAGAACTAGCTAAAAAGCGAGCAGTTTCAGGGAAGTTGAAGACGTCTCTCTTGCAATCAGTCTAGTTTTGAGAGTCTATGAGATTACTCTTTTACAGCTCCCTTGACGTTTCTCTCGGCATATGAGGAACTAGATGTACGAAAAATATTTTTAAATCATGCAAGGAGCTCAATTGAACAATCAATTGCAAGAAACAATTTTGGCTAAGGTTGATCAGTCTGAAGATTCTATAATTAGTTTTCAGGTTCGTTTACCACTTCCACTTAATAAAGCAATGAATGATTTTATAGAGCTTTATCCCAATTGGGACCAATATAGGTTGATCCATGCTGCCCTAGCAGGTTTCCTAATACAAAATGGTATGGAATCAAGATCTCTGAATAGGTTGTATATAGGCAATATGTTCGGATTACCTTCATTAATTCAAGGAGATGAAAGTATCTAATTAGCAAAATTATAAATTTTAATGTTCTTGTTATAAGGCTTTAGGTTATTTACTGGATTTAATTTCATTTAGTTTGCTCAAAAGCTCCATAGCTATATTTGTCATTATTGGCATTATAGATAATCTATTACCTTTCCTAATTAGAAGCAATTCACTTTCTTTAAAGCTTTCATTTATGTCTTTTAGGCTAAGTAATTCTTCAAATTTTTTTAGATATTTGACTTTTACACAATCCCATCTTGGGTTTTCTTTCTTTGATTTTTGGTCAAAGTAATTTGACTTTCTATCAAATTGGGTTGGATCAATTAAATTAGTCTCTATGACTTCCATTAGTCCAATTATTCCAGGCGGCTTGCAGTTTGAGTGATAAAAAAACACTTGATCACCGATTTGCATCTCTCTCATGAAATTTCTGGCTTGATAATTTCTAATACCATCCCAGAGTGTTGTCCCCTCATTCTTAAGGTTGTCTATGCTGTAAGCATTGGGCTCACTTTTCATTAGCCAAAATCTAGTTTTTTCAGTCATAGCAAGGCATCTTGGCATTTAATTGTGATACTTTTAGGCTGTTCTCGGTGTTGAAACCTAAGAATTGCCTGCATTCTCTTCTCTATTAATAGACCTTTTTCTGCCTAAAGAGCAATTGATAAGGTAAGACGCTTTAAATCTTTAAACACTGAGCAGAAAATTGCAAATAGAGGATTTTTCTTTAACTCTGGAGTTGCTTTTGAGTCAAATCCATTTCTGTCTAGGCTTTCTAGCATTTCTATTTAATTGAGCGACAATTATAAAAACTTAGAGAATTAGAAGTTTAATGAAGAAAAGAAAGAAAATGCTGGCCTTAAGCTCCGTCTTGGCTTTAATAGGCTTGTCAGCAGTTCAAGCTGAACCTCTCAAGACTGAGATCGCCTCTACTTCGTTGAATGGTTCAGACGGTCATACAGAAATCTTTATAGAAAAGCCAGACAATATTAATCATCCAACAGCTTGCGATGTTTTTGAGGATCCAAGTTCAGTGGCTTGCATTGGACCAAGTGATCAGGTGTATCAACCCAAGAACAGACTGGATCGAGTAATTATTAAAACTGCTGAATATGCTGGACGATTTGTTCCTCTTTTAAATAGCAATGCAGATGGTAGTGCTTATTCAGATTTAGTTATTAATGACGGGAAACGGATCATTGCTGATGCTGGTTACGGTGCAATCAATAGCTATAGCAATGAGCAAATTCAGAAGATTCCATTCTTTGCTCAAACCTCAGTTTCTATTAGTGGAACGACAGACGCAACAACAAGCTTTTCAATTGATAGCTTGATGAAGCTCAAAGAGATGGCCAATGATGATGAGGGAGATCTCAAAACATTGTTGTTCTCACAAGCAAGATTCTCCAAAGCTAGTAGCAGTGATGGTTCAACAACCAACTTGGGATTAGGCATAAGACATCGTCCGAATGACCAGTCATTGATCGGTGCTAATGCATTCGTTGATTACCGCATGACCAATTACAGCTCTGCTCATAGCAGACTTGGTTTAGGTGGAGAGTATTTAAAGAACGGCTGGGAACTAAGAAATAACTGGTACATGTCGATCAGTGATGAAAAGTCAGTAACTGTAAATGGTACGGATTATACCGAGAGAGTTGTTCCTGGTTGGGATGTAGAAGCTGGTTATCGTTTTCCTAATAATCCAGAGATGGCCGTGTTTGCAAAAGCCTTTAATTGGGATTACGTAAACACACAAGACAACAGTGGCCTGGAAGGATCCTTTAGTTGGCAATCTACACCTCATATCAACTGGGAAGCTTGGGTAGGAAATCAACTTGCTGCTGGTAGGACCGTTGCTAACACAGCTTTACCAGGAACAGATGAAACCTTCTTTGGTTTGAGATTTAAGTGGACAGGACGTCCAGTGATATTCAAGAAGCAGAACATCAAGCAGAACCTAGTCACCCAAATGACTCAACCGGTTAGACGTAGTCATGATGTTTTATTAGAACGTTCTATAGGTGGTTGGAGCGCTAGGGTGACAACCAATTAGAGCCATACGGTATACAAACACTACTTCTTTTTAAAATGAACAACTTTTTAAGAAAAATCATTCCTGCAATTGCATCATCTGCAATGATCTTATCTAATCAACCCTTTGCCCGTGCAGGAGACTTCACACCATCTAAGTTTGAAGTTACCTTCTATGAAATAGGCTTAGTTAATGAAAATGATACTTCAAATAGATTCAAGGTTTTTGAAAGTACAGATGGTCAAACTGTGGATGTATCTGCATCCGGAACGAATAAACTTCTTACTACTAATGTTCAACCAAAGGCGGGAACATGGACTCACGTATATATGGTTATGAATAATGAAATCGATGTTAGTGGAACAGATGGTAGTTGCTATTTAACAAGTGGTTCTTCTACTTCATTAGCGTCAGACTTTGAAAATGTAACCTCAACAGATAGTTCCAATGCTGGTACAGCTAGCATTAAGTGGATGCAATTTGGAACTGATCAAGCTGGACCAACAGATCCAAATCTAGCGACTGTGGTAAATGGAAGAGCTGCAACTGATGTTCAAATATACCTAACAAACAGCTCTGATCTCCTAACAGCAACTTTAACAGACCCAAATAGAATGGTTTTTTATGGAACCATAACGGAATTCACAACGAAAGCTGGTAATGCGGGAGGAGAAGTGGAAATGAGTTTTGGACTGACTGATTCAATGTCAATGAATGCCGGTTGTACAACAGTGAATTATGAAAGTGCTAGTTATGGATTATCTGTCCTTGAATATTAAAAAACCTTTGATTTCAAAGGATTGTTTAGGCTGGTACTTGCTAGAATTTTGCTAGAATAGATTCTAACGGTTTCTTGAGATCCCTTCCTACAACTGTATGCTCACTCTTCATTAGCCAGTAGCGTGGTTCAGTCATAGTCTGTAATCTTAGCGATGCTCGATGGTTGGAATGGAGTTGGAATGAAACCTCATTCTTCCATCTCTTTTCTTTACTCCATCTAATTAGGATTTGAAGGGAATAAGAATTACTGGAAGCTTACAGATCACATCTAAATAAAAAATTCAACCATTCTCAATTGAGCAGGGCTAAATAAGAAAGCTAGTATTACCAGTGGATTTGGAGCATGGTGGCTGCAGTTCATTCTCTAGAAAGTACTTCTATCGCCTAAAGACATAACCAAGGTTGCAAGGAATCTCTCTGACTCTGGAAGTCTTGGCTCTAACAGTAGTGATAAATGAAATCAGTCGTTCTTCTCGTCCCCCAAGCATCGTGATTGAGAACCCACTCAGATGGATTGATATCTAGATCAGGAGGTTCGATATAGATCTCATTTTCTTTCCCCTCTTCTTTGATCTCATCGAGGATTTGCTCATACTCTTCTATCGCTTTTGACTTGCTGATTCTTCCGACATCAATAATCTCCACACTCTTCCATTTCATCTTGCAGATCTTCTCTGGACTCATACCTGTGCTCTTTGCAATTCGGCAAGGTAATTTCACAAACCCATTATTCTGTATCTGTTGCTACAATATTTGTACGTTCGTCCCTTAGGGATGCATGTATTGGCAGCAGGGAACGGGGCTGTCACTTTGAAGGAATGTTATGAACACTCTCCCATTAATCCGCTCGCAACTTCAAAGAGCTAAACGACTTCACAAAGCACAGTTGCTATCGACTTCACATGGAAGCAAGTACCATGATCAGTCAGTATTAAATGCCAATAGTGCTGCAAGAAAAGAGAAGGCTAAACGTCTGCATCATGCACAACTAATGGCATTTTAAACGCTTAATAAAATCGGGACGTAATTTTATTGTCTTGTTATAGCTTTAAGCTCATTTTTCATTAGCTAGCAAAGATCAAAAGGAGGTGTTTATACTCTTTGTCTGTTGTTCTTAGTTGGCTAGAAATGAAATAGGAGTCCGAGCTCGTTGATTAAGAAAATAAGAGCTGGACTCAAAGGGGGGACATCGAAATACGTCCCCCTTGTTCATGTTCAAAAATTAATCGAAAGTTCGAGCAGGACTTCCATTATGAAAATTTCTTCGTCTCTTTCGTGAAAACCATACCTTTTAAATTGTAAGCGAGCTAATTTTGGTATACCTGAGGAGTCAAAGTGGCTATCGACCCTGAAGTAATCCCACCATCAAGTTCTGACGGATATAACTCTGTGCGCTTTGTCCCCAAGTGGGTTTTCTACCTTGCAATATCACTTGGTGTATTCGTATTAATTGGGATCTTGAAAGCGCTTCTTCCTTTGATTGTGATGTCTTTGCTTGTTGGGTTTATCTGGAGACAAGCAACTAAGTAATTAGATTTATAGAAATGCTTGTGTCGATGGTTTGCACACGCTCTTCGATTCTGACCTTCTAGTTCAATGAGAAACCTTCTAGCCAGTGAGAGAACCAAGTGGATCTGTGTAATTGGGCTGGTTGCAATCGGGGCAGGCATTACAGCAAAAAATGTAATCTCATACCCGACTGAATGTCTTCCTGAAAAGGGTTTGGAACTAACTCAGTTAATAAGACCTCTGGTTTGAAATGCAAAAATTACTAATTACACTCGGACTTGGAATTGCCGTAATAGGTGCTCTATATCCTTACTTAAAGCAAATAGGTTTAGGGCAATTACCTGGAGACATAATTTTGAGGGGAGAAAACTCCACTTTTTATTTCCCAGTAGTCAGTTGCATTGCGATCAGCTTGCTTGTTTCACTCCTACTGAATTTATTGAGATCCTCCTAAATGCCATTAAATAAATTTATCCCAGATTCTGTGATGCGTTTGTGGCGTAAGGTTCGGAGATATGAATTTACTCCTACTCTTCATGCTACTGAGAAAAGGATGGAATATGTCAAAAAGTCCTTGGCTTATATTGATCGAGTAGAAGGCAGAACATCTAAATAAATGACTGAAGAATCTGGCAGAGATCAAGTAAGACCTAGATATTCTTTTGTAATTCTCTTGGTTATTTCAGGCATCGCATTATCAGCGGTGCCTTTCTTTCTTCTAAGTAGTCGATGAGTTTTGGCTTGCTAGAATTTTGCTAGAATAAGATTTGCAGGAATCGTGAGATCCATTGGGATAACTACTGGCTTACTTTTCATTAGCCAGTAGCGTAGTTCCTTGGGTGCCATGGGATCTCAGCGATATTGCGATGTGTGGATGGTGTGTGGATGGCTTAACATTCTCACCCCTATTTCTTTATTCTATTTCAATCCAGTTTTGATTACTAAGACTCCAAATATCAGATCTTAAAGGATATATTCTAATGCTCTTGAACAACATTCCGAGGAAGAGAAGGTTCTTTAGAGAAATTCGGTTTCCATAAGTAACGGCTAAAGTTCATTTTTCATTCATTGCTAAAACAATGCCTTTGTGTTTCAACAAATCTCCTTGGATCCAGTCTGTGTCATGTCTATTAATAGTCATTGATATTCTTCCCTTAGCATTTATCACTCGGTGCCAGGGGATTTTTAAGGACAACGTTAATCGTCTTAAAGACCATCCGCCTTGGCGTGCGCATCCATAGGCACCAATTAGATCAGCTATTTGTCCATAAGTAGCAACTTGACCAAATAGTATCTGTGAAACAGCTTCATATACTCGCAAATCAAAAGACTTTTTAGGCATAAAGTTTTGCTGGATTATCTAAGTAAAGTGATTTCTTCAACTTCTAGAAGCAGTCTAAGTTGATTTTCCCATCGTTGAAAGATGTTTCTCAAGGAAAACTTAACTATAAGATAAAGCAGCAAAAGAAATCTAAAAAACCATTGAAGAAATATTCATAAAACCCCCATCGAACCAGCAGCTAAACCGACTACACAGAAGAAAGCAAATTCCAATAAATCTCGAAACGGGGAATGTAGCGCAATAGAAATTTGTTCAGTCATTTTTATGCTTCATAAATGAGGGAAAATAAGGTTTGATGAATTAAAAGTTATCTGATGAAAAGTTTTAATAGGAGTCACTTAAGAGATTTTGTGTAGTCTTAAAAAAGGAAAATCCCTTTTGATTGAAAGAAAACATGAACTGCTGGATTGTGAAGATATTGATAGTGAAACTCACTTGCCAACAAAGCGATAATAAATGAACTGCTTAATAGAATTCCAACTAGTAAGAAAGTACGATTTATTTTGCTATAGCGATTCAAAATGAGATTAGATGTAGTCATAATGTTTTGATATACCTAAGGTAATGAGACTTGACTGCCAGGAAGTTTGAGAATAAGGATCTAACTAAGACATCTATGTCAAATACATCAGATCATGTTGATATTGATTAGATAACAACTCTCCAGAAAGCGTGAAGACGTCTTTGATGTTGTTCTGATGCATTTGAATTCTTTAGATTTCTCTGTTTTCTTCTTGAGTTCAAATTCTGCACCCAAGTTGGAGTTGACCTGAATCTATTAATTGGCCAAGTTCTAAAGCTTTTGCTTGTTCACACCTAGAGAAATTTAATTGATTTCTAGTTATCCATCCAAGTTCATCTTGTGTGATGATTCCTGTAGAGATGGAAAGAAGAAATAATGTGCCAATTCCCATTTTAGATTCCTTAGTTAATAAATTAGTTGGATGCTTTTCAATAGCTTTAAATAATTCCAGGAATTACTTGTCCTGTAGATACGTAAGCACCAATTAAGGCCCAAAAGCCCATCATTGCTGCCCACCCATTAAGACGCTCGGCAAGCTGAGGATTAGCAAGAGCATCGAGCTGTTCAGAGTTTTTCATTGCAAAAAGAAAGGAATAAGTAACGGTACTACCGTGATGTAAAGAACTGTAACAAAGATGTTAAGGAGTGTGACGGTTCGGTTAGCCGCAATAGATGATTTAATAGGCATAAGCCTATTAAAGGCCTTTTTTGACAAGTATATCTGGTTTTTATGGGTAAAAATTAGTGTTACTTTTGTCTGTAAAATAATATTTTAATTCTATACTTTAGATGTAAAAGTTTAATATAATTTGCTTATTTATAGTATTTAGTTCTTACTTGTATCCTTTAACTGCAATTTGATATTAGAAATCTTAGCTAATTCTTTTCAGCTGAGAGAATATTTCCCTGAAGGATAAAGCTATAGAAAATATCAACTTTATGCATTTATTAAGGATTGCTTTTGATAAAATTTATCAAGAGATATGTAGCCTTTCTGCGATGTGATCCTTACGTTATTTCTTATATGCTTTTAGATTGGCGTTAGAAGCGAGTGGATTCTCTCATAAGGCAAACACTTACGTAACCACTGAAAGATTTGTTGTATCCCTTCAGCAAGTCGATAGTGGTTAGTAGCCTTTTACGCTGGATGAAATGCTAATACAAAGAAATTAATACTTCCTATTACTAGAGACTTAGAAAACCGTATCTCTCTGATCGGAGGGCCGAACTCAATTAATCCATCTCTATGTACTTATACTTTTTCAGATTTTCCTGTGGAACGAGCTGAAAAGGATACAGCCTTTCCGTTCCACACAAAAAACTAGTTGTTGTTATACCAATTGTATTTGAGATATAAGTTCTAAACGCTATTAATTTCTTCTAAACCTTTTTTCTAACGAAAGGATCATGGGTCATTTTACTCAGATAGAAAGATTACTAGAATTGTTGCGAGGCTTCTAGTTGTAATGGACTTAGCTCAATTCTTTTTATTCTCTTATTTTCGTATACCCAAAAAATAGGTTTTGTAGCTTTTGCTCCTGTCAAACCTTTTCTTTCTCGCAGGCTTACAGGAATAAACTCTTTGTTGGGGTCAAAGCCCTGTTTTCTTATTGATTGATTGATAACAATACTTCCTTCTTTCCCTGAAACTGATCTGTGATAAGTCCCTATAGGAATTTGCAGTGCTCCCATCTCTCGCCTTAGAAAAATCACATGATGAGGTTCATCCCATGATGGATTTAGCAAAGTGAATGTTCTTTTGCCTTCGATAACTAAGTTATGATCAACTTGAAACTGGTGTACATAATATTGTTCATATTCCTCGTCATTAGGAGGAGATGTCGCACTTCCACGATGCATAACTACATCGCAACCATTCGATGCTCTTACTCCTGCATCGAAGAAAGTAACCTGAGGTGTTTCTCTGAAAATTTGAATAGGGGTGAATTCAAGATGCATTTTAATACCTCCTTTTGTTAGTGATCCAATGGACTGTGATCTTTAATGAGCTTTTCAGGCTTCTTATTACCGGGCAATCTTTAGTTAATTTCTGAAGAACTTTAACCTCTCTATCGATAAATCAATAGGCATAAAAAGTTGAATAGAAATAGAATCAATTGCCCTGGGTCCTTTTAGAGTCATCTTTTTATTAACCTCTGCTGTTATCTCTCCTATATCCCAACCTTCTCTTTTAGCTGCAATACCCATAACTGTCAGAAAACATATTCCCAACGCGGTTGCGACTAGATCAGTGGGTGCGAAATTGTAACTTTCTCCGTCGTGATCTATAGGTGCATCGGTTGTTAGTGTTTGCCCTGAAGGAGTATGGAGAGCCTATGTATGTAGGTTCCCAAGATATTTCAAATAATCTTGTTTACACTTCATACAACTTGCAGTTGGCTTTTGTCGGATTGCTAAGGCATTCTTCTTCCCACTTGAAATTTTTATCTGCTTCTGGTCTTGGCAAATTGTAATTGAAATCGTGCATCCTCCAGACGTCACTTACTGCTCCGTTAAGGATGGTGAAAGGTGATACCAGCTTCATGATCCTCCTTGTCGATTGCTAAGATATATATGACGGCTAAACCATTGACTCAAGAGGGTTTATACCTATTCACACGTTTATTTAATATTGTCTTAATTATCTCTTGGACATATTCTTGTCACGCATTAGTAGAGATGCTGAAGTTACTCTTTATTATGCCTACTTTGAATTAGTCCTATATGTTTAAATGACTCTAATTTCAGGGGAAATTGGTAGAGTGAATAGATTTCTCTTCCTGGCAGCTTTCTTTGGCTGCATTTAACGTCCAGCTCGACTCTTTTCTCCTTATACGTAACGACTCGCTCTTTTGATAGATAGGTATTCTTTTGTTTCGGTTATTACTGGCCGGTTTATTCGTAGAGACCGAAGTTCGGTGTAGATACCGCATGTTTTTCTACGGTTTATATCACCATCAAAAACAACGACTTGGCTCATAGTGATTTTGTTGTTCGCATTCGTTGTGATGTATTCAGTTACTCGTTTCTCTCTTGCTCCTTCTTTCTATCGTCCTGTCTATGTCATTTCTGATAGCGAGATGGCTCAATTAAAAGTTCAACAACATCAAGATGAACTTGATTCAGTAGTTGATCAACGAAAAAGACTAGAGGACGCTTATGAGAAGCAGAGAACACATTTGCTTGAGAGAGAAAAATTTATTAAGAGTGAGTTAAAAACTCTTGCTCCATCTGCAAGTAACCCTGTTAAAGAAACAGTAGAGAAAGCAGTTGATGCAATTAAAGACACTGCTAAGAAAGTAGTCGCATAAGGTTTGGCGACACAGTAAAAAGCCCTGCTTAAACAGGGCTTTAGCTTTTTCTATTTATGGAATTTGTGAGAAAAAAAAATTGTTAATTGGCACTTATTTTAGATCAACTCTCAATATTTAACTTGGCATAATGGATCTATTGCATGAGTAGCTTTTATAAATCCTTTCCTTCTTGTAGGAATTATATTTGGAGGGACTTAAGTTCTCTATTTGCTTTTTCTTGGGATAGGTTTTGGAGGTGTATCATAAAATCGAAATGCACAAGGCTTAGATGATTAGTAAAGATTTTTTTTATAAAGCATCTCCTATAGCTTTCAATCTTCTTTTAAGTTTCTATGTTGTTGTTAATGCGATGGAAGTTTTCATTGGCCAGGAGTTAATTTCTTCTTTTGCGTTGTTATGACTGGGATATGGTGCTAAAAATTAAAGTTTGAACATAGTTTGAACAAGTCTATGACCGGTAACATAGCTAAGAGAATTTTGTCATTTGTATTTTCTCTTAAATCAAGAAAAGAATGCATTAAGCGTATTAATTCTTTCTTGTATGAATCCAACCAAAGTGTTTCAACATTCTTTGATGGATATAGAACTTCTGGGTTTTATTGAAGACAAAAGGCTCATTTCTTTTGTTCCTGAAAATCTGTAGGGCTATATAGGTTTGAATTCCTAGGGAAGCAAGTGAAAATAGAGGCAGACCAATCATCAGGTCATTATATTCATAAGCTCAATCTACTAAAAATTATCTAAATATGTGAGGACATCCTTTGGTTTTTTGAAATGCTTTAATGTCGAGGTAGGTATTTGCCCCACTGATACTTAATGTCTGGAATCCTTTTTTTATTATTCAAGCCGCTATTGTTTTTAACTCTGAAAAAGTTTTTCAAGAAACAAATGAAAGCATGGATTATCTCAGCTTTGGAATGGTTAGCACTTCAAACAGACAATGATATTGATGATGCAATCGTTAAACGAGTTAAAGGTGCAATGAAGTTAGGAGTTGTATAGACATGTCTTCTCTTCACCATCCTTTATTTCATAGAACAATCGAAGCTTTATTAATTGATGTTCAAGAGGCAGGGTATGAGCCACCAACGCTTGAGAATAGAGAGGCATTTAAAAATGAGCTTCTAAAGGAATTAGAGGAAGGCATCTCCCCTATTATTGAGCGATGTTGTTATCAGAATCCTTCCATTAAAAGAAACGTACAGGAATCAAATATTCCTAAGTGTTGACTGGCTGTGAGTAAAGTTTGAGTAAATCTCTACGCTTCGCTGAGAAGTTAGTCCATGGCTAAAAGTGCTGTTTTCATTAGCCAATAGCGTGGTTCAGTCATAGTCTGTAATCTTAGCGATACTCGATGGTTGGACTGGAGTTGGAATGAAATTATCCGATTCCGTTAAAACTCTTTCCTTCACTCATCTTACGCATCTTATAACTGACCTAGATCGACTAGATTTAAATAGTTTCTGCTGTTTGCATCGACCTAGTTCCATCGCAGCACTAAGTCATTGGTCATTCGTAATGCCTTGTGATTGATTCACAAGGCATTGCTTCATTCAGGTCTCGAAACTCCTAGATCCCCGTTTTCTCTGTCTTTCTTCATCTCTTCTTTGATCTGCTTGTAATAGGCAACTTCTTCTGGATCTTCTGAACCAAGACCATATCCCATAGTTGCTGCGATATAAATTTTGTGTTGTCGATGAGGACTAAGAGTCATCTAACTATTGCTCCAGTATTTCAAGATTGATAAAACAGTGATCGTAATGACTCCGTATGTCCAGATAGTCCCACTGTTATCCGATAGTCTTTCTATCCATGGAGGAAGCCCTTTTTTGTCGATGCTCAGGATGTAGATGAATCCAAGAATTAATAGAGGAAGGATCAGCGCTAGGATGGGAATCATTTGCAATGCCACTGATTACTTCTATTATCTCTTTTATGGAAACATCTATGTGGAAACCTTCAGAAGAAGAAAGAGAAGTAATGGAAGCTGTTTGGATGCAAGTTAAATGTGCTTGCGAGAAACTAAAGGAAGAAACTAATGCGCAAGATGAACACATTCGAAAAATGCTCAAAGAAATGGCTGACCGTTATTACTCGTGATGGATAATAAAAATAATGACTAGATATGTAAAAGATTTTGTAGCAACAACAGCTATGAAATTTTCAGCCAATTCAACTACTACAGTCTTAGATCCAAAGACAACAAAAAAGAAATATCCTGAAGCAAGGATAATAGTTCTAGATGATAATTTTAATACGTTTGAACATGTGGCAAATTGTCTCGTGACAATCATTCCAGGAATGAGTGAAAAAAGATCATGGGTACTTGCCGTCGAAGTAGATAGTGAAGGTTTGGCGGAAGTATGGAGAGGCCCGCTTGAACAGGCAGAGCTATATCATCAGCAACTGATCAGCAAAGGATTAACAATGGCACCAATTGAAAAAACATAAAATTTCTCACCCACACAGAAACTCTCAAAAAAGTAATGAAAAAATTATTGCCTTTTGTCCTTGGTCTTCTTTTGTTTTTCTGCCCAATTGCAGTTCAAGCAGAAGATGTTGAGCCAATGTCCCAAGAGGAAATAGTTGAAGCGCCTTCAGAAGACGCACTCAATTACTTACTGAGTGAGGACATGTATCAAGGTACTCTTTCTTGGCAAGGTAACAAAGTTTCTACCAAATTTAATTACGATAAGCCTAAGAAGAAATGACACTTATAGAAAAGCAAAAGCAGAAAATTGCTTGGTTTCAAAAGAAATCGGGTCTTAGTGATTATGAAAGGCTTGCTACTTGCTCTACAAAATGACTTAAGAAACAGACAAAGAAACAGGAAAAGAAACAACACAACCTAGATATTCTTTTGTAACTCTCTTGGTTATCTCAGGAATCACATTATCAGTGGGACCTTTCTTTTTATTTGAAGTAGTCGATCAGTGCCAGCTTGCTAATATTTTGCTAGAGTAAAATTTACTAGAATCATAAGATCGCTTGTTATCCCAGCAGGTCACTCTTCATTAGCCATTAGTTAATATTTTTTTCAGCCATTGCGAGGGAAGAAGTTAGGGAGATTCCTAGCAATCTCTTTGAGATAGATATTGAGCTTGTCCCTTTCTATCTGAATTTATTGGTTGACTCTTAAATTCGTCACCCTCAATGTCAAAGGTGTTGCTTCGACATTGAATGATCATTCGCTGCTTTCTGAACCAACCTTCAGGCATAGCTTTTCCCTGATATAGTAGTGAATTAGCACAGTCTTCCTTACTACCTTGTGAACAGTTCAGCACGCCAATGATACCTGCAACAATATTTCCAGTAATTTGCCTACTCCTGTCGATTTCAAATCTATAAACATCAAAATATAAGATGTCAGTATTAAGGCTGTAGCTTTTATGAATTCTTTTGGAGAATGTCTCATTTGTATCTTGTAGCCATTCTCCAGCAAAACTACCTATACCCATATATGCATCATTGAAGCCATTCATGAAGGCTTTGAACCTACCTTTTGGGTTGCTATGCTCTGAATGTAAATGGAAATCTCCAATACTAAAAAAGAGATTTGCACTAGTCGTTAATCCTTCTAAAGGCATTAACTTGTTGTAGATTACATATGCTAAGTACTTACCAGCTCTCCAGTCAGCCTCATTTTCTTCATTGCCACGATACTTTTCTCTACCAATATGTTGATTAACATGATGTCCAAATTCATGAGACAAAATTGCTAAACTCAGATAATTCAGGTTAAGGCTTGCTCGATTGCTAGAACCCTTAATTAATGGTCTTACATCAAGAGTGATTTCACTAGATTCAGGACAATAAATGTTGGGGGATTTAGAAACCGCCCTTTTACCACATCCGATAAGATCTCCATCATCTAAGCGTAAAATGGGGAACGGTAAATTCAAGCCTCGCTTTCTCGCATGCTCAAGCCAGTATGCATGCATCAATTTTAAATGAAGTCTCAAAAAATCTTTATCGGCAATGTTAGTACTTGGCTCACCAAAATTCTGGAGATTAACTATCAAAGGTTGATGTGTATCATTAGAAGAAAGGGGATTGGTATTTCTTATTGGGTAAATCCGAGAATAATATCGATAGCAGTCATTGTAATCATTGCCACTTCTTAATTTGCATTTCCTATGCGCTACTTGGTTTAGCTCTTCAGCATCTAAAGCATCCAAGCTAATCATCAAAGATAGGAGTAGCAGTAGGTGTTTCATTATTCATCTAGTCTATCTGACTGGTTTCTTAAGAACCTTGGTGTGATAGTGACTCTCATTGCTAGTATGGCTTTTCAAAAATCGCTGAGATCCGTTGCGATAGTTGATTGCCCGCTTTTCATTGGCCAGAAGCGAGGTTCCTGTTGTGCCATGGGCTCTTAGCGATATTGCGATGTGTGGATTGATTAATACTTTCACCTTCATTTCTTTATTCTATTTCAACTAAGTTTCTATTACTAATAGGGCAAAGGTTATCTTTCCCTTCCCTCGTGATTTTTGTAGTTGGTTTTCTGACGTACATTTCCAAATTGCAAGGAGTATGTAAAGCTGTTTTGAATTGATTTTTTTTTTCTGATGGCCAAGGGTTTCTGGATTGTCACAACAACCGTTACTAATCCAGCATTTGCTGAATATGTTGATGCATTTCAACCTTGGGTTGAATCAGTAGGAGGAACAGTTTTTGCTAAAGATATGGAGTCAAAAACTGTAGAAGGACAGGGTGGGAAATTAGCAGTGATTATTGAGTTCCCATCCAAAAAAGCTGCAATTGAGGCTTATAACAGTGCTGAATATCAACAATTGAGCAAGTTGCGTTGGGCTAATTCCAGCGATACCAATATCACAATTATGGATGGTGGTATAACTCATTAAGAGGCATCCCATTTACTCGAATGCTGAGATGATGATTAGATAATGAGCTTTTGTTCAAATAAATCAAAAGATACAAGCAGCCTTTTTCTTGTGTGAGATCCTTTAAGTAATTATTTTCAAAACATTGTCCTCAGATTCTCAACAGATAGAAGCTCTTATTAAGGGGTTTGCAAATAGAGCTAAAAGTAAGTCTTTTTTGACCTCTAATGTCACAGAAGATTTCTTAGCTATTAGACCGAGTGGCAACCCTATTACTGCAGAAGGTCTTATTGGAATGTATAACAATGCAGACTTGGTTATTGAGCTTTCTGAATTAGTCAAGATTCATCGTTTAGAAGCAAATTCAGACTGGGGTTTTTCTGCTTTTACCTTGAAAGAAGCATTTAGTTATAAAGGGGAACAAAACAATGATTTATCTAGCTATTCAATGATTTTTAAAAAAGCAGATGGAACTTGGAAGATTTCTTGGATGCACAGATCATCAGGAACTACAGATCTTTCAACTTGGGACTAATCTGTACTCTATTAATTAATTAATTATTTGTTCTAATGGCACTCGACACCACTGTTATCACCTTCAAACTTAATGGAACTTTTGCTGATTGGTCAGCCATTTTTGATAGTGATGAAGCTAAGAAAAGGCATGCAGCGCATGGGATAAAGCCTCTATTCAGAGGAGTTGATAAATCCGATCCTCAGAAGGTGATTGTTATTCATCAGCATCAGGAAGGGGCTTTAGAAAAGTTTCTTGCAGCTAATGGTGATTGGATCGCCACTCATGATGTTGATATGACCAGCTTTGATCAGTCAGTTTGGTCTTCAGATTAGTTATTGAGATAGTTGCCGATAAAATAAGAGCTGGACTCAAAGGGGACATCGAAATACGTCCCCTTCTTCATGTCTAAAAATTTCTTTACATGCTTTCTTTTTTGGTTGTCATTAAGGAGATTCATTTGAAATTGTAAATATAAAGTGACCAGACAAAGCCCCTTTATATCTATTTAGTGATCCCTATCACTAGACTAGTTAAAAGGCTTAAGCCTTAACAGCACACTGTTCAGTTTCTTCAGCAACAGGCTTAGTTTTTTTGCTGGTGCGAGTGCCTTGAGTCCTTCTTGAAGTTCATGCTCACGTTCATCAATGATTTTGATCCGTGACTGATAGTTCTCCTCAAGTCTTTTGCGTGAAGCTTCAAGATTGTCGAGTTCCTCTTGTCTTTGCTTGTATTTTATCTCCTCTAGTTGACTATCAGAAACAACATAAACAGTCCTCATAGGAGAAAAGAATGAGTCGAAGAGAACTGTGTCAAATTAGGATGGGTACATGATGTTCCGTGCAGGAACAGTATTATTTGCCTCTATTTTTAGAAATCATTAATCATGTAAACTGAAGAAATATATACGGTAAATATCACTTAAGACGTTTAAAAATACTTTGATTAGTAAGGACCGTACAGTCTAAATACTTTCGTGAAAGCCCTATATGTAATTTACAAGAATGTGTTAGAAATGACTTAACCGAATAGGAGGATTATGAAACTCAGAACTCCTTTTACAGTCTTTCCAAATCCACTGAGAGATATTGACTATCTTCATGATTTCTCTTATCAATTACCAAAACAAACGCAAGATTTGTTTTGGGCAGAGGAATGTAAACTTCATCCTGCTAAATCTACTTGTAAACTCTACGAAGTGTAGACAGAATTCTTTGTCGTTATTTAGGGGATTTGCATACTGAAGCTCAGCATGTGCATTCTGGGCAAACACTTAGGACCGATGCACCTGTTGATCATGCAGGAAAAGGAGAAAATTTTGCTCCGACTGATTTATTGGCAACATCAGTAGGGACTTGTTTCCTTACAGTGATGGGAATTGCAGCAAAAGAAAAAGGTTGGGAATTAGGTGAGATAACAGTTGAAATTGAAAAGCAGATGACAACTCGTGGTCCACGCAAAATTGAATCTTTATTACTACAAATTGAGATGCCAAATAACTTGGAACCTGATCAATTAAAGGTTCTTCAAAAGGCTACGAAGGACTGTCCTGTTTTGAGAAATCTAGATGACTCAATACGAATTAACGTACAGTGGAATCAATGGAAAAGTAAAAAAAAGACTTCTCTAAACTTTGTCCCCACGAATGTGTTTAGGGAAACACATCAAGTTACTTTCTTTGATGCAGGAGTCAAGGACTCTAATGGATCTGATGTGGTCATTCATCATGGAAGTGCAATTTCTCCTCCATATGACGATGAAATTGAGCAGTATTATGTGCATCATCACCAGGTTGACCACAATTTGGTCATAGCAGGTAAACGTACTTTTACCTTGCTCAATCCCGAATGGGAAGAGCCTCATCATGTGATTTATCTCAACCAGCGAATGGGTGCTCTCCAGATACCTATTGGTACTTATCACCGATCTGTTTCAGGGCCGGAAGGTAGTATTGTGTTGAATCAAGCTGTTAGAGACAGCGATTTCGATCCAGCTAAGGAATTTAAGCCAGTTAGTTTGGGACATCAAGCTGCTTTGCAGAAAGCAAAAGCAGCCGATCCTGTTTTTTGGATTTGGGAAGATGGAAAAATCAGAAGATTTAAAGTTGCTGATTTTTCAAGTGGTAAGAAAAAGATCACGGCTTAATTACAATTAGTTTTTCAAATTCTTCTAATTCAATTTTGTATAAATGCAAGCCTTGTTAACCATTCAAGTTCGCACTTCATTAGCCAGTAGTTAACTTCAGTCATAGTCTGTAATCTTAGCGATACTTGGTGGTTGGAATGGAGTTGGAATGAAACCTCATTCTTTCATCTCTTTTCTTTTCTCTATATAATTAGGATTTTAAAGGAATAAGAATTACTGGAAAGATGGGAATGGAGAAGTGAATATCTCTTTCATCTACTATGCTGATTTATACGCTTAGGAACTTGCTAATAACATCTTTACTCAGTTCACTTGTGGAGCCACTTGCGACAATTCCCCCACGTTGCATTGCGTAATACCTATCCGCTTGTCGGACAAAATGTAAATGTTGCTCAACAAGCAACACCCCTATACCAGTTTCATTAATAATACGTCTTACAGCTGTTTCAATACCTTGGATGATATTGGGTTGAATTCCTTCTGTTGGCTCATCAAGTAATAAAACTTTTGGGCGGCCTAGCAGTGCCCTCCCAATGGCTAATTGCTGTTGTTGTCCTCCGCTTAAATCCCCACCTTTTCGCAATAAAAAATCTTTTAGTATTGGAAACAATTCAAAAACGAATGGATCGATTCTTTTGTTTTTCTCAATTCCTCCTGGTAGTGCTTCCATCCCTAGAATTAGATTCTCTTCTACAGTTAAATAAGGAATAATTTCCCTACCTTGGGGAACATAAGCAATACCTGCACGTGCTCTTTTGTGCGGCCTATTTCGTATTATTGACTTCCCCTCAAAAAGGATCTCTCCTGTACGAGGTTTTAATAAGCCAATTAGAGACTTTAATAATGTTGTTTTACCGACACCATTGCGACCAATAAGACATACCATTTCACCATACTTGATTGTTATGTCTACATTTCGTAGGATATGACTCTCACCATAGTAGGTATTTAAGTTAGAGATCTCAATTAAATTCATGAAATACCCTCCTCTGGTTGCCCTAGGTAAACTTCAATTACACGAGGTTCTTTCTGAATAGTTTCCATGTCACCTTCACATAGAACATGACCTTGATGCAGAACAGTTACAGTACTATCTAGTCGTCGAATAAAATCCATGTCATGGTCAATTACTAAAACAGTATTTTCACCTGCTAATGATTTCAGAAGATCTGCTGTTAAGTCAGTTTCTTCATCAGTTAAACCTGCGACTGGTTCGTCAACTAGTAATAAATCTGGTTTTTGACCGACTAACATGGCAATCTCAAGCCATTGCTTTTGCCCATGAGATAATGATCCTGCCAAGACAGTTGACTTCGCTTGAAGATTAACAATACTCATCAATTTGTCGATTCGAGCATGCTCAGCTCTGTTAGTCGATTCTAGTAAGAGAGGAATAGGTTTTTTGGGCCATGCAACTGCTAATGCCAGGTTGTCAAAAACAGATAACTTTTCGAATACTCTAGGGCTTTGAAACTTTCTGCCAATACCAAGCCTCGCGATACGATGCTCACGTTGTTTTAAAAGTGATTTGCCTTTAAAGTAGACGTCACCTTCAATAGGTTTTACTTTCCCAGTAATGACATCCAAAAAGGTGGTTTTACCTGCTCCATTTGGGCCAATTACAGTTCTTAATTCCCCAGTTCTTAAAGATAAATTCAGGTCATCCAGTGCTTTGAATCCCCCAAATTTCACTGTAATCCCCTTTAATTCAAGAAGGAACTCTGTCATCAATCTCTCTCCTGATTATGATTCATTTCCAATTTTGGATACGTTGCCGAATACCTTGAGATGCCTAAACGAGAAAGTAGATTTCTAGGCCCACTCCCTTGAATCCATCCTAAAACACCTTCTGGCAGTGCAGTGACAACCAGAATAAATAACCCACCTTGTATGAACATCCAACTTGCTGGAAGGGCTTCACTAATGAGACTTTTTGCATAATTAATTATTACTGCACCAAGAATTGCTCCTAGGAGAGTACCCCTTCCACCTACGGCCACCCAGATAACCATTTCAATGGAAAATGGCACTGTCATAAACTGTGGTGAAACTATTCCAGATTGAACAGTGTATAAAGCACCAGATATACCTGCTAAACCACCAGCTATAGCAAAGATAATGGTTTTAAATAATGTTGGATTGTAACCAGTAAACCTAACCCTAGGCTCATCATCACGGATACCGATTAATACATTCCCAAAGCGACCTCTGACAACCCATTTTGAAAAGGACCAGGCGGCAATTACTAATAGGGCGGTGAGCCAGAACAACCATCGCTGAATAGATTCAGATCCAACCAATTGTCCAAAGATAAGTGTGACATCTGTTTTTAATCCATTTGTTCCATTGATTAATTTTTGTTGGCCATTAAAGAAATTAAAGAAAACTAAAAGTGCTGCTTGGGTAAGAATAGAAAAATAAACGCCTTTAATACGGTTTCGAAAAACCAGGAACCCCAGCAAGGCAGCTACAGCAGCAGGTATCAGCCATATAGCAACAACAGTAAAAAGAGAAGAATGAAAAGGTTCCCAAAAAAATGGAAGTTTTTTTATTCCATATAATCCAAAAAATTCTGGAATTCCGTTTGGAAAATCTCCAGAGCTATTTAGCTGTAAATACATTGCGGCACAATATCCCCCTAATGCAAAGAAGATCCCTTGTCCAAGACTTAACAAACCTGTAAAACCCCAAATAAGGTCTACTCCAAGAGCAACAATCGCTAAAGATAAATAACGTCCTAATAAATTAAGTCTAAAAACTGGGAGTATTGTAGGCGCGGAAACAATAACGGCAATGATGACTATCCATAAAATCCATGATGGCCGTCCCTTTGAAGTATGAAAATTATTCATAATTCAAGACTCCACCATACGACCTTTCTGGGGAAATAATCCTGCAGGTCGATATTGAAGAAAGGCGACTATTAAAGCAAAAATCATTACACGAGCCATACTTGTTGTAGAGAAAAAATCAACTGTAGAAGCTAATGGCTGAGGCATACTTGGCCAAATAGTAAGCAGTCTTCCTGCTCCTATTAGGTCTGTCATCAATCCTATAGAAAAAGCAGCTATTACTGTTCCTAAAAGGTTTCCAACACCACCTAGAACTACAACCATAAAACATCCAACAATATAGTTCCCACCAACATTTGGCCCGACTGAACCTAGGAGGGAAACAGCTACTCCTGCAACGCCTGCAAGCCCTGAACCAATACCAAAAGTTAGAATATCTACGTTTTCTGTTGAAATCCCTAAGCATTCACTCATATCTCGATTTTGAGTTACGGCACGAATGCGCACTCCCCAAACACTCTTATTGAGAAAGAAACTAACAGCGACAACCGAAACAAGTGTGATAACTATAATAAGCAAACGAGTTTTTGGGAATGTCATTCCAAACAAATCAACTCCTCCTCTCATCCAGGCAGGAGCAGTAACGTCAACATTTCTTGCGCTTGCTCGACTTAGCTTGCTAACTAGTGATCCTAATAAACCTCCTGTTAAAACTCCTGCAATAGCAGAAGTACTCAAGGCACCTGCTTTAATTAATTTCCCTTTACTTCCTTGGAATAAATGTTTTGGAACAAAAGTCCCAAAGATTAATGAAATAAAAACTGTCACGACACAACCAGTGGCATATGCCAAAGGGACACTCCTAACAAATTGCTGAAGTATAAGGCTTACTCCCCAAGTTGCTAGAAGTGTCTCAAGAGGACTCCCGTATAAGCGTCTGATCACAGTTTGTTCTAGAAGTATACCTACAACTCCACTAACAATAAAAGCAACTGCTATGGCAACAAGAATATAGATGTCGTAAAAAGGTTTTAGTATTGGCAACTTGAAAATTAGTTGAATTACATAGGTTGAATAGGCTCCAACCATCATTAATTCGCCATGAGCAAGATTAATGACACCCATTAAACCAAAAACAATTGCAAGTCCAAGTGCTGCGACAAGCAGAACAGAACCTATTGCGACACTGTTAAAGAGACTTTCTAAAATTAATTCCACTGTTCTTGAATATTAAAGCAATGAAAGAAGGAAGAGACTAATACTATCTCCTCCTTCCTAGTTGTCATAAACAACGAAAGTGATCAAAGTTTATATCTTTCTCCTTTCCTTGGATTGGTCCAGTCACATGCATATCCCTTAGAACTTGGTTCAAATTGGTTCCATGCCTGAGGAAGAACAGGTCCATCAGTTTCTTCAAGGATTTTGAAATTACCATCTGAGGTGATTTCACCAATCCTTACAGTTTGAGATAAGTGATGATTTGGCATCACTTTTACAGGCCCTTGAGGTGCATCGAAAGTTACTCCTACCAAGGCTTCTCGTACTGCATTGTCCTCAAATGTACCAGCCTTTTCAACTGCTTTTTTCCAGAGATAAACCATGTTATAAGCTGACTCTTGAGGATCGGCTACTACACGATCACGACCCCATCTCTTTTGAAAGTTTTTAGCAAACTTTTTAGAAGCAGGAGTATTGATAGACATCATGTAGTTCCAAGCCCCATAATGGCCTTCAAGGAACTCAGGGCCGATAGTGCTAATTTCTTCTTCTGCAATTGAATAACTCATAACGTAGTATCCGTTACTTGGTGTAATTCCTGCATCTTGAATTTGTTTGAAGAATGCAACGTTTTGGTCACCATTTAACGTATTAATAATGGTTCCACCATTAGGGAGTGCTCTTTTAATTTTAGAGATAATAGGTGCAACCTCTGTATTTCCAAGGGGTAGATAATCTTCATAAACAACTTTCCCACCTAAAGACTTAACTTGTTCTTTCGTGATTGTGTTAGAGGTTCTTGGGAAAACATAATCTGACCCAACTAAAGCAAATGGCTTTCCTGCAGCAGGAGACCTTTTGTACATAAATTCAGTTGCTGGTTCAGACTGTTGATTAGGAGTTGCTCCTGTATAGAAAATATTGTTTGAACATTCTTGAGCTTCGTATTGTATTGGATAAAAAAGGAAAGCATCCTTTGATTCATACACTGGGAGCATTGCTTTTCGGCTAGCAGAAGTCCAGCCACCGAATACGACAGGAACTTTATCTTGATCAATTAATTTCTTGGATTTCTCTGCAAAAGTAGGCCAATCGGAAGCACCATCTTCAACGATGTATTTGATTTTGTAATTTTTGCCATTAACTTCGACACCACCAGCTTTGTTGATTTCTTCGATTGCCATTTTCTCAGTGTCGACAAGTGTCGATTCTGAAATAGCCATTGTTCCAGAAAGAGAATGGAGAATGCCAACAGTCACCGAATCATCAAAGTTACCAGATTGATCTGTCCCACCACAGGCAGTAATTGTTGTTGCTATTGCAGCTGTTGCAATACCTTTAAAGATTTTACTGGATAGCTTCATTAATGAATTTGTGAGCCTTGAATGACTCCTTTAATAGATGTGAGGAAGTTAAATAAGTATGAGATTATCGTTTGTAGCCGATCTTACTTTTTTGAAAAGCTGAGGAGATGATATTTTCAAAATGTATCTGAAACTACTTTCTCAGCCATTTGGTATTTGATTTAACAAAAACCCAATAACTTCATCTACCCCTTTCTCATGTTTAATGTCTGTAAAGCACCATGGAAGCACTCCTCTCATTTTCAATGTATCTTCTTCCATAGTTTTTAGACTTGCACCTACAAAATCTGCAAGGTCAATTTTATTTATAACCAGTAAGTCAGAGCGTGTAATTCCTGGGCCACCTTTTCGAGGGATTTTATCTCCACCAGCAACATCAATTACATAAATACATATATCTACTAATTCCGGGCTAAAACTTGCGGCCAGATTATCTCCACCACTTTCCACAAAGATTAAATCCAGGTTTGGAAATTCTTTTTCTAATTCCTCTACAGCAGCACGATTGATTGAGCAGTCTTCACGAATAGCAGTATGTGGACACCCGCCTGTTTCTACTCCTCTAATTCTTTCTGGTGGGAGTGCACCACAGCGAGTAAGGTGTTGAGCATCTTCTTTGGTGAAAATATCATTTGTTACAACTGCCAATTCGAGCTTATCTCTCAGTTTTTTGCATAGACTTTCTATAAGAGCTGTTTTGCCTGACCCAACAGGCCCTGCTATTCCTAGCCTTAATTTACTTGTCATTAGCTTCGAAATAATCTTGAGTAAAGTTCTGGATGAGATGATTGTGCAATAGTTGCTCCAACATCTCCAGTCCAAATATGATGAGGGTTTTTAGATAGTAGTTTCTTGGCTTGAGTACTAATTAAAGGTAATAATAAATACTGCAATTGTTGTGCTTCTGTTGGCCCAAGAGGCATAAGCCTAATACCTGCACTTAATTGATTGGCTACCCAGTTATAAAGATAACCTTCGATAACTTCAACTTTTGATAATTTCCAAAATAAACCTCCACATCCCCAAGCCAATGGCCAACTAAAATTCTTAGTTTCTTCTGGAAGAGAACACCCCAGTTTCATTAATAGTTGAATGAGTGATTGTCCCATTTGTTTCTGTTGAGAACGTATTTTCGCTGAGTCTCTTAAAGCTAATAACCAATTATCCCATTCCATTAACTCTTCTATTGCATTGGTTTCATTTGTACGTTGCCAGTTTTCTAGAGAGTCTCTTATGAATGATTGAGCAGAAGCTTCAATCCTAATTTGGCCTCTGAGTAGCTCGGCTTTTAACCATTCAAAAAGAGTAGATTCGTTGACTATTCTTGCTTTTTGGATTTGCCATTCAAGGCCTTCCGAATAACTAAATCCACCTACAGGTAATGCAGGGCTGACAAGCTGGATCATTCCAAGAGAAGTCATTGTTTAATTTGCGTGAGTATGTTCATATGCGCCTCCTTCAGGGAAAAACGCTTTCCTCACACTTCTTACAAAAAGTCCTCTTTCAATAAGCATTTTTTTGAGTACTGGATCTGATTCAAGAAAAAGGTTCATTTCTTGCACTTCTAAATCAATATGACGATTTCCAAGGTGATATGAAGCTTGTATTAGTTCTAAAGTTGAAGATGCACTAACTTCTAATAAGTCTTCTATTGCTGCAGTGACAATAACCCTCTGAGAAGTATTTGCTCCTAAGAGTAGATCTCCTGGAATTAAAGGACCTTTTCGTGGGAGTTGTAAAAGCAAGTCTACTCCGCATAAAGTTTTTCTTCTCCCACGTAATTTCTTCCTTCCTTGAGCAGTTAACTCAAGAATATAGGAATGACCTTGATTATCATTTTGTAGACGATTAGTTAGTAAAATTGCTTCGTTGTTCAAGTGTATGATCCTGAGAACAAATTCTAATGGGAGTAGATTAATCAAAATACTCTCGAAAGTGAAATTAAGCTTCTATGAGTAGAAAAGATAGCTGGTTAGGTCGATGTGATCTTTGCTTTTCCAGAAGATCCACCAATGATTGTTTGACTGTCCATAAGAGTAGTTTTAATGCTCCTTTTAAGCTAATGAAAGCTTTAAGCCATAAAGATGGACGTTGCGAGATTCCTCTACTTCATACTGCAGGAGGGTTAATTGGTGGCGATGAATTAATACTCAATGTTAAATCAGAAAATAAAAGTAGTGCGCTTTTGACAACAGTTGCTGCGCAAAAAGTTTATGGAACAGTTGGGCGATCAAAAATCTACCCAGAAGGATTATTTGCAAAACAATTTTGTAATTTCAGTATTGGGCAAGAAGGAGATCTTGAGTGGATCCCACAGGAACTTGTGATGTTTGAGGGTGCTCTTTTTGAACAATCTATGCGCGTTCAATTGGCACTAGAAGCAAGTTTTTTGAGTGCAGAAGTTGTTCGCTTAGGTAGAACAGCTTCTGGGGAAACTTTAGGTAAGGGCTCTTGGAGATCTAAAGTTGAGATTACGAGAGAAACTAGTCACCTCAGAGATTGGGAATTTATTGATCAGTTAGAACTTTCGGGCGATTCGCTTGCTTCAGAACATGGGTTATCGTCAAACCCAGTTTTTGGATCTTTAATTTGGATAGCACCAAGTCAATTCAAATCAAATCAAATAGATGAGTTAGTGAAGGATTGTAGATCTCTACGGCAGAATTTAATTGGGACAATGAGCTGTACTGCTCTTAAGCAAGGAATATCTGCTCGGTACTTAGGCGTGTCAACGCAACAAGCCAGGTTTTGGTTCTTAAGAATATGGTCTGCAATCCGGAAAAGAAGAGGTTTAAGCACTCCTGAACATTTAAGAGTTTGGCCTCTTCAGGAAAATAACTAAATGTTCAGAAAGAACTTTTTTAAGTCGTTTTGATTGCGAAAGTAGAAGATAGGTTATTAAATTTATGCATCTAAGTCCCCAAGAAAAGGACAAGCTGCTTATTGTCACGGCTGCTCTTCTTGCAGAGCGTAGGCTTAATCGTGGAGTTAAACTCAACTACCCTGAAGCAGTTGCCTGGTTAAGTTTTCAAGTTCTTGAAGGTGCGAGAGATGGTAAAACCGTTTCGCAGTTAATGTCAGAAGGGACTTCTTGGCTTGGTCGAGACCAGGTGATGGAAGGGATACCTGAACTTGTTAATGAAGTTCAAGTTGAAGCTGTTTTCCCTGATGGAACAAAACTTGTAACTCTACATGACCCAATTCGTTAAAGAAATGAAAACTATTATCCCAGGTGAATTAATTCCTCAAGATGGGGAAATTGAATTAAATGCTGGACGAGAAGTTACTACTATTTCAGTTTCAAACAAAGGAGATAGACCTGTTCAAGTAGGTTCGCATTTTCATTTTTATGAAACAAACCAATCCCTATCTTTTGATAGAGAACAAGCTCTTGGGAAAAGACTTGATATTCCTGCGGGCACAGCAATTCGATTTGAACCAGGAGATCTTCGTGATGTAAGACTTGTCCCTTTTGCAGGAGAGCAAAGAATCTTTGGTTTTAATGGATTAATTAACGGTTCAATTACTTGAAGCTTTATGTCTTATCACATTTCTCGCCGTGCTTATGCTGAAACCTATGGTCCAACGACAGGAGACCGTGTACGTCTCGCAGATACTTCTTTAATACTTGAGGTTGAACATGACCATACAGTCTATGGTGATGAAGTCAAATTTGGAGGAGGTAAGGTTATAAGGGATGGTATGGGGCAATCTCAGGAAAGTAGAGAGAATGGTGCTGTTGATACTGTCATAACTAATGCCTTAATTCTTGATTGGTGGGGAATAGAAAAAGCTGACATTGGGATTAAAGATGGCAAAATCGTTGGGATTGGGAAGGCGGGGAACCCAGATACCCAAGAAGCTGTGTCAATTATTATTGGACCAAGTACAGAAGTGATTGCAGGGGAAGGAAACATTTTGACTGCAGGCGGTATTGATACACATATTCATTTCATTTGCCCTCAACAGATTGAAACAGCATTGGCAAGTGGTGTTACAACTATGCTTGGAGGAGGTACAGGCCCAGCAACAGGTACTAATGCAACTACTTGCACTCCTGGTGCTTTTCATATTTCACGCATGCTTCAAGCAGCAGAGGCTTTTCCAGTGAATTTAGGTTTCTTTGGGAAAGGGAATGCTAGTAGTGCTGTAGCTCTAGAAGAACAGGTTGTTGCAGGAGCATGTGGCTTGAAACTTCATGAAGATTGGGGGACAACCCCTGCTTCTATTGATTGTTGTTTAAGTGTTGCTGATCGCAGAGATGTTCAGGTGTGTATCCACACAGATACCCTGAACGAAGCTGGATTTGTCGAAGATACAATTAAAGCAATTAATGGAAGGACAATTCATACATTTCATACAGAAGGAGCAGGAGGTGGACACGCTCCAGATATCATCAAAATCTGTGGTCAAAGTAATGTTCTTCCAAGCAGCACTAACCCAACGAGACCTTATACATTAAATACACTTGAGGAACATTTAGATATGCTGATGGTCTGTCATCATTTAGACTCTAAAATTCCAGAAGATGTTGCTTTTGCTGAGTCACGTATTCGTCGAGAAACAATTGCTGCAGAAGATATTCTTCATGATTTAGGTGCCTTTTCAATCATTGCAAGTGATTCACAAGCGATGGGACGGGTGGGGGAAGTTATTACTCGTACTTTCCAAACAGCACACAAGATGAAAGTACAACGTGGTTCGCTACCAGAGGACTCCAGTCGTAATGATAACCATCGTTTAAAACGATATATCGCAAAAGTAACAATTAACCCTGCTATTGCTCATGGGATGAGTCGTCATATTGGCTCAGTAGAAGTAGGTAAGTTGGCTGACTTGGTTCTATGGAAGCCAGGTTTCTTTGGTATTAAACCAGAGATTGTCATTAAAGGAGGCTCTATTGCTTGGGCGCAAATGGGTGATGCTAATGCATCTATTCCAACACCAGAGCCAGTTTATGGAAGACCAATGTTTGGATCATTTGGAAGTGCTTTAGCTTCAAGCTCTCTTACATTTCTTAGCCAGGCTGCGATCGATGCAGGTATTCCAAAAACCTTAGGCCTACAAAAAACTTGTGTAAGCGTTAAAAATACTCGTGAGATTTCCAAAAAAAGTATGCAGTTAAATACTGCTTTGCCTTCAGTCGATGTTGACCCTCAGACCTATGAAGTCTTTGCAGATGGAGAGTTGCTTACATGTGAACCTGCAAAAGAGCTTCCCATGGCACAACGATACTTATTACTTTGACTATGGCCCTTATTCTCATGTTGTGAGTCAATAAAGAATGTTTTGGATCTTTAACTTCTTCGTAGGGAAAAGTGTGTAATATTTTTTTGCTTATAAAAGTTCGAAGGAATTTTGATTAAACGCTGAGAACTCTTGGTATAGACTTAAGGCTCACACTTCATTAGCCAGTAGCGTGGTTCTTGTGATGCCATGGGTTCTCAGCGATATTGCGATGTGTGGATGGTGTGTGAATGGATTAACTTTCTCACCCTCATTTCTTTATTCTATTTCAATTAAGTTTTGATTACTAATAACCAACAGATCTCAACTTATAGAAAATATTATTCAAAACGTTTCCTGAGACATTGCAGAAGTGATGTCTTTGGATTGTGAGACTATTTAATTAAGATATCCAGAGTTCTTTAGTGAAGGAAGCTGAAGGCTACTCAACCATGAGAAGAGGATAAATAAGCTGGAACAACACAAACAAATCTGCATACCTAAATAAGTAGTATCTCCCAGTACAAACAAAACTCCTGATAGAAGCGTCCCAAGAAGTCTGCCTGCCGCATTTGCCATGTAATAGAAGCCAACGTTGAGGCTTACATTTTCAGCATCTGTATAAGCCAAAACCATGAATGAATGGATAGAAGAATTCATTGCGAAAACTATTCCGAACGCAATTAAACCCGCAATAATGGCAATGCTTGGATCATTCTGTCTCCATAATGCAATGGCTATTAGTCCAGGTATCCCCATCAGTAACGCACTCCAAAATTGAACCGTTGAAACTCCTGGGCTTGACTTCTTCCCCCAAAGATTTCTTAAAGTTGGGGCCAATGCTTGTACAAAACCGTAGCCAATAATCCATAGTCCTAGGAAAGCTCCAATCTCAGAGAAGTTCCAATTAAGTGATGTCTCAAGAAAAACAGGTAATGCGACTACAAACCACACATCTCTAGCTCCGAAGAGAAAGAAACGTGCAGTCGAGAGAGTGTTAATCCCTCTTGATTTTGAGAAAAGGTCCTTAAATATTGGTTTTTTCTTCATCCGTCCAATATCACCTGGCAAGATCAATGTCATAAGAAATGACAATGCCAAGCCAATCGCCATTAGTTCAACAGCTTTATTAAAACCAAAGCTAGTTAGTAATGCTCCCCCTAGGAAAAACCCAACTCCCTTTAGGGCATTTTTTGATCCTGTTAAAACAGCAACCCATTTGAACAACTTCTTTTTCCCTTTTTGTTCTTCTTCATGGGTTTCAGGTACGACTGTTTTGATTGCACTCTTTGCACTCATTTTGTTGAGGTCTTTAGCAATACCACTAATTGCTTGCGCAAGCATGACATAACTAACGCTTAGAAATTTCGGCCAACTTACAGCTACAGGAACCAGCATCAAAAGAGCACTGATTTGAAGAAGTGTGCCTGCCCAGAGAGTTAGTCGTAGGCCATAACGCGCACCAATCCAGCCACCATAGAGATTAGTAATGATCCCAAAGAGCTCATAAAATAAAAAAAGAAATGCAATCTCTAAAGCTGTATAGCCAATTTGATGAAAATGAAAGACCACCAACATGCGAAGTGCGCCATCAGTCAGAGTGAACGCCCAATAATTTGTAGTGACGATCCCGTATTGCTGAAGAGATGATAATTTCATTTGTTTGGTGACTATGACCTTTAACCTTTATGTTTCCCAATCTGAGCCATCATCATCATCTTCGCACTCATAGTTCAATAGAGATTCCACAGCTTTTTCCTTAGAGTCTTCTTTCTTTGGCTGAGTTTTTTCTTCTTGTTGAGGCATTAAAAAGTTTGGGTAAATCTTCTCGGTTCGCTGAAAAACTAGTCGAGAGCTGTAAGCTCACTTTTCATTAGCCAGTAGCGTGGTTCTTGTGATGCCATGGGTTCTCAGCGATATTGCGATGTGTGGATGGTGTGTGGATGGATTAACTTTCTCATCCTTATTTCTTTATTCTATTTCAATCAAGCTTCTATTGCTAATAACCAATAGGTCACAGCTGTTGGTTACTATTTTTTTCTTGACCAGTAGTTTTTTATTAGCTATAGCAATAGAGCCTAGGACAATTGTGTTAATGAATAGACATTTGTGAACAGCAACTAATTTCACGCTTGAGCATTAAGACCTATTGCAATCTGGTAGCCGTTGATACAAAATACCCATCCTTCTAGCAATGGAGAGCGAGTAATGATCATTCAAAAGCCTTTCCATACAACTCCTTATGGTGGCTCAATTGTTTGCTTGCAAGGTCTGACTGGCAGAATATTTAGAGCTTGTTTTGCAAATCAATGTACTTACACAGCAGATCTTCATGCTGCTAAATCCTATTTAGACTTTCTTGAAAATAAAAAGGTTAAATTTCTTCCCTCACCAGGAAATAAAGAAAGCATACCAGTTCAGCGAAAAACAACTCTTAAGTGGAATGCTGATGGAAGTCTCTCATCAGTTGACATGGTTAGAATTCTAAGTCGTCTAGGAAAGGAAAGTCTCACTGAGTGTGAATTATCTTGTGAATGGGGATATAGCAACTTATAAAATTATTATGGCTTTGATTAGAATGTGTAAATTGAATTCCATTGCTGTTTTGTTTCTTTGATTCACCTTGACTTTATATTTTGTTGGCTAGTAAAGATTAAAAAGCGGCATTTATACTCTTTGCTCGTTGTTCTTAGTTGATTAGGAATGCAATAGAAGTACGAGCTCGTTGGTTAAGAAAGCAAGAGCTGGACTCAAAGGGGGGCATCGAAATATGTCCCCCTTCTTCATGTTCAAAAAACTCTTTACGTGATTCCCTTTTTGATTGTCAAAGGCAATTCATCTGAAATTGTACAAATAAAAGAGCCAGGTAAGACCCCCTTTTATACCTATTTATGATCCTCATCACTCCGCTAGTTAAAAGGCTTAAATTTAACAGCGCACTGTTAGGTTCCTTAGGCAGCAAGCTTAGTTTTTCTTAAAATGCTTTTATTATTGCTGATCTCTTTTAGAGTTTTCCTTAATTAAACAATCTATGTTGTGAACTGAGAGAAAACTTGATGTATTGATTTGGAAAGTAGTTCTCACTCTTTTACCTTTACTAATAATCCATCACGAGGAGAAGGGCTTGGGATCTGTCTCAAGTTGAAGTCTTGATCTGGGATAACTTTAAGTTGCAATTTACGAACTAATCCAACCACCATCAATCGGATCTCAAGTTCAGCTAATGATTTGCCAAGACAGACACGTTCGCCCCCACCGAAAGGCATTAATTTTAAAGAACAATCATTCTCTAGGTGACGTTGTGGTCGAAATATATCTAGATCACCTATCCCATGACGGTTAGAAGCAATTAAAGCTACTTGAACTACACTATTATTAGGAACGAGAACACCATCTAAGATCAAGGATTGCTTGGTTCGGCGAAAAAAACCACCTACTGGTGGAGTGAGTCGCATTACTTCCTTGATGAGGGCATCGAGTCTTGGAGCATTGCTAGGATCGTAGGCTATAGTTGCTTCCTTAGGGGTTGGAGGCCAATATAGAGTATCTATCTCTTCACGAAGCCATGTTTCTATTTGTGGATTGAGAAGTAATTCTCGCATTAGGCAGCTAAGCGCAGAAGCTGTGGTTTCATATCCAGCAAATAACAGTAGAAGTAGTTGTTCCCCTAAATCTTCATCTGCAAAAGGAATGCCTGCTTCATCAAGACCTCCTGCTAGTAAATCCAAGCCACCTTTGCCATTGATAGGTTGACTAAGTATTTTTTGAAGTTGTTCAAGTAAACGTTTTCTTGCCTTTAGAGCTTTAGCAAAGGAACTACCTGGAAGAGCGATCGGAATTGAGAAGAGAGCCTTGGTCCAGATCTCAAAATCAGAAAATAATTTGTCACGATCATGACCCTCCAGCCCAAGAACAGTTGTAGCGATAACGGAAAAAGCAAAACGTCGCATTTTCTCGGCTAAAGGGAGAGGAGCTTTTGTAGTTTTTAGTTCTTTTCTAAGTTCATTAATTAAGTTGATAATACCAGTGCTATAACGTTGAAGTGCTGAAGACGAGAATAATTGAGCTACTATTCTTCTCCTTGCTTTATGGGCTACTCCATTCCGGTTTGCGAGTGAATAGCTACCCAAAAGTTGTCGAACACTCTCTGGCCACCAAACTTCTATCACTTCTGATTGAGACAATAAATCACCAATAGCTTTCTCTCCCTGAATAAACACCATTTGTTGTCCAAGAATTGATGTCTCGAAGACATTCCCAAGACGATCAAATCGCATTTTAGTGAAGTTAGGATCTCGGAAAAATGCTAGAGCCTCAAGGACTCCAGTTAGGGCACCAGTCGTTGGCAGAGGACGTGGTTTAGACATATTCATTAAAGGTTTTTATCTAATTGGTAAATGGTCCAAAAGCTCGAATGGGTTTTGATCAGAAGCCTAGATCCTGTTATATAAAAGCAGGATCATTTCTCA